>CAZPQL010000008.1:0-57714 GCA_964588725.1 uncultured Rhodobacterales bacterium
GGGTAGGGCATATGCGCCCGGTCCTTGGGCAAAAATATGACTGGCGGTGTTGTACGTCAGCACCAGACGCCTGGTGACATCGCGGACCCCAATGGGATCGATCCAGTTGCGGTAGGGATCAAAGCTGCGGGTCTCATACACCCCGCTGCCAAAACCTGTGCGGGTAGGATTGCCCGATAATGCATTGCCGAATAAACAAAATTTGAGATAGGCGCCCGAAATATAGGTGACACGTGTCACTGAATCGAATGTGAGAAGAAATACGACAGACATTAGAGTATGTGACTTTAATAGTTTCACAACCCCACGTTCCCCAAAAGGTGCCTCGCCAACCCGTTGCTTACTTAAACGCCTTCATCCCGTGTCTGGCCAGCTCGTCCGCGCGTTCATTTTCGGGGTGGCCGGCGTGGCCTTTGACCCATTGCCATGTTACGTCGTGCGCGGCTTGCGCGCTGTCCAGACGCTGCCACAGGTCGGTGTTTTTCACCGGTTTTTTACCTGCGGTTCTCCAACCGTTTTGCTTCCAATTATGTATCCATTTCATCACGCCGTCGCGCACGTAGCTGCTGTCGGTGACAACGGTCAGTCTGGTATGCGTTTCCAGAACCTCCAGCGCGTTGATCGCGGCCAAAAGCTCCATGCGGTTGTTGGTGGTATCTGCGGCGCCGCCGGTCAGTTCGCGGGTTTTGATCACGCGCGCCCCGTCGCGTGCCAGCAACAACACGCCCCAACCACCGGGTCCGGGATTGCCCGCGCAGGCGCCGTCGGTATAAGCGGTGATTTCAGCCATGGGCCGCCCAAGTCCGCGCATTCTGCACCGGCGTCATGTCGCGCTCCTCAGAGCGCGTGGCACCTTGAATTCAACGTTCTCTTTAGCGGTTTCGACGATTTCAACGGCCACTTCGTACCGCGCAGAAAACGCCTCGATCACCTCATTCACCAGAACCTCGGGTGCCGAGGCTCCGGCGGTTATGCCAACCGACTTAATGCCTTTCAATGCCCGCCAGTCGATATCCGTCGCGCGTTGCACCAGCTGGGTATAGCCGCAGCCTGCACCTGCCGCCACTTCGACAAGACGGTTGGAATTGCTGGAGTTCGGCGCACCGATCACCAGCACCGCGTCGACCTTGACGGCGATCTCTTTGACGGCCTTCTGACGGTTGGTCGTGGCGTAACATATGTCTTCTTTGTGGGGGCCGACAATTTTGGGGAATCGCGATTTCAGTGCCGCAACAATGTCGGCGGTGTCGTCAATCGAAAGCGTGGTTTGCGTAATGAATGCAAGCCGGTTTTCGTTGCGGGGTTCCAACCGGGTCACGTCGTCCACGTTTTCCACAAGCAGTACTTCGCCATCGGGCAGTTGGCCCATTGTGCCGATGGTTTCGGGGTGGCCGTCGTGGCCGATCATCACCATTTGCAATCCGTTTTCAAAATGGCGCGCGGCTTCGATATGTACCTTTGACACCAGCGGGCAAGTGGCGTCCACAAAGACCATGTTACGCGCTGTTGCGGCGGCGGGTACATCTTTGGGCACCCCGTGGGCCGAGAATATGATCGGGCGGTTATCGGGGCAGTCACCCAGATGTTCGACGAACACAGCGCCCTTGGCAATCAGCCCGTCGACGACGTATTTATTGTGCACAATTTCATGGCGCACATAGACCGGCGCGCCCCATTTATTTAGCGCCAGTTCCACGATTTTGATGGCACGGTCGACACCTGCGCAAAATCCACGCGGTGCCGCCAGATAAAGGGTGAGTTCGGGATTGGTCACAACGCAGCCTGCCGCCATTGCACGCGCCGGTGCCGAAACCAATATCCGGCACCGGAAAGAGTTTTAGCTTTCTTCAAGCTCTTCTTCAACTGCGCTGATGTGTTCAGGCTCTGGGCGCGGCGGGCGACCGACCACGTCCTTCAAATCCTCCAGTTCGATGAAATTATCGGCCTGACGGCGCAGATCGTCGGCGATCATCGGAGGTTGCGAACGGATCGTTGACACGACCGACACGCGCACACCTTTGCGCTGCAGCGCCTCGACCAGCGGTCTGAAATCGCCGTCGCCCGAAAAAATCACAATGTGATCCACGTGCGGTGCCAGTTCCAACGCATCGACGGCAAGTTCTATATCCATGTTCCCTTTCACCTTGCGCCGGCCCATGGAATCGGTGAATTCCTTGGCGGGTTTGGTGACCATGTTATAGCCGTTGTAGTTCAGCCAATCGACCAGCGGACGGATTGGTGAATATTCGTCGTTTTCCAGCAAAGCCGTATAGTAAAATGCGCGCATGAGCCTGCCGCGGCGCATAAACTCGGTTCGCAGAAGTTTGTAGTCGATGTCAAACCCCAGTGCCTTGGCGGCGGAGTAGAGGTTGGAGCCGTCGATAAAAAGCGCAAGCCGTTCATCCCGGTAGAACATAATCAATCCTTTCAAAATAAGTTTCATCGACAGTTGAGAGTGGTTTTGGTTAATAATGCATCAATGAAACTACAGTGCTAAGATAAGGTTTTGGCGTCCCGCCGCAAGCCCAAATGAAATCAAAAAGCATCACAAAATGCCTAATTGCGCTGGGATCCAACCTGCCGTCGTCTGTCGGCAGGTCAACTGAAACCGTTGAAGCTGCGCTGTCCATGTTGTGCAGCGACGACCTCAGGGTATTGAAGTCAAGCCGTCTGTACAGGTCCAAAGCCGTTCCTGTGGGCGCGGGGCCGGATTTTATCAATGCCGTTGCGCAGCTTGAAACCGCACTGGACGCCCACCAGTTACTGACGCGTCTGCACGAGATCGAACACAAAATCGGGCGGGTTCGCGGCAGGCGCTGGTCGGCGCGTACGATTGATCTGGATCTGCTTGATTTTGGCCATCAGGTTTTTCCGGACACTTCTGTTTTCCGGTTCTGGTTTGATCTGGATCCCGCTGCTCAAATCCACGAGACCCCTGCGCAGATGATCCTGCCGCATCCCCGACTGCAGGATCGCGCCTTTGTTCTGATCCCGTTGCGTGATGTCGAGCCGCGATGGCAACACCCGGTCACCAGGCTCTCAGTTACGCAAATGCTGGCGGCACTCAGCAACGAACAGAAATCCCAAATCACGCCTCTTCGATCCGATTATTAGGTGGATTTTAATGTCGCGGGCTCTTGCCAATATGGCAATATCGCCCTAAGTACCATTTTCTTCCACCTGCTTAACCCTGACAGGAGCGCCCGATGGCCCGTGTAACCGTTGAAGATTGCGTTGATAAGATTCCCAATCGGTTTGATCTCGTGATGCTGGCCGCACATCGCGCCCGCGAACTGGCTGCCGGCATTGAGCTGACGGTTGTGCGCGACAACGACAAGAACCCTGTCTGCGCATTGCGCGAAATCGCCGAGGAAACGCTGACTGCCGAAGGGCTGCGCGAAAGCTATATCGAAAGCAACCAGACCCAGATCGAAGTAGACGAACCCGAGGAGGACGCTATGGCGTTGCTCATGGGGTCCGAAGTCGACACACCCGACGACGACGAATCAGAAGAAAATCTGTTGCGCGCGCTGATGGAAGCGCAGGAGAGTAAATAACGCCGACACCCGTGTCGGGGGAGCCTGTGTCTAGGGACGGCGGCCATGATAGATGTCGAAGACCTTGTCGATCTGGTCCGCAACTATAATCCCGGGTCCAATTCCGATTTAATTCGGTCGGCCTATCAGTACGGGCACGACATGCATTCCGGGCAATTTCGGTCCAGTGGCGAACCTTATTTTTCGCACCCGGTCGAAGTCGCGGCAATTCTGACCGAGCAGCAGATGGACGATTCAACCATCATTACCGCGCTGTTACACGACACAATCGAGGACACAAAATCCACCTACGAAGAGGTGGTTCAAAAATTTGGCAACGATATCGCCCAACTGGTGGACGGCGTCACCAAACTGACCAAACTTGAACTTAATTCCTCTGAGACGCAGCAGGCGGAAAACTTTCGTAAACTGCTGTTGGCCATGTCCAAAGACCTGCGCGTGCTTTTGGTTAAGCTGGCCGACCGGCTGCACAACATGCGTACCATAAAATTTCTCAAAGTCACCAAACAGCAACAAAAAGCCAAGGAGACCATGGAAATCTATGCGCCGTTGGCCGGTCGCATGGGCATGCAGTCGATCAGAGATGAATTGGAAGATCTAAGTTTTCACGTTCTGAACGCGGAAGGCCGGAATTCGATCATGCGGCGTTTTCTGACCCTGCGCAGTCAGACCGGTGACCTGATCCCGCAAATCACCAACGACATACGCGAGGTGCTGGAAAAGCACGATATCTGGGCGGATGTGTTCGGACGCGAGAAAAAACCCTATTCGATCTGGCGCAAGATGCAGGAAAAGAAAGAGGGTTTTTCGCGCCTGTCCGATATCTACGGGTTTCGTATCATCACCCGCAACGAGGCCGACTGCTACCGCGTACTGGGCGCTATTCACGGACGCTGGTGGGCGGTGCCCGGACGGTTCAAGGATTACATATCGCAGCCCAAGTCCAATGGTTACCGATCAATCCATACAACCGTATCGGGGCGCGACGCCAAGCGCGTCGAAGTACAGATCAGGACCCGCGAAATGCACGAAGTCGCCGAGGCCGGTGTCGCCGCGCACTGGTCTTATCGCGACGGTCTCCGGGTGGAGAACCCCTTTGCAGTGGATCCGTTTACCTGGCTCTCGGGGCTGACGGAACGGTTTGAGATTTCTGACAGCCACAACGAGTTTCTGGAACATGTCAAACTGGAAATGTTTTCAGATCAGGTGTTTTGTTTTACCCCCAAAGGCGAAGTCGTCAAACTGCCGCGTGGGGCGACACCGATAGATTTTGCCTATGCAATTCACACCCGAATAGGTTCCAGCTGTGTGGGGGCCAAAGTTGACGGGTTGCGTGTGCCGCTCTGGACGCGGCTGCGCAACGGCCAGTCTGTCGATATTATAACCGCCGAAGGCCAGCGTCCGCAATCGACGTGGATGGATATTGCCGTGACGGGCCGCGCCCGTACGGCGGTGCGCAAATCGTTGCGCGAAGATCATCGCGACGGGTTTGTGCGCCTGGGCCGCGAGCTGGCGCGCGTGGCTTTTGAACACGTCGGCAAGAAAGTCACCGACAAGGCACTTGCCACCGCAGCAAAACACATGGGTGTCAAAGACAGCGAAGATTTGCTTGCCATGCTTGGCAGTTCCGAACTGACCGGCACCGAAATGATTCGCACGCTTTATCCCGAGTTGCTTAAAGAACAGCCCGGAGAAACGGTACATCCGGCGCGCGCGATGATTGGTCTGAATGCGGATCAATCGGCAGAATACGCGCAATGCTGTCAGCCGGTACCGGGCGAGCGGATCGTAGGGATAACGTATCGCGGCAAAGGCGTGCGCGTGCACGCCATTGACTGCGAAGCGCTGATCGAGTTCGAAAACCAGTCAGAGCGCTGGCTTGACCTGCACTGGGGTGAGGGGACGTTCGCACCAATCTACAACGTGACGATTGAAATCACTTTGGCAAACGACACTGGCGCTTTGGGCCGGATTTGCACGCTAATAGGCGAGCAAAACGCCAATATCTCTGACATGCATTTCACCGACCGCAAAAGCGATTTTTTCCGTGTTCTGATCGATATCGAAGTACGCGACGTTACGCATCTGCACAACGTGATGACGGCAGTCGAAACCGATTCCGATGTGGCGCAACTGCGTCGCAGACGCAGCGGTTCCGACACAGCGGCCCCGAATAAAGGGCGCCAGGATGGTCTTTAAGCGCCGCAATCCAAAAACGTGGTGGGCAGCTTTTCGCGACCTGATATATCCGCGTACCGGTTGGCGGCGCGCAGCCAGTTATGTGCTGCTTCGATTGCGGCGGCTGCCTGATTCACCGCACAAGATTGCTCTGGGAATTTCGGCCGGCGTGTTCATTTGTTTTACGCCGTTGTTCGGAATTCACATGATATCCGCCGTGGCGTTGGCGGCTTTGCTGCGCGCCAACCTGATTGCGGCACTGCTTGGAACTTTTTTTGGTACGCCCCCGACGTTCGTGGTGATCGCGACGATCAATTACCAATTGGGTACCTGGATGTTGGGCACCGACGCTCTGACGGACGAAGGGGCTTCGGTGCTCAATTTATTCGCCCATGCAATTTCGGACCTGTGGCACAACTTCAGAGCATTGTTCGGGGCTGCGACGGCAGATTGGACTGAACTCTGGCAATTCTTTGATCAGGTATTCGTGCCCTATTTGGTTGGGGGCATCATCCCGGGGATTATCACATCTTTCGCGATTTACACGCTGACACGACCGATAATTGAAACCTACCAGAACCGGCGCAAGGGACGCCTGATTGCCAAACTCAAAGAAATCAGACAGAAAAAGAAGGACGCGTCGGGACCGTAATCGCGGTTTCTGATTGTTCCAGTTGACTGAACAGGTTTTCGCCAATGACGACCAAAGCGACACCGCTTGCCAAACCCCTGGGCCCGTTGCGGCTGGGTGTAAATATCGATCACGTTGCGACGGTCCGTAACGCGCGTGGCGGCACCTATCCTGATCCGTTGCGCGCAGCGATGCTGGCTCAGGACTCGGGCGCCGACGGTATTACTGCGCATCTGCGTGAAGACAGGCGACATATTTCCGACAGCGACATCGAAGCCCTTATGAAGGCGCTGCACGTGCCTCTGAACTTTGAAATGGCCGCCACGCCCGAAATGCAAAAAATTGCGCTGCGCCACACGCCCCACGCCGTGTGTCTGGTGCCGGAAAAACGCGAGGAACGCACAACCGAAGGCGGGCTGGAAGTGGCGCGAGAAGAAAACAAACTGGCGCATTTCATAGCTCCTTTACGCGATGCCGGGTGTCGCGTGTCGATTTTTATCGCCGCTGACCAACGTCAGATCGAGGCCGCGGCGCGGATAGGCGCACCTGTGGTGGAATTGCACACCGGCGCTTATTGCGATGCCTTTGCAGAGGGCCACCAAAACCAAGCCGCCGCAGAATTGCAAAAGCTGCGAGCCATGTCACAATTTGCCCATTCACTGGGACTTGAGGTGCACGCGGGTCACGGACTGACCTATGATACCGTGAAACCTGTCGCGGCTTTTCCCGAGGTGATGGAACTGAATATCGGTCATTATCTGATCGGAGAGGCAATTTTCACCGGACTAAAAACCGCGATGCAACACATGCGCAACCTGATGGACGAGGCCCGCGTGCCATAATTTTGAAAAGAGAAACAAAATGACAAAGTATTTTTCGATTGGCCTTTTTTGGGTCCTCACAGCGCTGGGTGCGTCTGCGCAAACCCTGAATGAATGTAACTGGGTGGCCTCGGCCTATAACGTGGTTGAACCATGGCCGGTGAACACGACAACCTTTTCCAACGGCAAAATCCGAATTGCGCTGCTTGATACAGGGGGTGAACCGGCCTGTTGCTCGTTTCATCTGTTGATCCTGCACCCCGATCCGGAATTGGGGCGCGCCTGCACGGTTCTGTCGGACCAACAGGGCCAGGGCTGGGGATATGTGGTCTTTCACGGCATTCAGGCCACGTATAATCCTAAATTGGGTCTGCTATTGCAAATTCCGGTTGATTTTTACAATCCGGAAACCGGCCTGATCGATCCGGGTCGACAGGAACTGGTGTCGATCCGTATCAATCAAGCCACCGGCGTTATCGCGTTCGAATAAACCATGATCCTTGGCATCGGCACCGATCTGGCGAATATCGAGCGTATCGAAAAAACGCTGGAACGCTTTGGCGACCGGTTCCGCAACCGCGTATTCACCAAACTCGAGCAGCGCAAAGCCGAACGCCGCGCCGACACGCCGGGAACATACGCCAAACGCTGGGCCGCCAAAGAGGCCTGTTCCAAGGCGCTTGGGACGGGACTGCGTATGGGCATTGCTTGGAAAGACATGTCGGTCAGCAACCTGCGCTCGGGGCAGCCGCAAATGCACGTCACCGGCTGGGCCGCGCAGCGTCTGGCGGACATGACCCCCGAAGGCATGGACCCGCACATCCACGTCACCCTGACCGACGACCACCCATGGGCACAGGCGTTCGTTTTGATCGAGGCACTGCCAAGGCGACAGCGATAATCGGCACACGCCCTTTTGATTTCCAGACACCTGACGATCATATTCAGCGGAATCGAACCGGCCTGATGACCGCGAAACCTTTCGACTTTCGTCAAGCTCCCACTCTTTCCAACCCGGTATCTTCACATGGTTCCCCGTTTCAGAAGGGTGACGTTGGGGTGTCCAAGCGTTTGCTGCGTGATTTCCCGCACACCGAAAATCGTGGTGACAAACTTGAGGTCAGGAAACCCGGCTATTAAATCCGCGGCCGTTTCAGTTATAACCGCATCGCCTTTGGACACATCACCGAGACCGATGCAGATTTGGCCGTCTGGCGCGTAAAACGAGTCAACTATCCTGAGGTCGCCAAAGCACCAGGTGGTGGTTTGGACGGTCGAATTCAATTTCAATTCCTGAGTTTCGAAAGTCACGGTATTGCCCTGTGGAAAATGTCAAAGGTTGCTGATTGCCGCGCCAATCAGGGTTCAATTTCCGGTCAACTGTTCCGAATTCTCCAGCATCAACTTGACTTCGCATAAGCCGGTCGGCATTTACCGCGCATCCACTGCAATCAGGTTTGAATATTTCAATGTCAAAAAACAAAAAGTCCGAAGGCGGGATCGCCGAGACCGCCAAGACGCTCGTCTATGCTTTGCTGTTGGCGGGCCTTATCCGCACACTGTTTTTTCAGCCCTTTTGGATTCCCTCGGGGTCGATGAAGGACACGTTGTTGATTGGCGATTTCCTGTTCGTGAATAAAATGGCCTACGGCTATTCCAAGTATTCCTGCCCGTTTTCCATGTGTCCGGGATCGGGGCGCCTGTTTGGTCGCGAACCGAATCGCGGTGATGTGATCGTGTTCAAACATCCCGTCACGCAAGCCGATTTCATCAAGCGGTTGATCGGTGTTCCCGGTGACCGCATTCAGATGAAAAAGGGTGTACTGCAGGTGAACGGTACCGCTGTGAGCTTGGAAGACGCCGGCGTATTTGAAGAAATCCGTGACGAACAGGGGCCGATCAAAGGTGTGCCGCGATGCGAAAACGGACCGGTACCGTTTGGCGAGACCTGCACAAAAACGCGTCAGCTGGAAACACTGCCCGGTGGCGTAACCCACTCGATACTGAATATCGAAAACGGGTTTGCCGACAACACGCCGGTATTCACGGTGCCAGCGGGACAGTATTTTTTCATGGGTGACAATCGCGACAATTCACAGGACAGCCGTTTCAGCCGCAACATTGGCGGCGTCGGGTTTGTGCCGTTTGAAAATCTGGTCGGGCGCGCGGACCGCGTGATATTTTCATCCGCCGGCAAGTCTATTCTTGCCTTCTGGACGTGGCGTTCGGATCGGTATTTCAAGGCGATCGAGTGAAGCTATCGGGTGATCTCATAGCGTTTTGCACGCGCATTGGTCACGATTTCTCCCGGCCCGGCTTGTTGCAACAGGCGGTCACCCACGCGTCATTTTCGTCACCAACACGTCCCGACAACCAACGGCTGGAGTTTCTGGGAGACCGCGTGTTGGGACTGGTGATGGCAGAGGCGCTGTTTCAGGCGGATACTCAGGCTGCCGAGGGACTTTTGGCACCGCGTTTCAATGCGATGGTGCGCAAGGAAACCTGCGCCGAAATCGCCGTCGAAATTGGTTTGGGCGAAGTTTTGAAACTGGGACGCTCGGAAACCAAAAGCGGCGGGCGGCGCAAGCAGGCACTGTTGGGTGACGCCATGGAGGCCGTCATTGCCGCGGTGTTTCTGGATGCGGGGTTTAACGCGGCCCGCGATATGATCCTGCGCCTTTGGGGCAGCCGCATTGGCAAGGCTGCGACCGACGCCCGCGACGCCAAAACAATGCTGCAGGAATGGGCGCAGGCGCGCGGGTTACCGCCGCCGGTCTACAGCGAAATCACACGCGAAGGCCCCGATCATGCACCGATGTTCCTGATCCGCGCCACGCTGGAATCGGGCCTAACAACCGAGGCGCGCGCCGCATCAAAACGACAGGCCCAACAGGATGCGGCACGGTTGATGCTGGACGCATTGGAGACCAATAAATGACGGCTGACACCCGCTGCGGATTTGTGGCCCTGATCGGCGAACCCAACGCCGGAAAATCGACGTTGCTCAACCGCATGGTTGGGGCCAGGGTGTCGATCGTCACCCACAAGGTTCAGACCACGCGCACGCGCATCAAGGGCGTGGCGCTGGAAGGGCAGGCGCAATTGGTGTTCGTCGATACGCCGGGGCTGTTTCGGCCACGGCGCCGCCTTGACCGCGCCATGGTCGCCGCTGCGTGGTCCGGGGCGTCCGACGCCGATATCGTTGTCCTGCTGATCGAGGCGCACCGTGGCGTCACCGAAGGGGTTGACGCGATTTTGGAGGCTTTGCGCGAACGCACGTCAAAAGGGCAGACCGTGGCCTTGGCAATCAACAAGATCGATCGCGTCAAGGCCGACGTACTGTTGGCGCTGACCACAAAACTGAACGCGGCGTATGATTTTGCCGCGACTTTCATGATCTCGGCAGAAAAAGGCCACGGTGTCCGCGACTTGCGCAAATGGCTGGCTGAAAAACTGCCCGTCGGCCCGTGGCATTATCCCGAAGATCAGATCGCCGACCTGCCGCTGCGCATGATCGCCGCCGAAATGACCCGCGAAAAGCTGATCCTGCGACTGCATCAGGAATTGCCATATCAGTTAACCGTCGAAACCGAAGCATGGGAAGACCGCAAAGACGGTTCGGTCAAAATCGACCAGATGATCTATGTGACGCGGGAAGGCCACCGTGGCATCGTGCTTGGTCCCAAGGGCGCAACAATCAAAGGCGTCAGCATGGCGGCCCGCAAAGACATCGCCGAATTTTTAGAGCGTAAGGTACATTTGTTCCTACAGGTCAAGGTTCAGCCCAAATGGCAGGACGATGCGGAACGTTACGAAGAAATGGGTCTGGACTTTAGCGGGGGCAACTGATGGCGCGCCTGAGTACCGAATTCTGGGTGAAAGCCTATCTGAACCGCCTGCGTCTTGCCGGTATCCCTGGATTCGTGGTGGCGCGCGGCGACGCTGTGGCAGGGGCGGTCATCGTGAAACTGTCGACGCTGGACGGGCGGGCCGAAAGCTTTCAGCGGTCGTTCGATCCCGAAGGGTCGCGGGTTTGGGTGACATTGCTCAAAGGGCGCGACAAAGACGTCGAGGCCAGCCTGCAAAAACAACGCCAATTTGACCGCGACATATGGATTATCGAGGTTGAAGACAATGCCGGGCGGCATTTGCTGGATGAGCCCGGGCTTTCGGACTAGGTTGCGCCATGGAATGGCGCGATCAGGGGGCCCTTTTGGGTGTGCGGCGGTACGGGGAAACCTCGGTAATTATCGAGGTGTTCACACAGTCGCGGGGTCGCCACGCCGGAATGGTGCGCGGCGGTGCCGGACGGAAATTATCGCCGATATTGCAGCCCGGCGCGCAGCTTGATCTGGAGTGGCGCGCCCGGCTCGAGGAACATCTGGGACATTTCCGGGTCGAGTCTGTCCACGCCCGTGCCGCCGGGATAATGAGCGACAGAACGGCACTGGCCGCTCTGAATACAATATGTGGACTGTTGCGGTTTGCTTTGCCCGAACGTGCGCCACACGCCGCATTGTACCACAAAACCACGGATTTGCTTGATCACTTGTGCGAAGGTGACTGGCTGCGACCGTACCTGATGTGGGAGTTGAATTTGCTTGAAGACCTTGGATTCGGACTTGATTTGAACACCTGTGCCGTGACGGGTCACACCACTGATCTGGCCTATGTGTCGCCCAAAACCGGGCGCGCAGTCAGTCGAACGGGCGCGGGAAACTGGGTGGACAAGCTACTGCCCATGCCAGTGTTGAACGAAACCGCCGATCGTGCGGCGGTGCTGGAAGGGTTGCGGACCACGGGATATTTTCTGGAACATTGGCTGGCGCCTTCGCTCGGTGATAAGAAATTGCCGGAGTCACGTTCACGGCTGGTGGGTTTGATCAGGCAATCCCTGTGAAATTAAACGTTACCGCAGCAGCAGCGAAAACCCGTTGACGTCGGCGGTAGTTTCCAATGCTTGCACCGCCTCAAACAAATCGTTTGTCTTTGAGGATCCCACCAATGCGCGCCCTTTCGCCAATAATTTTGTTCTCAGGTCCGGCGTATCCAGGGGTGTCGCAAGATCATGATCGGCGGTTGCAACCCGACCGCCGGCAAAATGTACTTCAACGCGCGCAGCGGTTTCTTTGATCGATGTTTCAGACTCCACCGATACAATCGCGGCTGCCTTTACCAGATCGGGCCTTAGCACTGCCGCATCAGAGAAACTTTTGATGGAGCCGGTATCGCGCCCGCACATCACCGTTGCCGCGACCGCTTTGAAACTGAATTTCATTTCCAATCCGCTTTGCGGTGCTGTGATGTTGCATACGTCAAGCCACCGGGGATGGACCGTGACCAAAATCGACGTGGGGGCGGTACCGGACTGCAAAGCCGTTTTCAAAGCTTCGATCATCGCGTGGGTGCCGTGGCAGCAGGCGTGAAATTTGTAGTTGATATTTTCCAGAACAAAATCGTTGCCCAGCCCGTCCAGCGCAGCTGTATTATTTTCGCCGTAGTGTGTGGCACCAAATCCCTGCCCGCCCTCAAGCGCCCCGGTCGAAGACAAAAATCCGCCAGCGGCCAGCAGCGCCGCTTCGACTCCGTTTGCTGCGGCGATACCGGCGTTCAGTGGTTTTCCCATGCTGCCAAACTGGCTTTTCAGTCCTGATGCGCGGGTTGAAACGATGTTCAAAGCCTGTTCCAGATGGGGGGCATCAAGACCCAGCAATCGTCCCGACGCCAGCGCCGCCCCAAATGCCCCTGCCGTTGCGGTCTGGTGAAACCCCGCCTGATAGTGGCGGCGCCCCAGCCAGCCGCCCAGCCGGATCGAGGTTTCAAATCCGATCATTGCAGACTCCAAAAATGCCAATCCGGTGCACCTTTGACGTTCTGCCATGGCCAGACACGCGGGCAGGATCGCCACGCTTGGGTGGCCTATGTGCAAAAAATGTGTGTCATCAAAATCAAATGCGTGCGACGTCGCCCCGTTGGCCAAAGCCACGCCGCGTGCCGGATATTTTGCGCCGCTGCCGATCAGTGTTGCCTCACCCCGCCCTTGTTCCTGCACAATTTGACGGCGCAGTATCCGGCTAATATCGCTGTCTTTGCCCGCCAGCGCGCAGATGCCCCAATCAAAGACCGACAGTTTCAAAATGACCCGTGCCCGGCGCGGCAATAACGTCCAGCGCGCCCGGTGGGCAAAACCCGCGAGCGCCGATGATACGTTGCTTTTCAAATTCGTCATTCGGTGGCAATTCGGTGGACGCTGTCTTTGATCTTTGTATACAAATGAATCTGGAACCAGCCTGTCAAGGACGACACGCATGCGCGCGGCAAATCAGGGCAAGATCATTGGTGTCGATGTGGGGGGCACATTTACCGATTTGATCATGCTTAGCGACAGTGGCTCGGTTGAATTGGCCAAGGTTCCCAGCACGCCTGAAAATCAGGCTTTCGGGGTTCTTGACGCACTTGACGCGGTGCAGGCAAAATTGCCCGAAGTGGCGTTGATTGTACACGGCACGACCACGACCACCAACGCCGTACTTGAGCGCAAGCTTTGTAAAACCGGGCTGATTACCACGCGCGGATTTCGCGACGTGCTGGAACTGGGGCGGCGCACGCGGCCGCAGGCCTATGGCATGTTTGGCGAATTTACGCCGGTTATACCGCGCGATCTGCGTTTCGAGGTACCCGAGCGGATGACGGCAGACGGGCAGATTCATACGGCGCTGGATCACGGCGCTCTGGCCAACGCGGCAACAACGCTGTTGGAAATGGGCTGCGAATCCATCGTGGTGCATTTCCTGCACGCCTACGCCAATCCCGCCCATGAATTAGAGGCCGGACGGATACTGGCGGGTATATGGCCCAACGATTTTGTCACGCTGGCGCATTCATTGCTGAGCGAAAGCCGTGAATTCGAGCGCGGTGTGACGGCGGCCGTCAACGCCTCGGTGCAGCCACTTTTGCAGCGGTATATTGACAGTCTTTCGCGTGAAATGACAGGCAAAGGCTATGCGCAGGATGTGCTGGTCATGAACGGCAACGGTGGCATGGTCGCAGCACCGCTGGTGGCGAAAGAGGCAGCAAAGACCGTGATGTCGGGTCCGGCGTCGGGTGTTATGGCTGCGGCCTACACGGGTGCCAGCGCGGGGATTGAAAATCTATTGACCTATGACATGGGCGGTACCTCGACCGATGTGGCGCTGATACGCGGCGCGCAACCCGCCGTCAGCAACGAGATCGAGATCGAATACGGGATGCCGATCCACGTGCCCATGGTTGACGTGCGCACTGTTGGCGCGGGCGGTGGATCAATAGCGCATGTGAATGCGGCGGGTTTGCTGGCGGTGGGGCCGCACAGCGCGGGCGCCACGCCGGGTCCGGTTTGCTATGGTCTGGGCGGAGTTGCGCCGACGATATCGGACGCCAACCTGTTGTTGGGACGCCTGAAACCGATGGGCGCGGCTGCCAAAGACGCAGACGCAACCGTCGCCACCGTCGCCGCGATTTTTGAGGAAAAGCTGGCCGCACCCCTGGGTCTTGACGTGATCGGGGCCGCCGAGGCCGTTATTCGCATCGCCAACATGCATATGGCCGGGGCGATCCGCATGGTGTCCGTGTCGCTGGGGGTCGATCCACGCGATTTCGTGCTGTTTGCTTTTGGCGGTGCCGGACCGTTGCACGCGTCGGCGCTGGCGCGCGAGCTTGGCGTGCCGCGTGTGTTGGTGCCCTGCCGCCCCGGCATTACGAACGCTTTGGGCTGCGTGGTGGCGGACCTGCGCCACGACTACGTGCGTACCGTAAATACATCGCTGGACAGGCTCGACCCCTCTGACGTCCACAGGGTATTTCGGGAACAGACGTCCGAAGGTGAAACGCAGATCGCCAAAAGCGATGTCGCTTTGACCGCGATTCACGCTATTTACAGCGTCGACATGCAATTTGTCGGTCAGACGCATCTGCTGCGCGTGCCGTTGGAGTCACATTTAGTCAGCCTTGATGACTTGCAGGCCAAATTTCGTGCGGCCTATTTCAACCGGTTCAAAGTAGAACTGGACGACGTTACAGCCAATCTGGTCAACATCAACACCTCGGTTATCGGGAAACGACCGCCGATCGACCTGACCACATTGATCGACCCGAACGCGCGCAAGAACAAGCTGGCCGAAGCACAAACCGGCGCGCGCGAGGTGATTTTCGGAGGTAGAGTCCACGACACGCCGATTTACTGGCGCGATCACCTGCCACTGGAGGCTGAAATGACCGGCCCCGCCATCGTCGAACAAATGGATACCACGATTTTGATCGAACCGGGCGACGTGGCGCGGGGTGATACGCAGGGGAACCTTTTGATCACGCTTGGCCGGGGTTCACATGCTTGATGCCATTACGCTCAGCGTTATTCAGGCGGGGTTGCAACAGGTTTGCGACGAGATGGACCTGAGTTTTTCGCGCGCCGCGTTTTCGCCCGTGATCGCCGAGGCCAACGACCGATCGGATGGAATTTATGCCGCCGCCGACGGTGCACTGATCGCGCAGGGCAGCGAGGGGCTGCCGGTATTCGTGGGCACTATGCAATATTCCACGCGCGTATTGATCGAAATGATCGCGGCGGGCACCGTGGTCGCGCCACAGCCCGATGATATCTACATCGTCAACGACCCGTATTTGGGCGGCACACATTTGATGGACGTACGCTTTGCGCGACCTTACTACCGCGCCGGTCAAATTTATTGCTGGCTGTCCAACACCGGCCACTGGCCCGATACCGGCGGCGCCGTGCCCGGCGGGTTTTCAGCCTCGGCCACGGCGGTGGAACAGGAAGGGCTGCGTATTCCCCCTGTGCGTCTGTTCAAACAGGGCGTGCTGGATACCGAGATTTACGCAATTATCTGTTCCAACATTCGCGTGGCGGATCAACGGATTGGGGACGTAAAGGCGCAGGCCGCGGCTTTGCAGGTGGGCGCGACGCGGCTGGACGCTTTGCTTGATCGGTATGGAGACGACACTGTAAGCGAGGCGATCGCAGAATTGCGCCGTCGCGCCGCCGCGCAGATGCGGGCGCATATTTCGCAGATCGCTGATGGTGATTATTGCGGCACGGCCTATGTGGACAGCGACGGCGTTGTCGACGAGCCGTTGGTCATCAGTCTTAAGGTCAGCAAGCACAAGGATGAACTGACTTTCGATTTCACCGGCTCAAGCCCACCGTGCATGGGGCCAATGAATTCGGTGCTCGCGACAACGCTGTCTTCTGTCTATCTGGCCATGCGTCATATTTTTCCTGACGTACCAATAAGCGCCGGGGCGTTCGAACCTCTGCACGTTAACCGCCCCGTCGACACGTTTCTCGACGCAAAATATCCGCGCCCCGTGTCGGGATGCGCCGCTGAAGTCAGTCAAAGAATTGCCGAAGCGGTCTTTGCAGCCCTTGTAAAGGCGCTGCCCGATAGTGTGACGGCGGCCCCGGCGGGGACTTCGGGTAACTTTGCTTTGGGCGGACATGATCCGGCCAAGGGACGGAATTTCGTCATGTACCAGCTTTCCGGCGGGGGTTACGGCGGCAATGCGCGCCAGGACGGCTTGACCAACGGCTGTTCCACCATCGGCATATCCAAATCCCCGCCCGTGGAGATTATGGAACAGGCGTTTCCGGTGCTTTACCACCAATACGCGCTGCGCGAGGATTCGGGAGGAGCAGGTGAGCACCGTGGCGGTTTTGGCCTGACCTACGAAATCGAACTGTTGCGCGGTGACGCCAAGGCCAGCTTTGTGATGGACCATGGGCGGTTCGGACCGCAGGGCGCGCGTGGCGGACAGGACGGCGCGGTCAACGAGGTCGAAGTCTGGCGCGGCGGGACATGCCACGTACCGCAACACCTGTCCAAAGAACAGGATATTGATCTCAGGCCCGGCGACCGTGTTATCGTGCGTACACCGGGTGGTGGCGGATATGGCGATGCGTTCAGGCGCGACCCGGCAGCGGTTGACGAGGATATTCGTCTGGGCCGCATTTCGGCAAAGCGCGCAAAACAGGATTATGGAGCGGACACATGACCGAACACGGCGTCATTTCAAAACTCAAAGACATTGTCGGTGCCAAATACGTGCTGTGCGGTGATGATGAGCGGAGCCAATACGATAACGACCGAACCGCTGCTTACAATGGGCGTTCGCTGGCAGTTGTTCGTCCGGCAAACACCCGGGAAGTTGCTGAAATTGTTAAACTGGCCAACCATTCGGGGACGCCGGTTGTGCCTCAAAGCGGCAACACCGGACTGAACGGTGGCGCGTCACCGGGAACCGGCGAAGACCAGATTATCGTATCGTTGGCGCGAATGAACAAAATCCGTAAAATCGATCCTCTGGCGCGAACGGTTAGCGTTGAAGCCGGCGTTATACTTGACGACCTGCGCGCAGCAGCCGATGCGCATGATCTGGTGTTTCCACTGTTATTTGGCGCGCGCGGCAGCTGCATGATCGGCGGCAACCTGTCCACAAACGCCGGGGGGTCCAACGTGGTGCGTTACGGCAATACGCGCGAACTGTGTCTGGGGATCGAAGTCGTCATGCCCGATGGCGACGTCGTCGATGTCATGAGCGAATTGCGTAAAGACAACACAGGTTACGATCTTCGCAACCTGATGATTGGCGCCGAGGGGACTTTGGGGATCATCACTGCCGCCGTGATGAAACTGGCCCCCAAACCCAAAGCATATGCCACCGCGATGATTTCTGTTTCGGGCATTTCAGAGTCCCTAAACGTGCTGAACGCGCTGCAAATCGCCTCAAATGGCGCAGTAGAGGCTTTCGAGTATCTGCCGCGCAAGTATTTTGAACATCTGGCCGATCTGCGCCCGGAATTACGTCCGCCCTTTGATATGCCCGCCGACATTGGCATTTTGGTTGAAGTGGGTGCAGTGGCCGATAGTGACGCCCTTCCCGATGCTGCGGGCAAACTTCCTGTGGTTGCGCAGATGGAAAACGTGCTGGAAACCTTTTTTGAAACAGGCGTGGTGTTGGACGCAGTCATTGCGACTTCTGAAACCCAGCGACAGGAAATGTGGATCCGCCGCGAGTTGGCCCTTGAGGCCGCGGTCGCGCGTGGACCTCTGGTTAACTCTGACGTGTCGGTTCCGCTGGACTCGGTCGAAGCCTTTGTTGACATGATGGCTGCGCGCCTGCCAAAGGTGGCGCCCAACGCGGAGTCCGGTTGCATCGCCCATCTCGGAGACGGCAATTTGCACTATTGCGTTTGGCCCGAGCCGGGGAACAAAAATCCGGTGGACCCAGAGATGCACGCCGCGATTTTCGACATGATCGAAGACGCTGTTGAGGAACTGCACGGTAGTTTTTCTGCCGAACACGGTATCGGCTTATCCAAACGCGGTTCGATGGCGCGGCGTAAAGACCCGGCTGCGCTGGCGGTAATGCGGCGGATCAAGGCGGCACTCGATCCCAACAATATTATGAACCCGGGCAAGGTCTTGCCCTAAATTGTTTTGCGACTGCCTTGAATCCCGGCCCCGATAAAAGTCAAAACCGACCCCTTTGCGACCCGCGCGTCAATCAAAAAAATAGGGACCCGCGTCGTTCAACAGGATCGCACCCAATTTTGTGCCAATTTCTTCTGCGTCGTCCACCGAACCTCGCAATTCATGGTGCAGGCTTTCGGACCCGTCGGGGCGCAGAATCTCACCGCGCAGGCGCATTTGGTCGCCGCTTAGTTCGCACAGCGAAGCAATGGGCATCTGACAGGAACCGTCCAACTTGCGCAAAAAGGCGCGCTCGGCCGTAGCCTGAAATCCAGTTGGAAAATCGTGCAACGGCCCGATTAAATCTTTGACGGTCTCGTCGTCTATGCGCCGCTCGATGCCGATAATCCCCTGACAAACTGCAGGCAGCATGTCGTTCACCGAAATCGGTGCGTTGGCGACATTTTCAAGCCCCAGACGATTCAAACCGGCCATTGCCAGAAATGTGCAGTTTGCCACACCTTCGTCCAGCTTGCGCAGCCGCGTTTGCACGTTGCCACGAAATTCCACGACCTTCAGGTCCGGGCGCTGATATAAAATCTGCGATTTGCGCCGCAGGCTACTGGTGCCAACCAGCGATCCCGGCGCCAGATCGCTCAGCGCATTTGCCACCGGAGAGATAAACGCGTCGCGCGGATCCTCGCGTGGCAAATAGCAATCAAGGATCAGGCCCCCGGGTTGGTCCACCGGCATGTCTTTCATCGAATGGACGGCGATGTCGATGGATTTGTCCAGCAGCGCCTCTTCGATTTCCTTGGTAAACAATCCCTTGCCGCCCACTTCGCGCAATGGCCGGTCCTGAATACGGTCGCCCGAAGTTTTGATGACGACGATATCAAAACATTTTTCTTCAATCGCGTGCATTTCCATCAGACGGCGACGGGTTTCGTGCGCCTGCGCCAACGCCAGCGGAGACCCGCGCGTGCCGATGCGCATAGGTGAATCGTCTGTGGGCCAAAGTACCTGCATGGGCCTTTTCTATAGGCGTGAACGCCCTCTTCGCAATGGGTGATGCGCAGTGACACATTGACATCCCCCGTCGCTCAATTCAGGTGTGCGGCGCTGCGAATATAGATGGGTGAACGATGACCGACGACAAACTGATGATCCGCGCACTGAAAGGTGAAACACTGCCGTGCCCACCGGTTTGGATGATGCGTCAGGCCGGTCGTTACCTGCCCGAATACAAAGCCACCCGCGCGCAGGCCGGTGACTTTTTGTCACTCTGCTACAATCCCGAACTGGCCACCGAAGTCACGCTGCAACCGATCCGCCGCTACGGGTTTGATGCCGCCATCATGTTTGCCGACATCCTGTTGGTGCCGCAGGCGCTGGGGGCTGACTTGTGGTTTGAAACCGGCGAAGGTCCGCGTCTTTCGACGATCACATCTGCTGATGATCTGGCCCGGCTCAAGCCGGTGGATACAATCCACGAAACCCTGTCACCGATTTACGAAACACTGGGCCGCCTGTCCGCCGGGCTGCCTTCTGAAACCACACTGATCGGTTTTGCCGGTGCGCCGTGGACCGTTGCCACCTATATGATAGCTGGCAGAGGCACGCCCGATCAGGGCCCGGCGCATGCCTTGATGCACAGCGACGAATCGACGTTCAAAGCGCTGATCGACCTGCTGACCAAAGCCACGATCGACTACATGCTGCGCCAGATAAAGGCCGGCGCCGAGGTGCTGATGTTGTTTGACAGCTGGGCGGGGTCTTTGAAAGGCGACGCATTTGACGCTTTTGCATTGCAACCCGCCAAGGCGATTTTCGCGGCGCTCAAGGCCGCGCACCCCGATATCCTGTTGATCGGATTCCCGCGCGAAGCTGGAACGCGCTATCAGGGATTTGCCAAGGCAACAGGCGCGGACTGTGTGGCGCTCGACACCAAAGTTGACGCCGGATGGGCCGCCGAAACCCTGCAACCGGACAGTTGTGTTCAGGGCAACCTTGACCCCGGACTGATGGTGACAGGCGGGCCGCGCCTGATTTCAGAAACGCAGCGCATCCGTGACGCCTTTGCGGGCGGGCCGCATGTATTCAATCTGGGTCACGGCATTACGCCAGACGCAGATCCTGGCAACGTTGACGTGATGCTCAAAGCGCTGCGGGGCTAAACGAACAGCTTGTGCAAAATGGTGTAAATTCCGCCTGACAGCAGGGCCGCAGCCGGAACCGTAATTACCCAAGCCGCCAGAATGGTCATAAAGTGCGACCGCCGTACCAGCTTGCGCCGCTTGCGCTCTTCGGCGGCAATGACCTTGCCTTCTTTGACTTTCTTCAGATGTAGCTTGATCCGGCGCTCCATATGCCACTCGCGGAAAAACCCCACGCCGAACACGGCACCTACGGCGATATGCGTCGAAGACACGGGCAGGCCCAGCCACGAGGCGATGATCACCGTGATCGCGGCGGATAAAGACACGCAGTACGCGCGCATGGCGTTCAGTTTGGTAATTTGAGATCCCACCATGCGGATCAGTTTGGGACCAAACAGAAATAGCCCGAATGAAATGCCAAACGCACCGATCAGCATCACCCAGATCGGTATTGAGACCGCGTTTTCGTGGCCACCAAGCGATGTTGCGTCGACGATGGCAGCCAGCGGACCGACCGCATTGGCAACATCGTTGGCGCCATGGGCGAAAGACAGCAATCCGGCCGAGATCACCAAAGGGATGACAAACAGCTTCTTCAGTGACTTGTTGCGATTTTCCAGCCCCACGGACTGGCGCGCGATCAGCGGACGAGTGATAAAATAAGAAAAGACCCCCAATGCCGCGCCAATCATCAGCGCTGTGGCCAGATCAATTTTGATCACCTTTTTAAGACCTTTGAGCGCGAGATAGGCTGAAAAAGCTGCTACCATAATCGCCACCAGTACCGGCACCCATTTTCGCGCGGCGGCCAGTTTATCTTCGCGGTAAATGATCCGGCTTTTGATGAACCACAAAAACAGCGCGGCGATCAACCCGCCAAGAACCGGCGAAATCACCCAACTTGCTGCGATTTTGCCCATTGTTACCCAATTAACTGCGGTAAATCCTGCCGCGACAACACCGGCACCCATTACCCCGCCCACGACCGAATGCGTTGTCGATACGGGTGCGCCGACAAAGGTGGCCAGATTGACCCAGATCGCCGCAGATATCAGCGCCGCCATCATCGCCCAGATAAATATCTGCGGCTCGGCGATTTGCGTGGGATCGATAATGCCTTTGGCGATCGTTCCCACAACGTCGCCGCCCGCCAACAGCGCCCCCGCGCTTTCAGCGATCGCCGCCAGAAAAATAGCACCGGCCATGGTCATGGCATTGGCGCCCACCGCAGGCGCCATATTGTTGGCTACATCGTTGGCGCCAATATTCAGCGCCATGTAGGCCCCGAAAATAGCCGCTGCGATCACAATCAGCGAATCCGTGCTTTGGCCAAAAAACAGCAGAGCGGCCAAGCCGACCGTGACGATGAACACCGTCGAAATGCCGATACCGACCATTGGCCGCGCCACATAGGACGCAGTCTTTTCCATCAAATAGATGCGGCCCAGATCTTTATCGAGAGTTTTCCATTGATTGTTGGGGGAGGAAACCATTTCAGCGCCTTTTTTAGCTGTGAGATTCGATCGAGCCACTAGTCCATAGAACGTGTTCAATCAAGGAACCATTTTTTGCAGATTGGATCACTAATTCCATTTTGCCAGCGGCGGCAGGCTCATCAGCACCGCGTCGGCATTGTGGCCGGTTTCCAGACCGAATTTGGTGCCCCGGTCGTAGACGAGATTGTACTCGGCGTACAGGCCGCGATGGACAAGTTGGGTGTCTTTGTCGGTCTGGCTCCATGCTATATCGCGGCGTTTGCGGGTGATGGGCATGTAGGCCTTCAGGAATGCACGGCCCACGTCCCGGGTAAAGGCAAAATCGCGTTCCCAATCGCCGGTATTCAGGTCGTCGTAAAATATCCCGCCAACGCCGCGCGCACGGTTGCGGTGTGGGATATAGAAATATTCGTCCGCCCATTTTTTGAAACGCGGATAAAAGGCGGCGTTGTGGCGGTCGCAATGCGCCTTTTGTACCGCATGAAAATCGCGGGTGTCTTCGGCATATTCTATGCAAGGGTTCAGATCAGACCCGCCACCAAACCACCACGCGTGCGGCGTCCAGAACATCCGCGTGTTCATGTGAATCGATGGCGTGTGGGGATTCTGCATATGCGTCACCAGCGATATTCCAGCGGCCCAGAAGCGCGGGTCGTCCTTCATGCCGGGCAAGTCCTTGCGCGCTGCCATGGCGGTTTGCGCACGCGCGCCAAGCGTACCGTACACTGTTGATACATTGACGCCGACTTTTTCAAACAAACGCCCACCGCGCATAACCGACATCAGACCGCCGCCCGCGTCGCTGCCGTCTTCGCTGTCGCGCGCCGTGGTGGTCATTTCGAACCTGCCGCCGGGTCTGTCGGCAAACGGGCCGGTGTCTTGTTCGTCTTCCAGCTGTTCAAACGTTGTGCAAATGTCATCGCGCAATGCGCGGAACCACGCACTGGCGCGGGTCTTTTGCTTGGTAAAATCCGGCACGAATCCGACTCCTGTCACGCAGCGACGACTTCCGGTTCTATACGCCAGGTTGGCCGTGGCTGACAGGTCGAAATCTGCGGCGTATGATCCGGTGTCGGTTTCGCTTGACGCCGCCACCACGCGGTCGCAATGCTGGCCCGAAAGGCGTCTACATGGTCCAATCGAGCCCAAAACATGCCCAGCTGAGCGGCCCGGAGACCGTCGACAACCGCAGGGCCGCAGCCTGGATATTGTTTTCGGTTCTTAACGCCAGTGTCATGTCCATCATGGTCCGCGAGCTGTCTGAAAGCATGGATAGCCGCATGATCGTCATGCTGCGCGCAACACTGTCTTCGGCGATTCTTCTGGCGCTCGTGATCCTGATCCCGCGTGTGCGCACCCGACTGAAATTTACCCGCCCCGGTCAGCACTTGCTGCGCGGCACGTTGATCGGTTTTTCTACCCATCTTGGGTTTTATACGCTTTCGGTCCTGCCCCTTGCGACCGTGACTGTGCTGTTCTTTACCGCACCTATATTTGCGACGATTCTGGCGGGACCTGTCCATGGTGAAAAGGCAGGCCCCCGCCGCTGGAGTGCGGTCATCGCGGGGTTCATCGGTGCGGTAGTCATACTGCGCCCGGGATTCGACGGTTTTCATATTGCAATGCTGGCGGCGCTGGGTTCGTCGTTGCTGTTTGCCGTGGCCCTGACGATGTCGCGCAATCTGGCCCGTGCTGACGGTGCGTTTTCGACTTTTGCTTCATCCGTGGTGATTACGGCCGTTATCTCGGCGCCCCTGACGGCGGGTCATTACGCCTGGCCCCATTCGACGCTGATCTGGAGTTATGTTGGCCTTTTATTGTTCACAGCAGCTGCGCGCGGCGTGGGCGACATTCAGGCCTACAGATTTGGAGACGCCGGATTGCTGGCACCCATTACCTATTTGCGTCTCATTTTTCTGACCTTGGCGGGTTACCTGATTTGGGGGGAGGTCCCGGACACTCCCACTTTTGTTGGGGCCGCGATCATTGTAACCGCTACGTTGTACATTGCGCGGCGCGAAGCGGCGCTCAGGCGTCTTAAGCGCCACTAATTACCCAAAACAACGCCTTCTCGCCGTTTGTCCGCAGCACCAATCAACTGGTCTCCCCTGATAACAATCGCATGCAGCCCGGAGTTCATGTTGCGAATCTTGGTGTCGTGGCCAAGCGCTTGCAAGACCGGTGCAAGACCTGCGGCGTCTGTGTCTTCTTCCAAATCGGTCGCGCCGTTGCGGTTTACTACGTGCCCCAGATCCAATGCCATCTGCGGGTCCATGTTCCAGTCCAGAATTGCTATGATTGCCTGCGCCACATAAGAGATAATACGCGACCCGCCGGGTGACCCGATCAAAAGCACCGGCGCGCCGTCTTTTAGAACAATTGTCGGGGCCATAGAGGAGCGCGGGCGTTTGCCGCCCTCCACGCGATTTGCCACGTCCAGCCCGTCAATCTGCGGCGTGCGCGAAAAGTCGGTCAATTCGTTGTTCAGAATAAACCCGTGGCTCATCACCCGCGATCCAAAACCGGTTTCGATTGTGGTGGTCATTGAAATCATGTCGCCAAACTGATCGACAATCACAAAATGCGATGTGCCCGCGCGTTCAACCTGTTGCTGTGGCGCAAAAAGTCGGGTTTCGTCCCATGGTGGGTTTCCGGCATCGGCTTTGCCCATGGCTTTGGCGGGATCGATCAGAGCGGCCCGTGCGCGCAGATAGTCGCCATCCAATAGGCCCTTGGAGGGCATGTCGACGAAATCACTGTCGGCCATATAAAGATTACGGTCGGCAAACGCCAGTTTGGACGCCTCGGCAAACAGATGATAGGCAGATGCCGTTGGCCCCATCGCGGCAATGTCAAAACGCTCCAGCAGTTTCAGCGTTTGCCCCACTGTCAAACCACCTGACGACGGTGGGCCCATGCCACACACATTGTAGCCACGGTAATCGGCGCAAACAGGTGCGCGGGAAATCACCCGGTAGTCCGCGAAATCCTGCGCGGTCAAAATACCCGGATTGGTTGGCGTGCGTGTTGCGGCCACAATATCGCGCGCAATATCGCCGTGATAAAACGGCGTTGATCGTTCCCGGGCGATCCGGCGCAGCAGCGCGGCAAACTTCGGGTTTTTCAACAAGTGTCCTGTTGGCAAGGGTGCCCCGTCTTCATCAAAGAAATATGTGCGTGCCGCCGCGTAATTCGTCAGGCCGTAGTTTTTTGCACCGGCGATCGATCCGGCCATGCGGGGCGAAACCATGAACCCCTTTTCAGCGGCGTCAATTGTCGGGGCCAAAAGATCCGCCCATTTCAGCAGTCCGAATTTTGCCTGCAAATTATCCAGTAGCAGCAGCGTGCCGGGCACCCCAACGGAACGACCGCCAACGACTGCGCGGAACCAGCCAACAGGCTGACCGTCGGGACCAATCCAGTAATCCGGCGTGGCCGCGCGCGGTGCGGTTTCGCGCCCATCCCACGAACTCAGGCGGTTGTCCGATGCGTCCCAATAAAGCGCAAATGCCCCACCCCCGATGCCCGAGCTTTGCGGTTCAACCAGATTGAGCATGAATTGCACAGCAACGGCGGCATCGGCGGCACTGCCACCGGCTGCCAAAATGTCCCGCCCGGCACGCGCCGCTGCGGGATGCGCAGCTGCCACCATGAATCCGGACGACTGAACCGAAGTGTTTTTTGAGATAAAAAGCGTTTCTTCGGGTTGCTTAACCTCTTGGGCCTGCAAAGCCGTCGCCCAAAGCAAAACAAATCCGATGCGGATCAAATACACAGCGCTTTCCCCCGGTTGTGAACTCCACCAACCAAAGTCAGAGCGCTATGAGAATCAAGTCATTTTTCCTGATCCAACCCGGCCGGCCATTGTGACTGCAGAGGTTTTCTTAAGGGATGCAACTTTTGGCAAAGTCATACCACGCGCCCACATAAGGCACGACCGCCAGTTTTTCAGCCGCCGCATCGACAATACCGTCCGCGATGTTTCCGGTTTTGGAGCCCAAAGTATCAAATTCGCCAATCAATCGCGTCTTCAGCCTGTCACTGTGTGTCCGTAAAAAGCCCAATGGGCCTTTTTTGTCGTCCACGTCTTTTGTTGTTGCGGTCGGCTTTATGGTTTCTGCGACGGGTGTCGCGTCAGCAGCCGTTCCCGCGCCTTCGGACGGCGTTTGCACAAAATTTGCTACGACAGTAGATTGTGTGTTTGCGCTTGTGCCTGAATCCCGGATGTCGTGTACCAGCACCGGCTCTGACGTTGCTTCGGCAAAACGTATGTCGTCCGCTTCGTTCCCGCCCAGAAAAACCAAGCCTGCACCGGCAAGTCCCAGAACGGCCAGGATGAAAGCTGGCACACAATATTTACAGTTCTTTAACATAAGCACGTTCATCTGTTCCGGATAAATTTGGTATCAACGCCACATAAGCGTCGGGACGGCACTTTCAAATGTGCTAAAACGTCACGAGCCTTCGGTCGTCAAGCGGAGGCAAGTGCGACTGCCGGTGCATTGCAGTACGATGTCGGCCAGCATCATTAACACCACCGATTTGTGCCCGCGCGGTTCAATAAATGATAACTGACGGGAATATACCGGTCAGCTTGACCCACTCAAGCAATTCTTCCAGCGGCAGAACCAGCAGAAAAGCCAACGCGTCCAGCGCGTGGCGCGATAGTGTACCGGCGCTAAAGGTGGTTTTTTCCGGCGACGAATAGGCGAGCGAGCGTGGAATGATCTGCGGCACCACCTTGGCATATTCGTCATAGGCTGGTCCGAATTCTCCGCGCAAAAAGGCCTCTTCCTTGCGCGCGGTGGCCATCAGAACCAGCCACGCGACCAATGCCAGCAGCACGGCAATGGTGATCATCCCCATCATCAGACCAAGGCCAAATACCCCGATCGTTGAAAACAGATACAGCGGGTGACGACATAATGAGTACGGCCCGTCCTGCATCACGGTCGCGTTCTTGCTGTCGCCAATATAAAGAATGCTCCAGAACCGGCCCAAAACGGCGGCGAATACCAGCAGAACACCGGCGGTTTCAAACATCTCGGCGGTAAACGTGCGCTGCCCAATCGCGGGCTGCGCAATGACGAGGACCGGCAGCAGCGCGATAAACAACACGCGGAGCAAAAGAATTCGACGGTCCTGATTGACCTGAGGGGCAGGGATACCTGTCATGGCAACGTCTTTCGAAGTCTTGTTCTGCGCACCTCTTAGGGCGAAGCGCGCGCGCGGGCAAGATGGTGGTGACCACTAAGTAATTCTAACGTGCCCCGCGTGTTATCCTTCCAGCAACCGCCTTGCGATCACTGTGGCCTGTATCTCTGCGGCGCCTTCGAAAATATTCAGTATCCGCGCGTCGCACAGGATACGCGATATGGGATATTCCAGCGCGAAACCGTTGCCGCCGTGGATTTGCAGACCGTTGTCGGCGCAAGCCCAGGCGATTCGGGCGGCCAGAAGTTTGGCCATACCGGCCTGAAGATCGCAGCGCCGGCCTTCGTCTTTTTCGTGGGCGGAATGATAGGTCAATTGCCGCGCCACCATGATTTCGGCCGCCATCATTGCCAGTTTGGAACTGACGCGTGGAAATTCGATAATGGCGCGCCCGAACTGTTTGCGATCCTGGGCGTATTTCATAGCCACTTCCATCGCCGATTGCGCCACCCCGATGGCGCGCGCGGCGGTCTGGATGCGTGCGGATTCAAACGTTTGCATCAGCTGTTTGAAGCCCTGACCCTCGACACCCCCCAACAGGTTCTCTGCAGGCACCGCAAAGCCGTCGAACGCGAGCTCAAATTCCTTCATACCGCGATAGCCCAGTACTTCGATCTCTCCGCCGGTGATGCCTAGGGTGGGGAAATCGTCGCTTTGCGTTCCCGGGTCTTTTTCGGCCAGAAACATCGACAGCCCGCTGTAATTATCGCGCGTGGGATCGGTGCGTACCATCAGCGTCATCATGTTGGCGCGCGCAGCGTGGGTGATCCAGGTTTTGTTGCCGGTGACTTTGTAACTTTCGCCGTTTTTCACCGCGCGCGTGCGCAAGCTGCCCAGATCAGACCCGGTGTTGGGTTCGGTAAACACCGCAGTGGGCAGGGTTTCACCGCTGGAAATGCGTGGCAGCCATTTTTCTTTTTGTGCGTCCGTACCGCCACACAGGATCAGTTCGGCCGCGATTTCGGATCGCGTGCCGAGTGATCCGACGCCGATATAGCCGCGCGACAGTTCTTCCGACACCACGCACATCGCCGCCTTTGGAAAGCCAAACCCGCCGAATTCTTCGGGGATGGTCAGACCGAACACCCCAAGTTCGGCCATCTCGGTGATGATGCCCATGGGGATCAGATCGTCGTTAAGATGCCATTCGTGGGCAAACGGTTTGACTTTGTCATCTGTAAAACGCCGAAACTGGTCGCGGACCATTTCAAGCTCGTCCTCCAGACCCGTGGCGCCAAAGCTCGACGTCCCTTCCTGTTCCTGCATAAGAAGACATAAACGCGCGCGCGCAGGTTCGATATTGCCGTTGTCCATCAACATTTGCGCGGCCTCGCAGCGGGCACGTGTCTGATCCTCTGGTGATATACCGACATCGTTCAGGCGCACGATTTCGCCCTGCGACATGGGAATGCCACCAAATATCTGGCTGAGGTATTCACCGAATACGATTTGCACGATCAGCTGTTCGATCTCGCCAAACTGATCGGTAGATTGCAGGCCTTCGGCCCATCGCAAGATCTGGCGCAGGCTTTCCACATAGGTCGCCAACCACGACAACCCGTGAGCGGCAAATTGATTTTCCTCGACCGCACGACCCGACACTCGACCGTCTGTCGCAAGACGTTGGCGTAAGGTTTGCCGCGCCACCAATTCAAGTGTTTCCAGCGCTGGCAAACAGGTTTGGCAATGCTCCAGCAAGTCGGGCAGACGCAACGTCGAAGAGCCTTGTGTTTCCGCCATTATTCTGTCCTGACTTGGCTGAGAAAAAAGCAATCAGTTTCAATCGCGGGATAGCGAAAGCTGATCATACGCGCAAGAATTATACATGGCGACGCTGCGGCGCGAACAGATATTTCGCGCAAATGACAAATGGCGGTATCAATGAATGATCTCGTAACCAATTTCGGATTGATCGCGCTGGTCGCGTCCTTTGGCGTGGCGCTAAGCGCCGGCGTGGTCAAAGGCGCGGTTGGCTTTGCCATGCCGATGATCATGATCAGCGGAATAGGGTCGTTTATGCCCGCCGAGGTGGCCATTGCAGCGCTGATCCTGCCGACTTTGGTCACCAATTTTGTGCAGGCGTTTGCCAACGGTTTGCGCCACTGCTGGGCATCGGTGAAATCATTCTGGCGATTCATTTTCGCGCTTATCGTTGTCATTTTCATCACGGCGCAAACGGTTACGCTGCTGCCGCAATCGGTGCTGTTTCTGGCCATCGGTGGGCCATTGGTAATTTTCGGCACGTTACAGTTGGCGGGCTGGCAGATTCGGTTCAGCCGGGTCAAACGCAATTCGATCGAATGGATGATGGGGTCGGTTTCGGGATTTTTTGGGGGCCTGACAGGAGTCTGGGGGCCGCCGCTGATCATGTATCTGCTGGCGATGAATACGCCCAAGATCGAACAAATCCGTGTACAGGGAGTGATCTATTCGATTGGATCGGTGATATTGCTGAGCGCGCACCTGAATTCAGGTGTCATGAATGAGCAAACCATTCCCTATTCGGCCGCGATGATCGTGCCCGCCGTTCTCGGGCAATTTGTCGGTGCCAGGATCAACGCCCGATTGAACCAAAAATTGTTCCGAAAAGCCACGCTGATCGTTTTGGTCATCGCGGGATTCAACCTGTTGCGCCGTGGTTTTTTGGTTTAGGTAAACACACTATTCGTTGATTAGCATCGCAGCTTTGACGTCGTCATCCACATAATCAGTATACTGCGTGAAATTTTCTTCAAACATCGCGATCAGACGGTGCGCGTCGCGGTCATAAATTTCCGGGTGATGCCATGTTCGGCGCGGGTCGAGCAGCACATCGGCAACGCCGTCGACACGGAGCGGCACCTCGAAACGGAAATTCTGATCGATACGATATTCCACATCATCCAGTTCGCCACTTAGCGCCGCGAGCAACAACACGCGTGTGGCATGGATGGGCATGCGTGCACCAACTGCAAAGCCGCCGCCGGTCCAGCCAGTGTTGACCAGCCAGCACGACGCGCCCGATTGCGCGATTTTTTTGCGTAGAAGGTTGCCGTATACTTCGGGACGGCGCGGCATAAACGGGGCGCCAAAGCAGGTCGAAAAGGTCGGTTGCGGCTCGGTGATACCCTGTTCGGTTCCCGCGACTTTGGACGTAAAACCCGACAGAAAATGATACATCGCCTGTGCAGGGGTCAACCGCGCAATGGGCGGCAGGATGCCAAAGGCATCGCATGTCAGCATCACGATATGGCGTGGTGTACCGGCCCGCGAGGTGGTGCTGGCATTGGAAATATAATGCAGCGGATAAGCGCAGCGCATATTGGCCGTCAAACTGTCATTTTCAAAATCCAGCTCTTTTGTGTAAGGATCAAAAACCATGTTTTCCACGACGGTACCGAAGCGGCCGGTTGTCGCATAAATTTCCGGCTCGGCCTCGGCGCTCAGGTTGATGGTTTTGGCGTAGCAGCCACCTTCGAAATTGAAAGTACCGGTGTCCGACCAGCCGTGTTCGTCGTCGCCAATCAACACTCGGTTCGCGCCAGCTGACAGCGTAGTTTTACCTGTGCCTGACAGACCAAAAAAGATGGCAGCATCGTCGGGATCTTCGGGCGCGTGATTGGCCGAGCAATGCATCGGCATGATGCCATTGGTGGGCAGAATATAGTTCAAAAGCGCGAAAACCGATTTTTTGATCTCACCGGCATAGGCTGTGCCGCCAATCAAAATGAGCTTTTGCTCAAAGTTGAGCGCGATTACTGTTCCGCTTTTACATCCGTGTTTGTCGGGACTAGCCTGAAATGACGGGCAGTTTATGATGGTGAATTCCGGGACAAATTTAGTCAGTTCGTCGCGCGCCGGCCGCAATAACATATGTCGCGAAAATAGGCTGTGCCATGCCAGCTCGGTGACGACGCGCACGTCAAGGCGCGAATCGGGATCGGCCCCGCCAAACAGGTCCTGCACAAAACAATCCCGCCCTTTCATATGCGCCAGCATATCTGTGTGCAGGGCAGCAAACGCGTCAACGTCCATTGGGTGGTTGTTTTCCCACCAGATCGTATCTTTGACATTTTCAGTACGTACAATAAATCGGTCGCCGGGTGATCGTCCGGTATGCGTACCGGTATTGACCAACAGGGCGCCGCCCCGGCCCAAAGTGCCCTCTCCGCGGCGCAACGATTCTTCTATCAGAGTGGTTTCCAGCACATTGTAGTAGACGCTGCCCAGCCCTTTGATCCCCGTTTTTTCCAATGTTTGGTGTGGATTGACAGCTTCGTACTGCAATGGCTTGCTCCGAAAATCAGATGTAAATGTGTGATTTGACCGGAGCGTGTATAGCACCTTGAAAAATGGTGAAAAGGAATATTTTGCTGGTATTAAAATAAATTTTGGACCCGATTTGCACCGAATGAGTCAATTTTACCGCAAATACATCATTGATTAAGGTTGGCGTCACAAGGTTGACGAACTTTCAGTTGCTTCCGCGGGCCAAAAAGCGCAAATATGCACAAAAAAATATATAATTGAGCAGTAAAGGGGAAGCGAGATGTCAAATATCGCTTTGGTGGACGACGACAGGAATATTCTGACTTCGGTATCGATGACTCTTGAAGCCGAAGGCTATAGTGTATCCACGTATAACGACGGTCAATCCGCTTTGGACGCCTTCAATCAAAAAATGCCGGATATTGCTGTGCTCGATATTAAAATGCCGCGTATGGACGGCATGGATTTGTTGCATCGACTGCGCCAAAAAACCGATATGCCGGTTATATTCCTGACGTCCAAAGACGACGAAATAGACGAGGTTCTGGGACTGCGGATGGGCGCCGACGACTATGTTCGGAAACCATTTTCGCAGCGGCTATTGGTTGAACGCATCCGCGCGATTTTGCGCCGTCAGGAAGCGCTTGCATCAGACGAAGGCGAAAATCCGGTGGAAAGCAAACTGATCGAACGGGGTTCGCTGCAAATGGATCCCCTACGGCACTCTGTCATGTGGAAAGGTGATAGCGTTACGCTGACCGTGACCGAATTTTTGCTTCTTCAGGCTTTGGCGACGCGGCCCGGTTTTGTTAAAAGCCGTGACCAGTTGATGGACGTGGCCTATGACGATCAGGTCTACGTTGATGACCGCACTATCGATAGCCACATCAAACGCCTGCGCAAGAAAATGCGGACTGTGGATGAAGACTTTTCCTCGATCGAAACACTGTACGGCATAGGGTACAGGTACACCGAAGCGTGAATGCGATGTCGAACGTCGACACACAATCTCCGCGCAGTTCAGGCCAGCCGGAAATTCTGCTTGGCGAAGATTGGGATGAGCAGGCCAAAGACGGGTCCAGGCTTGAATCCCCGCCCCGGCAAAAAAATAAATGGTTGCAGCTCAACCATTCGCCGCTGGCGCGAAAAATCATTACGTTCAATCTGTTGGCGCTGGTAGTGCTTGTCGGCGGCGTGCTTTATCTTAACCAGTTCCGCGACGGGCTGGTCACACAGCGCGCCCGTAGTCTTGTTACCGAGGCGCGCCTTATTTCCAAGGTATTTGAGGCTGAATTGCCGTCGGTCGGACCCGTGGATATGGTGGCTGGTGACGGCATTTCACCCATTGGTATTCTGGGCGCGCTCAATCTTCCGGAATCGGTTGAAGTATTCATTTTCGATAACCGCGAACAGCTTGTCGGGTCGACCGTAGGGCTTGCACGCGCACCGGAATCCACGGTCGGGCTCAAGAATAAATTACCCACAGACGGCACGTTTATTACCGATTTTCTTAACTTTATGTGGGAAAAATTATCAGCAGTTCTGAATAGAAACGACGACGCCGTGTCGGGTAACGCTGAAACACACGCGCGTCTGTTGGGGGTCAAGGCCCTGTCTGGAATCACCGAAAGCCATAACGTCACTGATCGAAACGGGCAATTGATCGTCGCGGTGGCCACGCCAATCCGACGCGATGGTGAAGTTCTGGGCGCCGTGGTTCTGACCACCGTATCCGGGGAAATTGACCAGATCGTGCGCCGCGAGAGAGAACAGGTTTTGCAGATGTTCGTCATAGCGCTGCTTGTGTCCATCGGATTGTCGCTGGTTCTGGCCAGCACAATCGCCAGCCCGCTGCGCGATCTGGCCGCCGCGGCGGAATTCGGCAAAGCGCGCAACTCCCGCAAAATGAGCCCCAACCGTGTGCGCATCCCTGACATGACAGGGCGCCCCGACGAAATCGGTCGCCTGTCCGGCGCGTTGCGCGGTATGATATCGGCGCTGTACGACCGCATCGAATCCAACGAGGAATTTGCCGCTGACGTTGCGCATGAAATCAAGAATCCTCTGAGTTCATTGCGTTCGGCCGTCGATACCTTGCGTAGCGCAAAAAATGATGTGCAGCGTGGAAAACTGCTTGAAGTCATCGAACACGACGTGCGGCGTCTGGACCGTCTTGTTTCGGACATTTCCAACGCATCGCGGCTTGACAGTGAATTGGTCAAAGAGGAAATGCTGACATTTAACCTTATGTCCACGCTGGATAATATTGTCAGCTTCAACCGACAAGACGCCGAGGAAATCGGTGCGCTGTTCGTGTCTGATCTGCCCGATGAACCGGTATTGGTCAGGGGTCTCGAGGCCCGGCTCGCGCAGGTATTTGTCAATCTTTTGTCCAACGCGATCTCGTTTTGTGAAGAGGGTGACGCCGTGCGCATCTGGGCACGAAGACGCGAAGACCGCATTCTGGTTGTGGTCGAAGATACCGGTCCCGGTATCCCCGAGGATTCGCTCGACAAGATATTCAAACGTTTCTATTCCGAACGACCGGCGGGTGATTTTGGCAATCATTCCGGTTTGGGGTTGGCAATATCAAGGCAGATCGTCGAGGCGCACGGCGGTGTCATCTGGGCAGAAAACATCCGCCCCACGGACGCCGACCCCACTTCAGAGCCGTTGGGGGCCCGGTTTGTTGTGGGCCTGCCGGTGTGACGGTCGGTATACGTTCGGAAATCATCCACGCCAGTTCTGTTGCCGTTCACAATGCCGGCGTCGTAATTTTGGGCGACTCGGGGTGCGGCAAATCGGGTCTGGCGCTGGATCTGATGTCGCGCGGGGCCTCTTTGATTGCCGATGACCGCACTGTCCTGAGCCGTCAGGATGATCAGCTTGTCGCCAGTGTCCCCGCCGCGATCCGGGGCCGGATTGAAGCCCGCGGCGTCGGCATTCTCGGGGCGAATTACGCCGGCCCCACAATTGTGGCTTTGGCCGTCGATTTGGACAAGAACAATTCAGAACGACTGCCGCCTCTGCGCTGTCTGACGTTGTTGGGGATTGAAATTGATTTGATTTTTGGTGGCGCAACACCCAATCTTGCCGCGGTGATCACCCAGTATCTGAAAGGGACACGCGTGGCCTGATGCCAATCGACCCGCAATCCAACGGCAACACCATGAAGGTCGTTCTTGTCACCGGTCCATCCGGGGCGGGTCGGTCCACCGCAATTCACACCCTTGAGGACATCGGCTTTGAGGCGATAGACAACCTGCCGATCAGTCTCTTGCCGCGCCTGCTGTCCGGTCCGCCGGTTGAGCGCCATCTGGCGTTGGGCATGGACGCCCGAAACCGCGACTTCAGTGCTGAAACGCTGATCGAGGTCGTTGACATAATGTCGCGTGATTCCGGCTTTGAGTGTACGTTGCTCTATCTTGACTGCGCCGAGGATGTGCTGGTGCGGCGCTATTCCGAAACCCGCCGAAGACACCCGCTGGCACCGGACGAAACACCGCTTCAGGGCATTCGCCGCGAGTCTGACCTTTTAGGCGGGCTCAAGCAACGGGCCGATATCCTGATTAATACATCTGATATGCCACCCAATGAGTTGCGCCGTGAGATCAGCAATTGGTTTCAAGGTGGCCTGTCCGCCCATCTGGCGCTGTCGGTTCAGTCGTTTTCCTATAAACGCGGCATTCCGCGCAGCGCCGATATGGTGCTTGACTGCCGCTTTCTGGCCAATCCTCACTGGCAGCCGGAATTGCGCAATATGAACGGTCTAAACGCGCCGGTTCGGGACTTTGTGACCGCCGACGCCCGCTATGACGATTTTTTCAAGCGCACGCACGAATTGGTGACTTCGCTCATACCTGCATACCGTGAAGAGGGAAAATCGCATTTTACCCTGGCGCTGGGGTGTACCGGAGGGCAACACCGTTCGGTCTCTGTGGCCGAGGAACTGGCGAATGCGCTTGCACAGAATGGCTGGCAGGTGTCTATTCGCCATCGGGAATTGGAACGGCGTGCAGAACCTGCGCCGTGAGAGCGACGGGAATCCGCGAGTTTGATTGGTATAGTGATAGTGGCACACGGCGGACTGGCCCGGGAATATCTGGCCGCTGTTGAACATGTTGTCGGCACTCAATCCGGTATTCAGTCCGTGGCGATTGACGCGGATCACGACCGCATACAGAAACAGACCGAGATTTGCGAGGCCGCAAATCAGGTGGATGAAGGCGATGGCGTGATATTGGTCACCGATATGTTCGGCGGGTCACCCACGAACCTGTCGCTGCCTGCGTGTACACCGGATAACCGCAAAATTCTTTACGGTGCCAACCTGCCGATGCTGGTAAAGCTGGCGAAATGCCGGACACTGTCGGTCGACTCTGCGGTGGATTGCGCTGCGCAGGCCGGGCGCAAATATATCAATAGTTGCAACAGCGCAGGCTGACAGGACCAAGCCAAATGCCAATCGAACGGAATTTTGAGATCGTTAATGAAAAAGGACTGCACGCACGCGCGTCAGCCCGCTTTGTGGAAACCGTCGAACAATTTGACGCCAGCGTCTATGTTACACGGGACGGCAATACAACAAGCGGCGACTCTATCATGGGATTGTTGATGCTTGCGGCGTCAAAAGGCACAAATATTGCGGTGAAAACTGACGGCGTGCAGGCAGAAGCCCTTGCAGATGCGCTGCAGGAATTGATAAGTAACCGCTTTGGAGAGGACGGTTAGTCTGGACAAGTTGGCGGGTATAACAGAGCAAAAAACAGCACAATCCGGCGACGAAATCGTCCCGCTGGACGATACCCCGTACAAAGGGCGCAACCTGTCTTACGCGGGCACATTCACAAATCCGTTTAAGGCGACGCTGATCCGGGCGATAGAGCTTTTGACTGCGAAGCTGCCCTTGCTGGTACTGGTGCGCAAATTTGAAGCCGCCGGTCAGGTTGGTAGCACTGAATTCTGGAAGCGCGCCATGGATTTGCTCGAGATCGAGCTAACCACCCCGCAGGCGCAAATCGACCTGATACCAAAATCCGGCCCCGTGGTGATCGTGGCAAACCATCCGCACGGTTTGGTGGACGGGATGATTCTTGCTGAACTTGTACGGCGCGTGCGTCCCGATTTCAAAATTCTGACGCGTTCGCTGCTGACGAACGTTCCGGTGATTCAGTATCATATGTTGCCCGTCGCGTTTCCGCACGAACCGGACTCGCTGCGTATGAACATCAGGATGCGCAAACTGGCTATGGACCATCTGAACGAGGACGGGGTGATTATCCTGTTTCCCGCCGGTCAGGTGGCGACCTCGCCGGGATGGTTCGATGAGGCTGTCGAGGCCGAATGGTCGGCTTTCACGGCCAAAATGATCCTGAAGAGCCGCGCCAAAGTTGTCCCCATTCGGTTTCCCGGGCAGAACAGCCGCTGGTTCCAGATGGCCAACCAGTTTTCTGTTACAGTGCGTCAGGGCCTGCTCCTGCACGAAATCAACCACGCACGCCGCAAACCGCAAAGCCCAAAAATCGGGACGCCGGTGGAGCGCAGCGAAATTGATCCGTGGATGAACGACCCGCGCGGATTCATGGCGCAATTGCGCGAATTGACTTTGGCGCTGAAAGATTAAGCGCGCGCAACACGCGTTGAAAACTGATGCGCAGCTACACGGTCACGTCTTGGTTTGCGGGTGCGTTATTCCAGCGCTTTCAGCTTTGGCGCTAAAGCGCACTCCGAAAAGTGGGCACCGGTTTTCGGAATAAATTGCGCGCAAGATCAAAAGGATAGAGCCGCTCCGCTGATTCAGATAAAAAGGACGCGGCTCTAACGTGTTGGTACGGGCGTTTCACCACGGTAGTCGTAAAACCCGCGGCCCGATTTGCGGCCGAGCCAGCCGGCCTCGACGTATTTTGTCAAGAGCGGGCAAGGCCGGTATTTGGTGTCGGCCAATCCGTCGTGCAGCACATTCATGATCGCAAGACAGGTATCGAGCCCGATAAAATCAGCCAGCTCCAGCGGCCCCATCGGATGGCGCGCCCCCAGTTTGAGCGAAGTATCAATGCCGGTCACCGATCCAATTCCTTCGTAGAGTGTATAGATAGCCTCGTTGATCATCGGCATCAGGATACGGTTGACGATGAATGCCGGAAAATCCTCGGCTGAGGCCGCGACCTTGCCCAGTCTCCCCACTACAGATGCAAGGGTTTTGAATGTCGCCTCGTCGGTGGCAATGCCGCGAATAAGTTCGACCAGATCCATTACCGGAACCGGATTCATGAAATGAAACCCCATGAATTTTTCGGGCCGGTCGGTTCGTGACGCAAGGCGCGTGATTGAAATTGACGACGTATTGGACGTCAAAATGGTTTCGGGTTTCAGGTGTGGCAGCAGATCCTCGAAAATGGCCTGCTTGACGGTCTCGCGTTCGGTGGCTGCCTCGATGATCAGGTCGCAGTTCCCAAGTTCGGGCAGCGACGTGGTGGTCTTGATTTTGGTCAATGCGGCATCCACCTGATCGGCTGTTGCGCGATCATGCGCCACCTGTCGCAGCATGTTTTTCTTGATCGTCGCCACAGCGGATTCAAGCGCAGGGCCCGAAATATCGTTTAGCAGCACATCAAATCCGGCCAACGCAAAGACATGCGCGATGCCGTTGCCCATTTGTCCGGCACCTATTATTCCAACTGATTCAACGGCCATCAGGTCCAATTCCCTGTTCAATTTCCGCACAATAGGCGGCGCATCGCGCGCGTTGCAACCCCAATACACCAGAGGGTAGATTCATCAATTTTTAGCATTAGTGTTTTGGCAAGAAATTTGCAGCAGGCTTGTGGCGGGTGATGAAAGCAAGTGGGTGAATTATGCTGCACAACCGTATTGGCCGCGGTGGGCTGGACTATTGTCTGTTCCAACTGCCAAATTCAAAACTGTCGTTCCGCGGTCCTGCGCCGGATTTTGGCGGGCGCTACGTGGCGGTTCTGGGATCGTGCGAAACGTTTGGCAAATTTGTGCCAACGCCCTATCCGGCGTTGTTAAGCCAATCATTGGAAACGCAGTGCGTAAATTTTTCGGCACACAACGCCGGACCCGATTTTTTTCTTGGCGACGCGGCGCTGGTTCATCACTGCAACCAGGCCGTATTGAATATCGTTTCTGTGACCGGCGCGCTGAATATGTCCAACCGGTTTTTTCAGGTTCATCCACGCCACAATGACCGATACGTGGGCCATTCCAAACCCCTGACCACGCTTTTTAGAAATCTGGACAGCGGTGATATCCATTTCACCAAACATTTGATGCGTGAACTGCTGGCGCAAGATCCCTTCAAATTCACGATTGTCGTCGAAGAACTTAAACAGGCGTGGGTCGCACGCATGGTTTCATTGCTGAAAAATATCGAGGGGCCAAAAATCCTGTTGTGGGTTTCTGATCATGTGCCCCATGACGTCGCCATCCCGGGAGACGATCCCGGCCTGACACGGGCACCTTTGTTTGTAGATCAGGTGATGATGGACAAAATAAGCCCCTATGCCGATCAGGTCGCGGAATGTGTGTTCAACCGGCATTCCATGAAAAAGAGCCGCCGTGAAATGGTGTATACTGAAGACGAAACCGACGCGGCAGCCGTTTTGCCGGGACCGCAAATCCACCAGAAAATCGCTGTGGCGCTGGAAAAAATTGTATCGCCGTACCTGTAGCTGTGTGGCTACAGAGCGTCCGTCAATGCAGGCACCGCGTCAAACAGATCGGCCACCAGCCCATAATCGGCCACTTGAAAAATCGGCGCTTCTTCGTCTTTGTTGATCGCGACGATCACCTTGCTGTCTTTCATCCCCGCCAAATGCTGAATGGCACCGGAAATTCCGCACGCGATATAGAGATCAGGCGCGACCACTTTGCCCGTCTGACCTACCTGCCAGTCGTTGGGCGCATAGCCGCTGTCAACCGCGGCGCGCGATGCACCCACTGCTGCACCCAATTTATCGGCCAGAGCTTCGATGATGGCAAAACTTTCCTCGGATCCCACACCGCGACCACCCGACACCACGATTTTGGCTGACGTCAACTCAGGGCGGTCCGAATCCTGCACTTTGTCTTCGACCCACGATGACAGACCGGGATCGCCGGCTGCCGCCGCTGTTTCCACGGTAGCGGCACCGTTTTCTCCCACTGCATCAAAACCGGCGGTGCGGAATGTGACCACTTTTTTGGCGTCGGAAGACCTGACCGTTTGAATGGCGTTACCGGCGTAAATGGGCCGCTCGAATGTATTGGCGTCAACAACTGAGGTGACATCTGAAATCACCATGACGTCCAGCAATGCCGCGACGCGCGGCAGGATATTTTTGGCCGACGTCGTGGCAGGTGCCACGATATGATCGTAATCGCCGGATAATGCCACGACCAAATCTGCGACCGGCTCGGCCAGATTGTTTCCATAGGCGGCGTCGTCCGCGCAGAGAACTTTGGTCACGCCATCCATCTTGGCAGCTGTCGATGCGGCGTCGCCACAGCCGCTTGACGCACAAAGCACCGTAACGTCGCCCAACGATTTGGCGGCACCCACCGCTTTGGCCGTCTGGTCGATGGAAATCTCACCGCCCAAAACTTCGGCTAACAATAAAACCGCCATCAGATCACCCCCGCTTCGTCTTTTAATTTCGCAACCAGTTCGGCCACGTCGGCCACAATGACACCAGCGGCACGCCCCGCAGGTTCAACCGTCGTGACGATCTCAAGGCGCGGTGCAATATCTACGCCTAAGTCATTGGGCGTTTTGATATCCAGTTGTTTGCGCTTGGCTTTCATGATGTTGGGAAGCGACGCATAGCGCGGTTCATTCAGGCGCAAATCCACGGTCACAATTGTGGGCATCGTAACCATGATGGTTTGTAAGCCGCCGTCCACTTCGCGCGTGACGACGGCGTTGTCGCCGTCGATATTCAATTTTGACGCGAAGGTGCCCTGCGACCAGCCCAGCAACGCCGCCAACATCTGGCCGGTGGCATTCATATCATTATCGATGGATTGCTTACCGCAAATCACTAATCCCGGGGCTTCGTCATCAACAACAGCCTTGAGCAATTTAGCCACCGCAAGTGGTTCGGTGTCGTTGTGCACGTCGTCGGTTGCGTCGATCAGAATGGCACGATCCGCGCCCATGGCCAGCGCCGTGCGCAGGGTTTCCTGCGACTTCTTTTCGCCGATCGAAACTGCAATGATTTCCTCGACCTTGCCTGCTTCTTTCAGCTGAATGGCCTGTTCGACCGCAATCTCGTCAAAAGGATTCATGGACATTTTTACGTTGGCCAGATCGACGCCGCTGCCGTCTGCTTTCACACGGACTTTGACGTTATAGTCGATCACACGTTTGACGGGCACCAACACCTTCATATCGCGTTTCTCCTTTGGGGTGGTCCTGGATCAACCAAGCACCGCTTCGAATCATTCTTGGATGATCTACTGAATAGGGTTGCAGTTTTGTAGGTCTAAATCGACAGCGAACAGGCATTTAACGTCGCGTTCCAATTGGTTTTTGATTGCTTGGTACAATTCAATTCAATTTCGAGTCCTTGGGAGTTCACAATTTTGACAACGTGCCAATACTGTCTCGCATCTGTAGTCGCTACTGGGATTAGGTTGACCCGGAAACTGACTCTGGGGACAAAATGACAAATACGTTTGATTTAATGGTTATTGGCGCCGGAACCGGTGGCACGGGTGTGGCCCACATGTGCGCGTCTGCCGGCTGGAACGTGGCAATCGTGGACGAACTGCCCTACGGCGGTACATGTGCCTTGCGCGGGTGTGATCCCAAAAAAATGTTGGTCGCTGTCACCGAAGGCGTGGCTTGGGTTCATCGGATGGACGGGCGCGGCCTGCGCACCGAAAACGCATCCACAGACTGGCAACAGATGAATGCTTTCAAACGCACATTTACCGACAGAATGCCGGGAGCCATAGAAGGCGGATTGTCAAAGGCGGGACTTTCAACTTTGCACGGAGCGGCGCAGTTTGTGCGGGCCGGAGTGCTGCAGGTTGCAGGAAAAGAATACCAAAGTCGATATTTTCACATCGCCACCGGCGCGACCCCGGTTACGCTGGGAATTGAGGGCGAAGACTTGATTACCACAAGCACCGGCTATCTTGAGCGCACCGAAAACGCGGACAATGTGGTGTTTATCGGCGGCGGATTCATTGCGATGGCTGGTCACGCGACCAAAAAAGCGCCTTACCGGTTAGCCCCGGGTACCCACAAAACGTCGTCAGCGCCGTTTCTGTTGGCCACGCGCGAGGCCACGAAAAACCAGTCGGAAACGCGGTTCAGATATTTGATCACCACTCGATTGACCGGTTCTGAGTCCGCCAGTTCAACCACAAGCCGTTCTGCGCGACGCGACACAGTCCGACAAAGATGCAGATGCGCCGCCAACGCCGATCCTCCGGGCAAGACGAAGCTGCGCAAAGCCGACAGGCCGGCGTTCATGGTGTCGATTTCGGCTTCCAGCCGGTCCACCTGTGCCTGCGAAACCCTTAGCGGCGGGTATTCGGCCAACGCATCGTTGTCGATATCCGGGCGACACAGATCGGCACCTAAATCAAAAAGATCGTTCTGGATGCGCGCCAAACCTTCGTCCAGCAATCCTTCGGTCGTCAATCGTGCCAGCCCCACTGTGGCATTCGTCTCGTCAACGGTTCCGTAGGCGGAAACACGCAGCGACTGTTTGGCCACGCGGTTGCCGTCACCCAGCGCTGTTTCGCCCGTGTCGCCGCCCCGCGTGTAAATCTTATTCAGCGTAACCATGTCAGCCTCCCTGACGGCGAAAAAACACAAAAACCAGAATCAGGATCACCGCAAAAAGTTGCGCGGCAAGACGTGCCCGCATGATTTTATTGGCGTTTTTACGGTTGAATTCACCGCCTCTGGTGAAACTCACAAGACCGAAAATCAAGATCCCCAGTACCAGCAGAATTGAGGCAGCAACAACGTAAAAAAGCGGATCACCGCGCATGGAGGAACCTTTTTGTGTGTGTCTATCCCCTGGACAGGATCATGTCTGCCAACCGCGTTGGCAAGAGCCGCCTGCAAATATCGGCAATATAAGTGGGTGTGGTGACAAAATACCGCGCGCGCGGACGCTTGGATTCAAGCGCGTGGATCAGCTTTCTGGTCACAGCGGAGGCCGGCAGTTCGAAGGCATCCTTTTTTTCGCTGGCGGCGTTGAGACGCGGTATCAGCTTGTCGCGGTATAAATCGCTTAGGGCAGAGGTTTCCCAGTTGATCCATTTTTCAAATTCTTTGCGGGCATTGATGCGAAAATCGGTGGCAATCGGCCCCGGTTCGATCAGGATAACGTCGATGCCACTGGTGCGCAGCTCCATTCGAAGCGCGTCGCTGATCCCTTCAAGCGCGTATTTCGTGGCCACATAGGCACCGCGCCACGGAGACGATACAAAGCCCAGAACAGACGAACACTGAACGATCCGGCCGTATCCCTGTGCGCGCATTGTCGGGATCAGCCGGTTTGTCAGATCAACGTGACCAATCAAATTGTCCTCGAATATGGCGCGCAGGGCGTCGCGTGGCAGATCCTCGACCGCGCCGGGGATTGCGTAGGCGCCGTTGTTGAACAGCGCATCTAGCCTGCCACCCGTGCGTTCATTGACTGTGGCGACTGCGGCGGCGATTGACGCTGCGTCGCCGTAGTCCAGGGTGAAACTATCCAGACCCTGACCACGCAAACGGGCACAATCTGCCTCGCTGCGACAGGTCGCGAACACCTGCCAGCCGCGCGCGTGCAAGGTGAGCGCCGCGTCGTAACCGATGCCGCTGGAACAGCCGGTGATAAGAATAGATTTTTTTGTCACCGCAATTGCCCCGTCGCAGGTATCAGGTTTCTTAGCGGCGCTTAGTGCGCCCGGCAAGCCCCGCGCTTTTGCCACTGGACGCGATTTGGCACCCAAGCTATCACCACGCGCATGGCTGATAAGACCAATGAATTCGACCCCCCTGACAAGGATGACGGCCGTTTGGTGACCGAGCCGCTGCGGCGTGCAGTTGGCGACCGCTATTTGCAATATGCCCTGTCCACGATCATGCACCGCGCACTTCCCGATGCGCGGGACGGGCTGAAGCCGGTGCACAGGCGAATACTTTATGCCATGCGCGAGCTTAAACTGGCCAGCAACGGAGGCTTTCGCAAATCCGCCAAAATTTCCGGCGACGTCATGGGCAACTATCACCCGCACGGCGATCAGGCGATTTATGACGCCATGGCGCGACTCGCGCAGGATTTTAATGTGCGATACCCGCTGGTCGATGGGCAGGGGAATTTCGGTAATATCGACGGCGACAATCCCGCCGCCGCCCGCTATACCGAGGCCCGCATGACCGCCGCCGCCGAGGCGATGCTGGAAGGACTGGCTGAGGACGCCGTTGATTTTCGGGATAATTACGATGGCACGCTGACCGAACCCGTGGTGCTGCCCGCCGCATTCCCCAACATTTTGGCAAATGGCGCCAGCGGCATCGCCGTGGGCATGGCCACCAATATACCACCGCATAACATCAACGAGTTGCTCGACGCCGCGTTGCATATGATCAAATCCCCGAATGTGCGCGATGAAACCCTGCTCGATTACGTTCCCGGACCGGATTTCCCCACGGGTGGCGTTATCGTTGAACCGCGAGAACATGTACTTCAGGCGTATCGCACGGGCCGGGGTTCGATCCGGTTGCGCGCCCGTTGGCAGGTCAAGCAGCTGCCCCGGGGCCAGTGGCAAATCGTGGTCACAGAAATTCCCTATCTCGTTCAAAAAGCCAAACTGATTGAGAAAATTGCCGACCTGATCAGTGCCAAACGTATTCCCATTCTTGGAGACGTGCGCGACGAAAGCGCTGAAGATATCCGGCTGGTGCTTGAACCCCGCGCCAAGACCGTTGACCCCCATGTGCTTATGGAAACGTTGTTCCGCCTGTCGGATCTCGAAGTGCGGTTTTCGCTGAACATGAACGTATTGATCGATGGGCTGACGCCGGTGGTCAGTTCACTGAAATCGATTTTACAGGCGTTCCTTGATCACCGCCGCGACGTGCTGAACCGTCGCTCCAGACACCGGCTTGGCAAGATCGACCACCGGCTTGAGGTGCTGGAAGGGTATATCGTCGCCTTTCTTAATCTTGACCGCGTCATCGAAATCATCCGCTATGACGACCATCCCAAAGACACCATGATGGCCGAATTTGACCTCTCGGATGTGCAGGCCGAGGCGGTTTTGAACATGCGATTACGTTCATTGCGCAAGCTTGAGGAACTGGAGTTGCGCCGCGAAAACGAGGCATTACTGATCGAACGCGCCGATCTAGAAGATTTGCTTGCGGACGAAAAGCTTCAGTGGAACCACCTGTCTGATGAATTGCGCACCACGCGCAAGAAATTTGGCAAATCTGCGACCGGTGGCGCGCGGCGCACAGATATCGCCGATGCGCCTGTGATCGAAGACGTACCGCTTGAAGCGATGATCGAAAAAGAACCGATCACAGTGGTTTGTTCCAGCATGGGCTGGATTCGCGCCATGAAGGGGCACATCGATCTGGGCACTGAATTGAAATTCAAGGACGGCGACAGCCCCCAGTTTATGCTTCACGGACAAACTACCGACAAGCTGGTGTTATTTGGCAGTAACGGACGGTTCTACACGTTGGCCTGTGCGACATTGCCCGGCGGTCGCGGCATGGGAGAGCCGGTTCGTCTGATCGTGGATCTGCCCAATGAATCGCAAATTGTCGATCTGTTTTTACATGTTCCGGGCCGTAAAATTCTTGTGGCATCAAGCGCCGGGGACGGGTTCATCGTGCCGGAAATTGACATTGTTGCCCAAACCCGCGGTGGGCGTCAGGTTTTGAATGTCAAAAACAATGCCGTGGCAAAAGTCTGTCGCGCGGTTTCCGGCGACCACGTGGCGGTCATCAGCGCCAATGGCAAATTATTGGTGTTCCCGACATCAGAACTGCCGGAAATGGGGCGCGGCAAGGGCGTCCGGTTGCAAAAATACAAAACCACCCGCAGCGCGCAGGGCTCGCTTGATCTCGATGGTGGGTTGTCAGATGTGACCACTTTCGACTGGGACGACGGACTTTGCTGGCAAATGGGTGGTAAAATCCGCACGCAGACAGATATGTCAGATTGGCTGGGCAAACGCGCGGGAGTCGGTAGGCGTCCGCCTTTTGGATTTCCAAGGAACAACCGATTTTCGTGACTTCAGTGCGTTGAATTGATATCGGGCTGGTGTTTTTTGAGTATCCCACTATTTTGACGCAGCGAAGCCCCAACCGGTGAACACCATGGCCCTATCGTCTCTTGCCACAGATTATGCCGGTACCAGAACGCGCCTGTTTTGGCTGGCGCTGAAAGCCAGCATTCTGACGGTGCTAACGCTGGGATTTTATCGTTTCTGGATGAAAACGCGGCTACGCCGTTTCTATTGGTCGGCCATTCGCCCCGGTGGTGTACCGCTTGAATATACCGGCACCGGTGTTGAAAAACTGATGGGATTTCTGATCGCCGTGGTGTTTCTGGCGTTTTACATTGGTGTTTTCAATCTGATCCTGATTTTTTTCAGCTTCTCGTTGCTCAGCACCAGTTTTGCCGCGTATTTATTGTCGTTCGTGGGTATTATCCCGATTTTCTTCTACGCCCGCTATCGCGCAAGACGGTATATATTGGCGCGCACGCGCTGGAGGGGGATGCGATTTGGTGCCGAGTCCGCCGCGTGGTCGTACGCTTGGCGCGCCATGCTGCATTGGCTGGCAACCATCTTAACGTTAGGGTTATTGTTACCCCGGCAGATTTTCAAACTGGAAAAATTCCGCACAGACCGCACGTGGTATGGCAACGCACGGTTCCATCAAGAGGGCCGCTGGACCATGCTGTTGCCTGTCGCCAAACACTATTACTTTGGCCTGCTGATTAGTTTGACAAGTGGCGTCGCGGGCTATTTTGAACCCGTGGCGCTGTTGACCCTGACTCCGGCGTTGGTGTGGCTTATCATTGGTTTTGTGCACCTGAACGTGCAGGGGTTCCGATTACTTACGGAACACAAACGGCTAAACGAACGTATAGCGTTTACTTCTGCGCCACGCACACGACGTATTTTGCGCATATACGCGCTTGGCAATATGTTGGTGTCGGCTATTTTGTTTACGCTGATTGTGGTTATTTTTGTGGCTATTGGTTTTTTTCTGGCAACCTTTGGACCGGGGTCGTTTGAGGGCGAATTCGAACTTGTTCCGTCGCTGGGCAGCGGTTGGCGTGATCAGCTTGTCTTTATAGGCTTTGCCATCGCCTATTTTTCTATGTTTATTCTATATAGCGTGCTGACGCAGGTGTTTGTGACGTTGCCGATCATGGCGCATTATGCCGAAACGCTTCAGATCGAAAAACCGCATCTTTTGGGTGAAATTGATCAGCGAGACCGCGACGACATGACCGAGGCCGAAGGATTCGCTGAAGCGCTCGACATTGGTGCCGCCATATGAGCGGGCTGGACTTCAGGACATTTGCCGATTTCATGGACGGTAGAACCGCGCGGTTGCACCGGGTCGAGGTGACACCGCGCCACGACGGGGGCAGGGATGTGATCCGCATCGCCCTGCCCGACGGCAGCGCGCATATAGATTGGCCGCTGCAGGATCTACGGCAATTGCCAGATCAGGCGGATAAATCTGCAGTAATTTTGGGGCGCGCAGGCGACAAGGACACTGCACGGCTGATTTTGCGCGAAACTGCCGTGGTGCGGCAGCTACAGCAGATATGTCCACACATCAAACGGATCGAAAAAACCCCGAATCTGTGGCGGCGGCTAGGCATTCTGTCTTTGGGCGCTTTCGCCTCTGTTGCGCTGATGGTGTTCGTTCTGGTGCCGTTCATGGCGGACCGGCTTGCGGTTCTTTTGCCGGTAGAAGGCGAACGGGCTTTGGGCGACAGCACGTTCGAGCAAATCCGCCGCGCGCTGGATCAAAATACAAGCACTGGTTTGCGTATATGTGAAACGCGTGCCGGCAACCGCGCCATCGAAAAAATGACGGCGCGGCTCGATACCGAAGACGATATTCCCTACCCGCTAAATATTTTTGTACTCAACCATGATATGGTCAATGCGTTCGCTTTGCCCGGCGGTACCATCGTGCTGTTTCGCGGGCTGATCAATGACGCGGAAAGCCCCGAGGAACTGGCAGCGGTGCTGGGCCACGAAATGGGACATGTCGTGCACCGCGACCCGACGCGACTGGCGTTGAGGTCCGCAGGTTCGATCGGTGTGCTTGGGTTGCTGTTTGGCGATTTCGCCGGCGGCGCAGCGGTTTTGTTCCTGACCGAGCGCCTGATTCAGGCGAATTACAGCCGCGATGCCGAAGCCCGCGCCGACGATTATGTCCAGGATCGGTTCGCCAAAGTCGGCCTGCCATCAGCGCGTATGGCTGATTTTTTTGTACGTCTGCATAGAGAATACGGTTCGGACGAAAGCCTGTTGTCGCACCTGGCGTCGCACCCCGATCTGCAAAGCCGTGCCGACAAGGCGGTGGCTCGGGACGTCATTGGCAACGGCAATTTTCAGCCGGTGCTCAGCAGCAAAGAATGGCGCGACCTGCGTAGCATTTGTGATTAGACGCTATTCCCTGATACGTTCCACCCGTAGATGAATGCCGTCCGCCGGCCGCAGAGTCAGCACCATCACCGGCTTGGGGGTTTGCCCCGCTATCAGGGAAAATTTCAACTTTGACACCACCGAGGCCAGAACGATCACCGCCTCGGTCATGGCAAAACGCGCACCGATGCAGATGCGCGGCCCGTCGCCAAAAGGCAAATACGCGAACCTGTCGATCTTGTGACCCGGCGCAAACCGGTCGGGGTCAAAGGCGTCTGGGTGTTGCCACAACAGCGCGTTCCGGTGCAGCGCATAGATCGGCAACATCACGGTATCGCCGACGCGGATCTCGCGACCGCACAACGTGTCGGGTTTCAAGGCCGTTCGCGACATAAACGCCGCAGGCGGATAAAGCCGCAGCGCCTCTTCGACCACCTGACGGGTGTAAATCAGCCGCTCCACGTCCTTGGCACTGGCGGTCCTGCCCTGCAATACATCGTGCGTCTCGCTGCGCAGGCGGTCCTGAACCCCTTGATCAAGCGCAACAAGATATAGCGCCCACGACAACGCCAGAGACGTGGTTTCGTGTCCGGCCACGATAAATGTCAGCAGATTGTCGCGGAGCTCTGCGGTGTTCATGCACCGCTTGGTTTCGGGGTCTTGTCCCTCGAGTAACAGATCAAGCAAATCGGGCACCTCGCGTGGCCCGCTTGAACGCCGTGCCTCTATGGTATGACCTGCCATAGATTTCATCTGGCGCATGGATTTTGAACCAAACATACGCGCCGGGCGCGGCACCCATGTGGGCACGCCGACAATATCCAACAAAGATATTTTTGCGGCGCTTGCCAGATAAGCGTTGATCGCGTGGTGCACGTCTTGTTTGCTGAACGCGTCGCCGGTGGAAAACGTCACGTCGCTGATCACGTCGAATGTTGTCGTGACCATTTCGTCAAATACGTTCACATTATGACTTGTGTGACTGGACAACCGGCCCACAAGTGCCTCGGCTGCGGCGCTCATCACCGGTGCCAACGCGTCGATATTGCGCGGCGCAAACACCGGCGCTGCCGCGCGGCGTTGCCAATGCCAATGGGGCCCCTCGGCAACAAATAGACTGTCGCCAATGGCTGGCCGCAAAATATTCTTGGTGACGTCCGATTTGGGATAGTCCTGCAACCGGTCCTTGAGGATATGCTTCAAAGCTTCGGGATCCATGACCATATGCCAGCGTTTGCCCGTTCGACCCGACACGATCGGTTGCTTGGTGGCTATTTCGGGGATGATTTCCAGAATGTTGCGGCGCGCCACACTAAGCGATTTCAGTATCCCCCAGGGTTCGCGCACCAAGGGCACGTGTACAGGCGTCGATGTGTCGGTGGTCGCGGTCATGGCCCCATCATAAATGCACCAATCACAATGTACATGGCGCACGGGAATTGCACGGCGACGTTGCTTGCTCTATGGCACCGTGGATAACAGCATGCAGGAAAGGTTGCCCATGAATAACGTTCTCAGCTGGCCATGGTTCAACCGGGGTGCAATATTAAGTGTTGCCGTATTTCTGGCCGCTTGTTCGGACACGCCGCCGGTAGACCAGCCGCTTGAGCCTCTTGGTGATTTCAAGATGGGCAGCGTACTGGTGATCACCAAGAATGTTCAAAAAGGTCCGCTGTCGCGTGAAATTTCGCCCGAGTCGCTGGAGACCGCGCTCCGGCCCGAGATTGAAAAGTTTTTGACCAGCTACACGGGTGATCGGTTTTATCATGTCGCGGTTGTAGTGGATGCTTATGTTCTTGCTGTTCCCGGCGTGCCTTTGGTGGCTTCGCCGAAATCGGCGCTAATTCTGAGCGTCGAGGTATGGGACGACGCGAAGCGCCGTAAAATAACGGAAAAACCGGCCCAGATCGTGGTATTGGAAGAATTCAGCGGCAAAACGCTATTTGGTTCGGGCCTGACCCAAAGCAAGGAACAACAGCTAGCAGGGCTTGCGCGGGTTGGATCAAAGGCAGTTTACGACTGGATGGTCGAAAATAAATATTTGTTTGAGATAGAATTAAAAGCAAAATCCGGCGCGTAACCGTCAGCAATGTGGCACTATTGAACACGGGCTGAGAGAGATTTAGTTTAATACTGAACCATAATCGATCAAATGCGACGGCTTCGCCACCCTTTTCAGACATATTCGGGGCCGACAGCACGACGCAGCAACCATGGTCAGTTGGTTTGCTTTCACGCTATTATTAGGGTAACCTTCAGATATTAAAAACAAAAATTTCGGCGAGATGTATACTAATCGCGATCCTCACCTTTTAACAACTACGCTACACGACCCGTTGAAGTATCGTGTTTTGAAATTTCGTGCTGACTGCATAGGTCGAGTTCAGATCAACAACGATCCTAAACCACGACAAAATCGAAAAGGAATACACCATGAAACTTCTAACAGCAGCACTGACCGGCGCAATTTTGATAACAGCATCTTCGGCAATGGCCGGCGTATTTTCCGCACGTGATATTGCTGAAGGCTATGGCCAAAGCTTTACCAGCGGCAGCAGGATACTTGTCACCCACGACGCACGCAGCGCACGCGACCAGTCAGAAAACGGCGCTCTGACGCAGTTTAGCTTCAAGAGCACCAAGACCATCTTTGGCGACCACTTTCCAAAGAACGGTGATCGGTAGCCTTAACCTTGCGGCCGGATTGAACCGGCAGCAAAAAAGCGCCGTCTGACTATCAGGCGGCGCTTTGCTTTTGACCGCACGTAATTAAGGTACGGTCATTGAAAATCATCGCAATCCGGCCAATATTCAATCAAAGAAATGGGATCACAGCCGTTCACACCGGGGGAAACATTCAATGGCCATAGAAAAAACCGTTTTTGTAACGGGTGCATCCGGCTTCATTGCCAAACATATCGTGCTTCAGTTGCTGCAGGCAGGGCACCGCGTGCGCGGTTCGGTCAGGTCGCAAGCAAAAGCAGAAGAAGTCCGGCGTGCCGTAAAAGCCAATTCCAACAGCGGTGAGGATTATGCGGACCGCCTTAAACTTGTCGAGCTCAATCTGAACGCCGACGCCGGGTGGGAGGACGCGCTGCAAGGCGTTGACGCGCTATTGCATACGGCGTCGCCATTTCCTTTGGCCGAACCCAAGGACGAGAATGATTTGATCCGCCCGGCAGTCGACGGCACCCTGCGTGCGCTGCGCGCCGCTGAAAATGCCGGGGTCAACCGTGTGGTGCTGACATCGTCCTTCGCCGCCATCGGGTATGGTGATCCACCACCGGATCCGGTTGTCTGGAGTCCGGACAACTGGACCGACCTCAATAGTCCGCGAGTCACCGCCTATGTCAAATCCAAAACACTGGCCGAACAGGCGGCGTGGGATTTCGTCAAGGATCATCCGAAAATGAAATTGACGACGATCAATCCGACGCTGGTTCTGGGGCCGGCGCTTGATACCCAAATCGGTTCATCGTTGGAATTACTGCAACGTATCATGAATCGCGGCGATCCGGCTGTGCCGAATCTCAAACTTGGTGTCGTTGACGTACGCGACATTGCTGCCATGCATGTGGCCGCGCTCCAAAAGCCAAAATCCGCGGGGCGGCGATTTCTCGGCGCGTCTGCTGCGCTTTGGTTTGTTGACGTTGCTAAAGTTTTGCAAACTGCTTTGCCACAACGAAAATATGTCACCCGCGTTGCACCGAATTGGTTTCTTAGACTATTTGCGATCTTTGACAGCAGCGTCAAAGGCATCCTTCCGTCATTGGGTGAGGATTATACGTTTGATGCCACGGCCACGCAGGACATTTTGGGTGTAAAGTTCATTGCACACGAAAAAACCATCGTAGATGCCGCCAAATTTCTCATCGAGAACCAGTTGGTTAAACCCGGATAAACTATTGGATTTTGCGCGTCGCTTTGCCATAACGGGCCAAAAAGGGGCGGGCAGATGTCCAAATTGACCACTGAGACCGCGCTGCGCGTCGCAACGGCGCTGTCTTTTGCTTTGGCCATCATTAACCACCTGTTACCCCCCAAAGCGTTTGCCGCGACGCAGCTATTGTACGACTACCATTTTGGCATCACACGGCGCGGTCTGGCGGGCGAGATGATCAACTGGTTCACCAGCGCCCCAATATCGGTCGCCGAAATCAACACGGTTTCGGCGGTCATTTCGTTGCTCGGCGCGGGCGCGCTTTATCTTTTTCTCAGCCGTGATTTGCGCGTGGGCACGGCCGGTTATCTGCTGATGATCCTCGCGTTTAACAGCTTTGCTTTTGCGTCTTTTGTCGGCAACACCGGCTATCTGGATGCATTGCTTTTGGCGTTGGCGCTGCTTGGGATGGCGGCGCTGAGCGCAGCGTCAATACCCGGTTTGATTGCGCGGTTGTTAATCGTGGTCGTTGGGGTGATGATTCATGAAAACATGTTGCCGTATTTCGCGACGCTGATGGGGCTCGAGATTTGGCTGACCACGGGCCACCGACGCTGGGCTTTGCTGCGCGCGGGCGCGCCGGTCATCGCGGGGTTTCTGGCACTGATTGTGATCGGACTCTTTGCCCAGAATACCCCCGATCAAGCCAGTGCCTTTACTGCCTATTTACAAAACAAGGCCGGTTTTACGCTTGACGTCACGTCCACCGATGTGTCGGGCCGCAGCATCGGTGCCAATTTTGATCTGATGTCAGACATGCGGCACACCAAGAAATATTGGGGATGGGTTCTGTTTGATGGCGTGCCGCTGGCTATCATGAGCCTTTGGCTGATCTGGCTGAACCTGCGCCTGTTGGGCGCGCGTGGCGGGTCGCTGACCGCATTGCTGGTGGTCGGGGCGATTATCGCGCCGCTCAGCCTGAATATCATCGCCTTTGACGTGGTGCGTTTTGGCGTGGCATCGGTGTTGGTCGGGTTCGTCACTCTGGCGCTGATGTGCCGTCAGATCGATGGGGCCGCAGCGCGCCTGCAACAGACGCTGACTTGGCCGCACGCGCTGATCGTGCTGATCCTGAACGCCAATATATTCACGATGCAAATCAACGAGGGCTCTGGTCACGTAACGCAGTTTCCGTGGATCATGCTGCGTCAACTGCAATGGCTTGGCCCCTGAGGCCGGTCATCCGGCGACAATGCATCGCTTGAGACAATGGCAGCGTCACGGCGTCAGCAGTGCAAGACGTCTTTGGAATACGCGGCGGCCGACAAGGCCAGAATATCACCTTCGACCTGAGATCGGTAAGTTTTGCGCCCGTATTCGTTCCGCAGCTTTTTGCGAAAAGACTTGTAGAATTTGGCATAGATTTCTGTGCCGATGGCATCGACGGCCGTCAGAGAATCGTCGTTTGGATTGTGCTCTAAAACAATCGATGCCAGATTGTATTGCGCCGGGCCATTGACAACTTTTGCGCCCTGTGAGGGGTCATAAACGCTGCCATGCGCACAGCAGGAAATCGACTTTTCAAATCCGTAACTGTTTTTCCCGGCGGAATAGTTCACGAAACTGGTTTCGTGGCCCGTGAATGAAAGCGAATGGGCGCAGATAGCGGCGTAGGCTACCAAATTATTGTCCGGTCCGGTACCGCCCGGCCAGGCCACGCTGTGTTTCTCGGCGTCAGTGGTCATAACGCCGTCGGCTGCAGGGGCGTCCTCCAGCGCGACCAACATGACAGGTGTGGCGGTAAAAGGGTAATTGAAAAGCAAAGTATCGTGGGGCTTTAGATCAGAGGCCTTGATGGGCGCGCCATCGGCGTCGACCAATCGTGCGCGCGTGGGCGTCTCCAGCAAATGAGCAAGCGCAACCGAGGGCACCACTTCTGCGGCGGCGGCGGCCAGTGCCGTTTTTCCACACGCTTGAATCAAGCCACGGCGGCTAATTTGTCCGGTCATTTTAATACTTTCCACTGAATTTACGAATGGCCCCTGCGATTGAACACAGGGGCCTTTGTTGTCGTTTTATATGCGAGGCGCAAAAGCGAACTTTATTACGCTTCAAACATGTCCCGGAACAGGCCTTCGCCCCACTCGACATTGGATTTGGCCAGATCGCCGGACCGGTCGTTTATCATGGTCACGTCGGTAAAGCCCCATCCGGCACCGTTGCCGTCGTGGGCGTATTTTGCGTCCACCATGATCGACTCTTCCGGATCCGAATCCACCATCGAAAAACAGATGGTGCGCGGGCTTTCCCAGGCCATATCCTTGCCAGCCGCGTGCATCGCAATACGGCGGGCAATGATTTTTGCCTCGGTATTGGCGGTGTTGCCGGACTTGGAAAACGGCATCGGACGCGAGTCGCCAATCACGTAGGTGTGCTCGTCGCCCATTGCGTGGTTTTTCAGCTGATCGATGTTGGCTTCAAACTGCGCGCTGTCGGGATTGGCCAGTCCGACGTTTTCGATCAGACGGGACGCACGTACCTGCGGGTAAATTGCCGCGTCGGTAAATTCGACCTCATCAAATTCCGTGGCAACTTTCTTGGCCCCCATATCGACGCCCGTGATTTTTGTCGAAACCACATATTCCAGCGTGTCGCCGTATAGTTCATTGAACGCCGCCAGAAAGCCGTCGGCCTTGATCGTTGGCTTGGCATTTGGATCAAGCAAAACGACTTTGCCCGGGATGCCTTCCTTTTTGAAGTAAGACGCGATCAGCGCGGCACGTTCGTAAGGTCCAGGCAGACAACGGTAGTTGCCCTGAGGCACGTTCAGCAGGAACACACCTTCTTCAAAATTGTCCAGCTTGGCCTTTAGCGACAAATGCTCTGACCCCGGCTTGAAAGCCGCGGGATAAGCCTGCGCCAGCGCATATTGCTCTGCCGGGTCTTCTACACCGATCGAGTTATAGTTGTAGTCAATGCCCGGTGCCAAAACGATGTAATCATAAGAAATCGTACCCAGCGACGTGTAGGCGATTTTTGCGTCCCGATCGAGATCGGTCAGAGCTGCCTGCAACCAGATATAGCCGTTGTTGTGGGCTGCGTCCGAGTAAGAGCGGATCAGACTGTCCGTGGTCACCACATTGGCCAGCCAAAGGTTCGACAGTGGGCAGGAAAAGAACATCGAGTTCGGCTCCAGCATAACCACGTCAAAATCTGGATTTTCCTTTTTCAGATATTTTGACATGGACAGACCGGCCCAGCCGCCGCCCACAACCACAACGCGCGCGCCTTTGGCGTCAGGCAGTGGCGCTGCACGGGATGCTGATCCCATGATGGCGGCGCTGGCTGGTGCCGCTCCGGTTAATACACTTCCCGCCAGCGCGGCGGACCCGACGGTCGCTGTGCCGGTAAGTTTAAGAAATCCACGGCGGTTCATACCACTGTGCTTCGACAGTTTTTCAGTCATTTTGTTCTCCCTGAACAATGGTTCAGCGATCGATTAAGAAAGGTGGATCATTGGAGTCGGATTCCGAAAACGGAATCGGAGGGCAATTATCGGCCAAGTTCAAATCGTAATAACAACATATCACAATTTTTGAATAAGCGAGATTTGATTTTGGGTGGAGATGATTCGTCACAGTAGACTTTGACCAAACAATAAAAACCTGTGCGTCGCACGTTGACCAATTCGTCGGACGGCAGGTCAGTTGCGTTTGCAAATATGAACTGCGTGCCTGTCACAATGGCGCTTTGTGGCTTGCATAAAAATTGTTGTCCACGTATCCACCCACCGAACAGGACCACAGGGGTTTAGCTCAGTTGGTAGAGCGACGGTCTCCAAAACCGTAGGTCGTGGGTTCGAGCCCCTCAACCCCTGCCAAAAGATCCTGAACCACAACCGAATTTCCCAAGCGATGACTGATCTTTGTGCGCGGTCACACCTGTTTACAAAATGAAATCTGACGCCGTGATTGTGGCTGCGGCGCCGCCATTTTCCACGTCGATTTCCATGTCGGCGACGCCGTCACCATCCAGATCCACCAGAACACGGGTGGTTTGCGCGGAAATTGCAGAGACAACGATTTGCCCGGCCGTGTTGGTGAATCTGGTCACGACGCTGCCAGTGATGCCCAGATCAGCAAACAGGGCGTCAAAACGCAGCGCGTCCTCGCCGGACACAAAATCCGTAATAAGATCACGCGTGGCGGCTGTTGTACCGCTGTCAGTGGCGGACAGAAATAAAAACTGGTCGGCGGCTGCACCTCCGGTCAAAATGTCTGCGCCTTTGTCACCAATTAGAAAATCGCGACCGCCGCCGCCGAACAGCTCGTCGTTTCCATCATCGCCGTAGAGCGTGTCGCGGCCCTCGTTTCCATAGAGAAAATCTGCGCCTTTGCCACCTTCCAGCGTGTCGTCTCCGGCGCCACCGCGCAAGGTGTCGTCTCCAGTGCCGCCTTTCAAGTAGTCGTTTCCACCGCCGCCGTTCAGTATATCGTTGCCCGCGTTGCCGAAAAGCCGGTCGCGTCCGCTGTTGCCAAACATTTTGTCTTGACCGTCGCCTCCAAGCATAGTGTCGCGTCCCCGACCCCCACTCAGCAAATCGTTGCCGGAGCCGCCTTCGAGTCTATCCTTTCCTGAATCACCGCGTATCGTGTCGTTACCCAATTCCCCGTAAAGGAAATCCTGGCCCGAACCACCGTTGAGCGTATCTCTTCCGGCTTCGCCATACAGGGTGTCAGAACCTTTGCCCCCGCTCAGTTGATCGCGACCAAAACCGCCCTGCAGTAAATCGTCGCCGTCCTCGCCAAAAAGCGTGTCTTCGCCCGTGCCACCAAAAAGTTTGTCGTCGTCGTCGCCGCCAAACAGGAAATCGTCACCTGATCCGCCGCTTAGCCTGTCAATACCGGCCTTGCCCAAAAGAATGTCAGCGCCGCCGTTGCCAAAGAGTCGATCATTGCCCAAATCGCCATCAAGCGTATCGTCGCCACCTTTCCCGCGTAAAGTGTCGTTGCCAGCCATGCCCGCCAGATCATCGTTTAGTGCCGTGCCGATCATCGTGTCGTCGTTTTCAAACAGATTTGAAAAAAACTGGATTTCCGAAAAAGTCGTGTTGCCAATATCGCCAAGCGTCCGGTTGATATCCGTTACCATTATATCAATACCTAAACTAGTGATTTGCAAGCTCGCCACGTTCGAAAAACCGGTGAACACAGCCCCGAACGTATTGAAAGTACCGGTAAAAGTAACCTCCGCTCCTGAGGCATAGACGTACGTGACGGAGGTTGCCGTGCGGGCCGTGCCGTCACCGACATAGTCAGAAATATCTACACCATCTACAAGAATTTGCACCGGCGCCGCGTCCTGAATTCCAAGTCCGAAATAGATTACTGGTTTGATTGGGGAATTCGATGAAACGTTTGGCACTAG
>CAZPQL010000009.1:0-53768 GCA_964588725.1 uncultured Rhodobacterales bacterium
GGGGCAGCGATGCTTATCCTTTACGGCACCTATCTGTTTGTCTTACTGGGCTAAGCGCGATGGCAAATACATGAAACCTGATGCAGCACTGATCACCGGGGGAGCCAGACGGCTGGGCAAGGCCATGGCGTTGTCTCTGGCGCAGCGCGGCCACGACATTGCGCTTCATTACGCCGGTTCCGCACGCGCCGCCGAAGATACCGCGCAGGAGTTGCGCGCCATTGGCGTGACCGTCGTGCTGCTGCAGGCCGACCTGACCTGCGAAGACGAGACCCAACAATTGTTGGCGCGGGCCACGCGTGAACTTAAGCAGCCGTGTGGCGTGCTGATTAATAATGCCTCGATCTTTGAGTACGACACCCTGCGCAGCGCCACGCGCGACGGATGGGACCGGCATATGGAAAGCAACCTGCGGGCGCCGTTCGTTTTGACCCAGGCTTTTGCCGCGCAGGCACCCGAAGCAAAAGTCGGGGACAACGGCGAGCTGTCCGCGACGTCCTGCGTCATCAACATGATCGACCAGCGGGTGCGCAAGCTGACGCCGGAATTTATGTCCTACACAATCGCCAAAATGGGTTTGTGGGCCTTTACGCAAACGGCGGCGCGATCACTGGCACCGCATGTTCGTGTAAACGCGATCGGGCCGGGTTCTACGATCCGGGGCGCGCGCCAGTCGGCGCAGCACTTTGATCGCCAACGCAAAAATACTATTCTAAAGCGTGGCAGCAACCCCACGGATATCGTTGCCGCCATGAATTTCATTCTGGATTCACCTGCATTTACCGGGCAGCTTTTGTGCACCGACGGCGGTCAGCATCTGGCGTGGCAGACGCCTGATATTCAAAGCGTCGACCACTAAAGCACCGCGTAGAATTGCCCGCCAAGCCGCATTTCAGGTTAAATTGTCCACCATCCTGGCTTCGGCTCACGGGCGCGTTATATTTTTGTTAATGATTTCAAGAATTTGCCGGAATTCAATGAAATACATAGCGATTTCAATACCTTAATTTATTGCCCAAAAATGAGGCGAATCGATGAAGCGCTTTGATTCAATTGGTAAATTTCAACTGAGCCAAAGTTATCCGCATATTTATCCACAGAAAAAGTGGGTAGATTAAAACTTGATTAACGCGCTAATTTGATGAACTGCACAAAGAATCAACCTCGAGCCCGGGCGGCGTTGCCGAATATGACTGACACCATTGAAACACCGGATCTGGAAGAAGAAGGCCGCGCCAAAGATGGCGCACGCCCCACCGGTTATTTGTGCATTCGCTCGTATCTGAATACGCTCGACAACAGCCCCGGCGTTTACAGAATGCTCAGCGCCACGGGTGAGGTGCTTTATGTGGGCAAGGCACGCAATCTGATCAAGCGCGTGTCGTCCTATGCCCGTGCTTCGGGCCACACAGCGCGGATAGGGCGCATGGTCAGCGCCACGGCATCGATGATGTTTCTTACCACCCACACGGAAACCGAAGCACTGCTTCTGGAACAGAACCTGATCAAACAGCTGAAACCGCGGTACAACGTTTTGCTGCGCGACGACAAAAGTTTTCCCAATATACTGGTCTCGGCCAAACACGAGTTTCCGCAGATCAAGAAACATCGTGGGCGGCGCTCGGAAAAAGGCGATTACTTCGGCCCGTTCGCCAGTGCCGGCGCGGTCAACCGGACGCTCAATCAGCTGCAAAAGGTGTTTTTACTGCGTGATTGTTCTGATGCCATGTTCTCGACCCGCACGCGCCCCTGTCTTTTGTACCAGATTGCCCGGTGTTCGGCCCCTTGTGTCGGCAAGATTTCCCGCGACGACTATGGCGCGTTGGTGGTTGATGCGGTGCGATTCCTTTCGGGTCGTTCAAGCACCGTGCAGGCCGATCTGGCAAAAATGATGGCGCAAGCCAGTGCCAATCTGGAATTTGAGCGCGCCGCCGCCTTGCGTGATCGTATTCGCGCGTTGACACAGGTTCAATCGACGCAAGGCATCAACCCGCAAACCGTGGCGGCCGCCGATATCGTGGCGCTGCATGTGGACGGCGGACAGGCCTGCGTTCAGGTTTTTTTCATCCGCGCCAACCAAAACTGGGGCAACCGCGCCTATTTCCCGCGCACCGGTTCGGGTGCTGAAGCCGCTGAAATACTCGAGGCATTTCTGGGTCAGTTTTACAGCAACAAAATCCCGCCGCCGGTCGTTGTACTATCGCACGCCATTGAAAACGCCGATCTGATGCAAAAAATGCTGAGCGACAAACGCGAACGCGCCGTCAACATTATTGTACCCAAGCGCGGCGAAAAGGCATCGCTGGTCGAAAGTGCTACGCGCAACGCCCGCGAATCTCTGGCACGGAAAATGTCCGAAACCGCCACTCAGTCCAAGCTGTTGGCAGGTCTGGCCGAGACCTTTGATCTGGAAAACCCGCCCGCCCGCATTGAAATTTATGACAACTCGCATATTCAGGGGGCATTTGCCGTGGGTGCCATGGTTGTGGCCGGCCCCGAGGGCTATATCAAATCAGCTTATCGCAAGTTCAACATCAAATCACCTGACCTGACACCCGGCGACGATTTTGGCATGATGAAAGAAGTGTTGCAGCGCCGTTTCAAACGGCTGATCACCGAGGATCCGGACCGCCGGGGCGACGGCTGGCCCGATCTGTTGCTGATTGACGGTGGGGCCGGGCAAATATCTGCGGTCGCGGAAATTCTGGATGGTCTTGGGATCAGCGACGTACCGTTTATCGGCGTTGCCAAAGGCGTTGACCGCGATGCCGGCAAGGAAGAATTTTACCGTACGGGGAAACGCCCAAAAGCCTTGCGCCACAATGATCCGGTGCTGTATTTCATCCAGCGCCTTCGGGACGAGGCGCACCGGTTTGCGATCGGAACGCACCGATCAAAACGCGCCAAATCGATCAACGCCACCCCGCTGGACGATGTTCCGGGTGTGGGCGCGGCCCGCAAAAAAGCGCTGCTCGCGCATTTTGGGTCGGCCAAGGCTGTGTCTCGCGCCGGGCTTGCAGATTTGATTTTGGTTTCGGGAATTTCAGAAAATATCGCTGAAACGATCCACGACTTCTTTCATGACAAGGGCTGAACGGTTAAAGATTGACTAACTTATGAGATCGGATCGCAACTATGCGTTGGAATTTTCCAAATATACTGACCGTGCTGCGTCTTTTGGCGGCACCGGCGCTGGTGGCGGTCTACGAAATTTTACCACGACCCTGGGCCGATTGGGCGGCAATCACATTATTTTTGTCGGCGGCGCTGACAGATTATTTTGACGGCTTTTTGGCGCGACGCTGGAAACAAATCACAGCCTTTGGCCGGATGCTTGACCCCATCGCCGACAAAGCCATGACGATTATCGCGCTGGTGATGCTCTTGCTTTTATTTCTTCAGGACGGACGCATCGTCACCTATCCTGTTTCCGACCCCTTATTCGTTGGGGATTGGGTGTTGATCGTTCCAGTCATGCTGATCATTTTTCGCGAAGTTTTTATTTCGGGCCTTCGCGAATTTCTGGGTGCGAACGCCGGGTTATTGGCGGTGACGCGTTTGGCCAAATGGAAAACCGCCATTCAAATGACGGCGGTCACAGTCTTATTTGCCGTCCTTTTGTTCGAGCACTATTTCGCGATCGAGTCCTTTGCGATGGAACGCGCCTTCGTCAACGAGGTGCTGGCCGGCAACGAGGCCGATGAATTCGGACTTTTATGGAAATATAACGGCTGGATTTACAGTTATAATCTGGGCGTGGCGCTGTTGTGGATCGCGGCGGTATTAACCGCCGTAACCGGCGTGGATTATTTTCGCAAATCAAGGCCCTATCTGAGTGCAGCGGAGGCGGAATGATCAACGTTCTTTATTTCGCATGGGTGCGTGAACGCATCGGCGTGCCGCGCGAGGTCCTCGAAACTTCGGCATTGACGGTAAACGATCTTATCGAGGAACTGCGCGCAAAAGATCCGCGCTACGCGCTGGCATTTTCCGATGTTTCGGCCATTCGGGTTGCGGTGGACCAACAGCTTGTCGACAAAGACGCCCCCCTTAAGCACGCCCGCGAGGTTGCATTTTTTCCGCCCATGACCGGCGGTTGAAAATGGGCGTTGGCTGCGCGACCTGCCCCCTGGCGGATTGCCGGCGACAGAAATCGACCATCAAACCGAAATGTCCGCAGCAATACTGACACCTTTCGCTTAGTCTGCGCGGGCGCGATGGGCAACAAAATCGGACAGCGTCGGCCGGGCGGAACAAACCCGATAGCGGACAGGCCTATGCAGTGTCGGACCGACTGTTTTCCGATATATACGACCGCAACTCCTGTGCTTCGCGGCGCGCTTCGCCCAACCCATCCATGGCAGTTTCCAGCTCGGCCTCGGTCTGGCTGAGTCTGTTTGTCAGTTCCGCCTCACGGTCCTCGACGTAAGCCATTGCTTGATCGCGCGCTTCTTCTGCGTCGTGCAACGCGCTGGCCATATGATCCAGATCGGCAACATTGGCAGTGCTGACGCGGTTGAACTTGTGCAGCAGCCAACGCGCCGACCACCCCAACATAAAGGCGATCAGCAAGACCGCGGAAACCACGACGATCAATTCGGTTCTATTCATCGGGGTTCTCCGTTTCGGTGCTTTGGTCCTGGCTGCCTGTGACCTGTGGGTCTGGGGATTGGGATGGTTCGATCAGCGTAAACGCGATGCGCCGGTTGGCTTTGCGACCTTCTTCGGTGGTATTGTCAGCGATAGGCTGTGTTTCGCCATACCCTTTGGCGCTGAGAAATGTCGTCAGGACTTCAAGGCTGAGCAAGTAATCCAGAACAGACTCGGCGCGGGCTTGGCTGATGGTCTGGTTTAGTTTTTCACTGCCTTGACTGTCGGTGTGACCGCCAATTTCCATGGGGACCTCGGAACAATCTGTCATGGCAGCGGCAATTTTTTCGACGATGTTCAGCGAAGCCGTCTCGATCTTGACCGACGACGGCGCAAACGTAATCTGCTGTTCTTTCAGAATGTCATTGATCCTGTCGACGCATTCCTGCGGCGTCGGCAGCACGACTTTCTGGTTCAGCGATTCCTCGTAGGTGACCAAAATCCGAAAATCAGCCGAGTCGCCCAGTTTGACTGACAGAATTCGTGAAATTTCGGAACGTGCCTCCGGCACTATCGATGTACCGCGTACCTCAACCATGTCGGGCCGCACCGCCAGCGCGCCATTGCGCAGGAAGCTCAGGGCCTCGAGCCCCGCCAGCACGCGTGTTGGCCATCCGTCGGGTACGCCGGGATCGACGCGTGCCGTGTTGTACACATTTTCAGAGCCAAAAAGCGCCCGCGCGAAATTGCTCACAGAGACGCGCGTGCGCTCGTCACGCAACCGGCCCCTGATCTGTACCTGCCCCTCGGGGCTTTTGGTTGCCAGCAATTCGGGCACTTCGACTTCGGCCACTTCACCTTCGACGATTGGTTTAGGTGGCAACACTGCGTGCAACGAGAATACATCGGGCAGTTTTTGTTCCAAATTGTGAATAATGCGGTCAAATTCCTGCTGACTGATTTCGGGCGTCGATACCAGCGTGATGTCCGCGTCCGACACCGTCAGGCTGCCTTCTTTCAATTCGACAAGCGCCGCGATCGACACCTCGATAGCATCGGCCCAGCGCGGTGACGGAACCCCCAGTCCGATGGCACAGGACACATGTCCTTTGATACCTGCTGCAACAGCGGCGTCGGCGATCCGGTCGCGCGCCTTTTTTGTATCTGCGGTGCAACTGTCAAACCGCGTTTCGGCCTCATCGATGATCAACCGCAGCGAAAACGGCGACACAACAGGGCGTGGCGCGGAAATTTTCATCACCAGAATCACACCGTCGGGCTTCATTCTGGACAAGGCATTTTCGACGATATTTTTTTCGTCGATGCTGTTTGTTATCGCTGTGATCGTCACCTGCCGACGCGTCACTGAAATTTTTGAACGTGGCAGGTTTCGCAGACTCGCCAGTCCAAAATTCAAAGCATTGGCCCAGCCTTTGGGCACAGGATGCGCGACCGATTCCAGCATATCCGTCACTTCTGTGTCCACGTTGATCTCTTTGATCGATTCCAGAATCTGATCGCGCCCGGTTTCTTCGGGCACAAGGCCAATCAGCGAAATACCGTCGCCGTTGCGTAGCAATTCAAGCGTAAAAACCGGCGACGTGCCCGCCAGCGCATTCACAACGGTTATGTCGTCGTGTATGCGACGTGTTGCGACGACTTTGCTCACAACTCTCATCGATTCAAAACGGTTTGCTTCGTCCGGCGCGAGACCCGAAATGCTGACAATCATTCCATCGGTGCGCACCGATGCCCAATTCAGACCCGCGCCGTTCAGCGCCTGCGACACGTCCCGTGCTGTGCGGTTTTCAACGAGATCGGCCACGAATGATGCTGCCAAATAGCTCATTGCGGCGGCAATCGTGAGGGCAATCGCGCTAAGAAATATTACTGTTCTGTGCATTTAGCGTTAGGCTCCGTCACCCTGTGAGCGGCCTACCTCTAGCCCTTCGGCGCATCGCGATCAATCAAACACTCATCGCAATCACGAAAAAGATAACCGGAATCAGCCCGGCATCCCGGTTAGAGCGAAACAGTCGCAGGCAAACCTCGGGACTGTCGATATTCAGGCGTTGCAACTGCCACAGCAGGTGCCAGCCAAAGGCCCAGACGCCGCCCAGCGCAACGACCATAGCCAGAATATTGTTGCCGCCGATCGTGGCTCCCAGCACCGCCAATCCCATCAGGCCGACAGCGCCCATCAAAAATCCCCGCAACCACGCCGGTGTGTTGTCGGCAAACAGGCGCGCGGTGGATTTCACCCCGATCAGCGCGTCGTCCTCTTTGTCCTGATGGGCGTAGATGGTGTCATAAAACAGCGTCCACGAAATTCCCGCCAGATACAAATACACGGCGGGCCAGCCCAGGTGCCCTGCGTAAGCCACCCAGCCCAGCAATGCGCCCCAGTTGAATGCGACACCAAGAAAAATCTGCGGCCACCACGTAAAGCGTTTGGCAAACGGATAAATGACCACCGGCGCCAGTGCAATGAACCCCAAAACGATGGCACCGCTGTTCAGCGTCAGCAGCACACCAAGCGCCAAAATCAGTTGTAGCGCCAGCCAAAATGCTGCTTGCCACGTGGTCACCTGCCCGGACGGCAAGGGCCGGGATTTTGTGCGCGTGACTTTGGCATCAATATCGCGGTCCGAGATATCGTTCCACGTACAGCCCGCGCCGCGCATCAAAAACGCCCCCACCGCGCAAGCGGCGGCGATCCAAAGCGCCAAACCAAAATCGCGTTCTGCTTCTGACAGCAGCGCCAAACCCAACCCCCACCAGCAAGGCAGTAACAATAGCCACGTTCCTGCGGGCCTGTCGGCGCGTGAAAGACGCAAATACGGGCGCGACCATGCAGGACAGTACCGGTCGACCCAGTTTGCGTCGGTGGCGTCGGCCACGCGACCCTTGTCATTGGGCTCTGGTATTTGTTCAGGCTCGGTCATAAATATGGCCCATGCAGGGGAAAGCAACACACATCAGGCTCTATGTAGAACAGCCGCTTGGCCAAGCGCAATCGCTGGTCCTGGATCGGGCGCAGGCACATTATCTGTTTGCAGTAATGCGCCTTGTTGTGGGGGACCGGTTGTTTGTGTTCAACGGCCGCGACGGTGAATGGTGCGCCGAGGTCACCAGCGCGGGCAAACGTCAGGGTATTCTAACCGCCCAGAGCCAAACCCGCCAACAACAGGACCCGCCTGATTTGTGGTTGCTGTTCGCGCCGATCAAAAAACAGCGTACAGATTTTATCGTCGAAAAAGCCACCGAGTTGGGCGCATCGCGGATTGCGCCGGTTCTGACTGACCACACAAACGCAGAGCGTGTTAAAATTGAACGTCTGCAAGCCCACGCTGTTGAAGCCGCCGAACAATGCGGTGGGACTTATGTGCCAACCGTTGCGCCGGTGGCCAAATTAAAAGACGTTCTGGAAAAATGGAACGACGAGCGGCAGATATATTTTTGTAACGAAGATAGCACGGATAAAAGGTCTATGTTTTGTGCTGGAAAAACCGGCAATGCCGCTGCCATCCTGATCGGGCCCGAAGGTGGATTTTCACAAGTCGAGCGCGGCGTTCTGAACACAGCCCCCTTCGTGACACCAATTTCGCTTGGGCCACGCATTTTACGCGCCGACACAGCGGCGGTCGCGGCGCTGACGCTTTGGCAATCTACGAACGGGGACTGGACATGAGTTTTATTCGCCCCGAAGTGACGCGCTGGATGATCCGCTGGCGCGAAACAATACTGGCGACAGGTCTGTCGCTCGCGGGTTTGTTGACGATCCTGCACGGTTTGGATCGCTATAATTGGCTTACACAGGCGATTGGCGTGGTCTTGGCGCTGCTGGGCGGTGCGTTGTTTCTGGCCAGTTATCAGCGCACGTTATTCGCCAATTCGCGCAAAGGCCCGGGTCTGGTCGAAGTCACCGAACGCCAGATCACTTATTTGGCGTCGGACGATGGCGCATCGGTGGATATCGCCGCCATGACCCGGCTGGAGTTGCGCACGTCTGTCAACGCAGAACGTATGTGGGTGCTCAAGCAATCCGAAGGCCCGACACTGTTCATCCCGACCGGCGCGGCGGGGGCCGAAAAACTGTTTGACGCGTTTGCCATATTGCCGGGCATTGACACGTCCCGCCTGATTTCCGCTTTGAATTCAACCGGCAACAGCCGCGAAATTGTCTGGCGCGGAGACCCCAAATATCGTGCCTTGACTTGATTTACAGCGCGCGTCACTTAGTTCACATCGATAAGCTTTTCGCGCCAAGGACCGTGCCCTATGTCAATTCCACAAACCGCTGGCGGACCGATCGAGCAGTACTCTGATCTTGCGGATTTGTTGGCTAAAGGCTGCAAACCCTCGGTTGACTGGCGTATCGGCACCGAGCACGAAAAATTCGGATATTGCAAAGATACACTGCAACCGCTGCCCTACGCGGGTGAACGATCGGTTCAGGCGGTGCTCGAAGGTCTGCGCGACCACTACGGCTGGTCCGAAGTTGCTGAGGCCGGAAATATCATCGGGCTGACCAAAGGTGGCGCCAACGTGTCGCTGGAACCCGGCGGGCAATTAGAGCTGTCCGGTGCGCCGCTTGAAAGCATCCACGAAACTTGTGACGAAGTCAGCGCGCATTTGAAAGAGGTTCGCACCATAGCCGACAGGATTGGCGTGCGGTTCATTGGCCTTGGCGCGGCCCCGGTTTGGACCCACGATCAGATGGACATGATGCCCAAAGGGCGCTACCGCCTGATGACCGATTATATGGACCGCGTGGGCACACACGGAACCCAGATGATGTACCGGACCTGCACGGTTCAGGTGAACCTCGATTTCGCGTCCGAATCCGACATGGTGCAGAAATTCCGCGTGGCGCTTGCCCTGCAACCCGTGGCCACGGCGCTGTTTGCCAATTCGCCGTTTTTTGAAGGCAGGAAAAACGGTCACAAAAGCTGGCGCTCGCGCATCTGGCGCGATCTGGATGCAGATCGAACAGGAATGTTGCCATTTGTATTCGAAGACGGCATGGGGTTTGAACGCTACGTTGATTACGCGCTCGATGTTCCAATGTATTTTGTGTATCGCGACGGGCAATATATTGACGCATTAGGCATGTCATTTCGCGATTTTCTCAAGGGCAAATTGCCTGCGCTACCCGGTGAAAAACCGACGCTGAACGACTGGGCCGATCACCTGACCACGATTTTTCCCGAGGCGCGCATCAAACAATTCATGGAAATGCGCGGTGCCGATGGCGGTCCGTGGCGGCGGTTGTGCGCGCTACCTGCTTTTTGGGTGGGATTGATGTACGATCAGGGCGCGCTGGACGCGGCGTGGGATATTTGCAATGGCTGGTCCGCTGAAACGCGCGCGAAATTGCGCGTTGCCGCGTCAGTGGACGGGATGCAGGCGAAGGTGGGCAAAATATCGATGCACGATTTGGCCCGGGACGTCGTGGAAATCGCCCACGCAGGTTTGCAGGCGCGTGCGCGCCCCGGTGTCGGTGGGTTGGCACAGGACGAGACACATTTCCTGAACACGCTGCGCGAAACGGTGGAGTCGGGCCAAACACCTGCAGACGAACTACTGGCAAAATATGACGGCGAATGGAATGGTGATCTAAGTCGGATTTACGAGGACTATAGTTACTGATCCCAAACCGTAACGCTGCCCAGCCCTAATGGCAGGGTAGTTAAATTGATTTGGCGCCTTACCGCAGGCAGGGCGGAACGACCGGCGCCATCGTCGTCGGTGTCTTGGCCAGAACCGCCCTTGGGATCAGGCCCAAAGTTATTGGAACCCGCGTTCCCGTCAGTGACGAACCGGACGATCAGAATGATCCAATGCACAACCGGCACGAAAACCAGCAAAAACCCAACAGCCGCTGGGGCCGGTGTCAGGCAACTGGCATACACCCGCGGCCAGCGACGGCAAAAAAGTCGCCAATAAAAAAATTGAAATCGCCACTACCACAACTAAACCAACCACAGAGGACATGTGCAAAGCGCAGCGTCACAAAAAAGCCATGTCATACAGACGGCAAACCCGGCCCAAAAGCCGAGCGTCAAAATTCTGATGATGCCCAATGTGGCGGGCACGCGTTCCACGCGAAATCGGATATTTATCTTTGCGCTGATCCTTGTGCCCGTCACGCTGCTGCCGTGGCTGTCCGGGGTTTCGCGCATTTTTTTTGGCGTCACCGCCGGCGTTCGTTGGGCTATATTTATCCGAAGCTCTTGGAACGTATTCACCACGCCGCCACAGGACACGTCGTTTACGTCTGAACGACACTCGTTCCGGGGCCCGGTTCTGTACCGGATGTTAATATTTTCGCCGCTACCGGTCGATTCGGTGGTCGGCAATTTCGTGCTTGTGCGCAGCGCCTGACACCCCCGGCAGGACATCAATATCATCTGGGCGAAAATCGATTCAAAAAGCACGACAATCGATAGTTTTTAGTATAGTGTACCGCCAACTTTGGGTGTCCTTTCGGCTCACTGTGATGAATTGGATGGGCACGCGACAAAACAAATAACCAGGGAGAGTTCTTTATGACTTCATTTCACGTACTTGCAGCCGGAGAGTCTGTGGCGGCAAAACCTGAAGTGCAAAAGATTACCACGCGTGCCGTTTGGGAGTCACTGCGGCTGGGATATCGCGATTTTCTGAAAAAGCCGTCGCATTTCGTGTTTTTGATCATCATTTATCCGGTGGTGGGTGTGGCGCTTTTTATGTGGGCGTCCGGGCGCAATGAACTGTACCTGCTGCTACCGATGATGTCAGGCTTTGCGCTTATCGGCCCGGTTGCGGCCGTGGGACTGTATGAAATGAGCCGACGTATCGAAAGCGATCTTGATACGGACTGGCGCCACTCCAGAGCGGTTTTACTGTCTCCGGCAATGCCCGCCATCATTATTTTGGGCATCATGTTGCTGGGCTTGTTTCTGGCGTGGATATATGTGGCCGAGATGCTTTATGGTTTTCTCTATGGTCCGGCGTTCCCTGAGTCCGTGGTCGTGTTTTTTCTGGAAGTCATGACGACCTCCAAGGGCTGGACCATGATTGTCATCGGCAACGGCATTGGTTTTGTCTTTGCTCTGGTGGCTCTGTCTACAACAGTTGTGGCGTTCCCGCTATTGCTTGACAGGGATACGGGCGCGATCACGGCTGTAAAAACATCAGTACGCGCAGTGCAGGTCAATCCGGTTCCCATGCTGCTTTGGGGCGCGATTGTGGCGGCGGGTTTGTTTTTAGGGGTGCTGACCGGCATGGCGGGGCTAATCGTGGCGCTACCCGTTTTTGGTCACGCGACATGGCATCTTTACCGAAGAGTTGTCAAATAGCGAGCACACGACGGACCTGTGACAAAAAAAGGGGTGCGCGATCATGGAAGGTCGCGCACCCCTTGTCGTGATAGGTACTGCCCTAAAGCGCAATCCGAAAAGTGGGCACCGGTTTTCGGAATAAATTGCGCACAAGATCAAAAGGATAGAGCCGCTCCGCTGATTCAGATAAAAAGGATGCGGCTCTAGTTGGGCAGTGCAAAGTAGAGGAACCGCGACAGAACCACGTAGTCCGATTCAATTGCCATAATTGCCACAAATACCATCACCGCAAGTGGCGGTAAAAATACCGCGAAAGTCAGTGACAGGCGCTCCCATTTGATGTGCATGAAAACCGCAATAATCAGGCCGGCTTTGAGTACCATAAAGGTCAGGATCAGCGTCCAGCGCAGATAACCTTGAAAGCCGATAAAATCGACCAGATACGAAAAGAAACTTAAGACAAAAAGCAGTCCCCAGACGATAAAGTATATCTTGAGCGGGTGCTCCTGGTGTTCAGAATTGCCGTCGCTTACGGCTGCGTCGCTTGACATGATTTCACCTCACCACAAATAGAAGAATGCGAAAATAAAGACCCAGACAAGGTCAACGAAGTGCCAGTAAAGCCCCATGACCTCGACGCATTCGTAATCACCGGGTCGCGACGTGAACATACCTTTCTTGCCCTCGTCGTAATGGCCGTTCCAGACTTTGTAGGCCATGACCAGCAGGAATATCACGCCGATCGAAACGTGCGTGCCGTGAAAGCCCGTGATCATGAAGAAGATGCCGCCAAACTGCGGCGCTCCAAGCGGATTACCCCACGGGCGGATACCCTCATCAACAATCAGCTTGGTCCATTCGAATGCCTGCATGCCAACAAATGTCGCGCCCAGCAAGGCCGTCACGATCAGAAATAGCGCGGTTTTCCTGCGGTCTTTGCGGTAGCCATAGTTCACCGCCATCACCATGGTGCCACTGCTGGAAATAAGCACGAACGTCATGATCGCGATCAACAGCAACGGATAAGCCGTGTGTCCAATATGCAGCGCAAATACCTCGCTGGCGTTGGGCCATGCCACTTTGGTCGAACTGCGTGCCGTCATGTAGGACAGCAGAAAGATACTGAAAATGAACGTGTCGCTCAGCAGGAAAATCCAGATCATGGCCTTGCGCCAGGTGGTATTTTTGAACGTGCGTTGGTCCGATGACCAGTCGTCCTTTACACCGGTCCAGCCCTTTTGATGGACGATTGGATTTGAGGCAGTATCAGTCATATTTCGGTGTCCTCTGTCTCTATTAGTGGTGAGATACGATGAAGGGGTCGTGCGCCCAGCTTTGCATGGCGATCACCAGTGCAATCCAGACGAAAAGTAAAAAATGCCAGTAAAGCGCGCACAGATCGACCCGTAGCGTCAGTTTGCCGATAGAGGCGTCGCTCCATGCGGTCCCCATTGTGCGGGCAAGGCCGACGACACCGCCAAGTATGTGCAGGCCGTGCAATCCCGTAAGCAGATAGAAAAAACTGTTTGCCGGATTTCCGTTAAACACAAAGCCGCTGCCCATCAGCTGTTGCCATGCGAGCGATTGACCTGCAAGAAATCCAAATGTCACCATCCCGGCCAGCGCCAACCAATTTTTGACCGCGCTCAGTTCACCGTTACGCGCCGCCCTGAGCGCCGTTTGAAGCGCAAAGCTCGCCAGTACCAGCAGACCCGTAGTAACCCAAAGAATGCCGGGCAGCGGCACGTCTTTCCAGTCGGCCATTTCGGAGCGCATGAAAAACCCGCTGGTGAACAGGGCAAACAAAATACCTGCGACACCTAAGAATACGATCAGGCCCATTTTGGCCTTTGGTAATCCAATTCGGTCGGTACCTGACACCGAGTCCAATCCGCTTTCCAGCCATGGCTTGGACCCCAGGCGCTGGTGGGATAACCACCAGCCCGAGGTTCCGACCACCACGAAAATGAAAAGCAGTACAGTGGTCATGTGCTGCCTTCGGTTCTCAGGCCACCTGCCGGATCATCCTGCGTGATAAAGTCCTTATCAGCACCCGGCACCGAGAAATCATAGGGCCAGCGGTACACGATTGGCAGTTCATCGCCAAAGTTTCCGTGCCCGGGCGGTGTTTCCGGGGTGCACCATTCCAGCGAGGTCGCGCCCCACGGGTTGTGTCCAGACGGCTTGCCGTTTCTCAGGCTCCAGAAGATATTGAAGAAGAACACCAGCTGCGCAATGCCGACCGCCCATGCGGAAACGCTGATGAAACTGTTGAGAAAATGCACAGAGTCCGGAATGAACAGCGTTTCGCCCATCTCCGGATAGCGGCGTGGCACGCCCACCAGACCGACATAATGCATGGGGAAAAAGATCAGATACGCGCCAACGAACGTTACCCAGAAGTGGAACTGCCCCATGCCCTCGTGCAGCATCCGCCCCGACATTTTTGGATACCAGTGATAGATCGCACCCAGGATCACCATGATCGGTGCCACGCCCATCACCATGTGAAAATGCGCCACCACGAACATCGTGTCAGACAGCGGCACGTCAACCACAACGTTACCCAGGAACAGGCCGGTCAGCCCGCCGTTCACAAAAGTCACAAGGAACGCCAGACAAAACAGCATCGGGATGGTCAGATGAATATCCGCCTTCCACAGTGTCAGCGTCCAGTTGTAAACCTTGATCGCCGTGGGCACCGCGATGATCAACGTCGTCGTCGCGAAGAAGAAACCAAAATAAGGGTGCATACCGCTGACGTACATATGGTGCGCCCAGACGATAAAGCTTAGCGCGCCAATACCGACGATGGCCCAGACCATCATGCGATACCCAAAGATGTTCTTGCGCGCGTGAACGGCCAGCAAATCAGAGACAATGCCAAAGGCCGGCAGCGCCACGATATAAACTTCGGGGTGGCCAAAGAACCAGAACAGGTGCTGGAACAGGATCGGGCTGCCGCCGCCGTAGCTAAGCTGTTCACCAAATTCGACCAGCGAGGGCATAAAGAAACTGGTGCCCAGCAGGCGGTCGAACAACATCATCACCGAGGCCACCAGCAGCGCCGGGAACGCCAGCAACGCCAATACCGTGGCTGTGAAAATACCCCATACGGTCAGGGGCAGGCGCATCATTGTCATCCCGCGTGTGCGGCCCTGCAGCACAGTCACCACATAGTTCAGGCCACCCATGGTAAACCCGATGATAAACAGCGACAGAGACACCAGCATCAGCACGATGCCCAGCCCCTGACTGCCCGGTGTGCCTGACAGGATGGCTTGCGGCGGATACAGCGTCCAACCGGCACCAGTCGGGCCTCCGGGGACAAAAAAGCTGACGACCAGAACGATCACAGCCAGGAAAAATACCCAGAAACTAAGCATATTCACATAGGGAAACACCATGTCCCGCGCGCCCACCATCAGCGGGATCAGGTAATTGCCAAAGCCCCCCAGAAACACAGCGGTCAAAAGGTAAACCACCATGATCATGCCGTGCATGGTGATGAACTGGTAATAGGCTTCCGGTGTAATAAAATCGAACAGATCAGGGAAACCCAGTTGCAGGCGCATCAACCACGACAGCGCCAAACCGATCATACCCACCGCAGTGGCCAGCCCGCCGTACTGGATCGCAATGACTTTGGCGTCTTGCGAAAACACATATTTCGTCCAGAAACTATGCGCGTGGTAGAGCTCGACCTCTTGTACTTCGAGCGGCCCGATCGGCTGTGAAGGGTCCTGAATATCAACCATCTGTTTTTCTCTCCCTGTCAGCGGTCGGGTTTTTTTGCCCGTCGCCAAATTGCGAAACTAGCTTCGCATTAATATCATTCAGCAGGCTTGCCCAGATCGGCAACTTTAACTTTGGCAGGCAAAGATGCCGTCGCAAATGTTTCCTGCTCGGCCAACCATACCTGATATGTTTCTTCGGTATCCACAAACACCGCGCCGCGCATCTGTCCGTGACCGGTCCCGCAAAGCTCTGCGCAGAGAACGTCAAACTGACCGGTGCGTGTTGGTGTAAACCAGAAAGTCGTGACCATGCCCGGCACCATATCCATCTTGGCGCGGAACTCGGGTACATAAAAGTCGTGCAAAACGTCGACCGACCGCAATAACATCTTTACAGGTTTGTCCGTGGGTAAATGCAAATCATCGCCGTCGATCAGAACGTCATCCTGACCTTTTGGGTCGTCGGGATTGATCCCAAACGGATTGTCGCCGTCGATCAGGCGCTGATCGACAGTACCCAGTTCGCCGTCAGCACCGGGAAGACGATAGCTCCAATACCACTGTTGCGCCATGACCTCAATTTCGGTCGCGTCGTCGGGCGGCGTTACGAATTGGAACCACACCACCAGACCCGGCGCCAACAAACCGGCCACGCCAACGGTCGTCGCAACAGTCAACCAAAATTCCAGACGGTTATTTTCCGGCTCAAATTCCGCTTTGCGGCCTTCGACATGGCGAAATTTGTAAACGCAATAGGCGGTGAAAAGAATAACCGCTGCGAAAACGATGCCTGTCATCCAGAATGTCAGGTTTATCATCGAATCCATAAACCCCCAATTCGACGCGATCGGCGTCCACCACCATGGACTGAAGACATGAAATCCAATCGAGCCTACAACAACGAGGACAAGTACAATTACAATTGCCATGCTTAGATCCTTACGCAATCTTTAGGGAGTTTGTAGTCAAAATAGTCGGTCGCAGCGGTCTCACAATTTAGTGTTGGGCACACATTGCTTTAACTGAATAGATAAATCCAGTGTTTATTGACGCATTTTGTCACGCCATCTTGTTTTGCGGCAATGGTTCAAAAATGGCGGACAGCGTCTGGCGTGGTCCCACTTTGAAAAAATGTGGGCATTTTCGATTTTAATTGCTACTTTTCAGCATCTTGTTGAGTTTTTCAGACAGTAAGTGGTTGGGACAAAATTTTGACCTGCACCGGCCCATTGACCCGATGCATTGATCTGGACCCACTAACTTGCGCTGATAGCGCGCAGCCTGCGCATTCCCAAAATGAATCCGAATTGCACGTAAAAGTGTTTGATTCGAATGCAATCCTGATCGCGACTTGTCCTCTCAGACGCAGCGTCAATTTTATCATCTATCTTGGACGTCTGGATATCTGGGTTGGTTTTTGTCAAAGCTGAACCAACGAAAAACGAGCGAATTTGCCGGGGGTCGCACCAATGCAATTATTCACAAGCCCTTATTGCCGCACAGCCGACCACGCCATCCGCACGTTTGACTCTGGCGCAACAGATGAAACGCAAACCTGTTTGACCAAACATATGCAGGTCACCCGCAGCCTGATAATAGACCTCTAGCCACCTTTGGAGTAAGAAATGCCCGATATTCAAACAGAGCAAAGTTTCGATAAAAAATCCCTGCCCGGCCACGCCAAAGTGGTGATTATCGGCGGTGGCGTGGTCGGCTGTTCGATTCTGTTTCATCTGGCAAAATTCGGTTGGAAAGACGTGGTTCTGCTGGAACGCGATGAGTTGACATCGGGGTCAAGCTGGCACGCTGCGGGGCAGATTCACACTATCAGCTCGGACCCAAATATCAGCCGCCTGCAATCCTATACAATTGATCTTTACAAGGAAATCGAAGAACTCTCGGGCCATTCGGTCGGCCTGCACATCACCGGCGGGTTTTACGCCGCCTCAACGCCCGAGTGGTATGACTATCTGAAACGCGAGCGTTCCAAAGCGCGTTATATGGGGTTAAGTCAGGAATTTATTTCACCCAAAGAACTGGCTGAAAGACACCCGCTGATCGACCCCAAACATTACCACGCCGCCCTGTGGGACGATCAGGACGGCGACCTCGATCCATCCGGTGCGACTTATGCCTTTGCCAAAGCGGCGCGCGTACACGGCGCACAATATTTCACCCACACACCGGTGGTGGAAACCAATCAACGCCCGGACGGATCGTGGGACGTCGTCACCGCCAAAGGGTCGATCAACGCCGAAATGATCGTCAACTGCGGCGGACTGTGGGGACGCGAAGTCGGGCATATGGCCGGGCTGCATCTGCCCGTACAACCGATGGAACACCATTATCTGATCACCGAAGAGATCCCCGAGATCGCCACACGCGACACCCGTCTGCCCGCAGGCATTGACTACGAGGCCAACATTTATTTCCGGCAGGAACGCACCGGCATGTTGCTGGGTACCTACGAACCGAAATCGACACCGTGGATGGTGGACGGTGTACCGTGGGAATTTGGCCACGAGCTGTTGCAACCCGATCTAGACCGTATCGCGGCGCGTCTTGAAATGTCGTTCGAACGGATCCCGGCCATTGGCAGAACCGGCATCAAGGACATCATCAACGGTCCTTTCACATTCGGCCCCGACGGCAATCCGCTGATCGGCCCGGTGCCGGGGGTGAAAAATTACTGGGTCGCTGTGGGTGTGATGGCCGGTTTCTGTCAGGGCGGCGGCGTGGGGCTGACCATGGCCGAATGGATGATCGACGGGGAGCCGTCGATCGATGTCTGGGCTATGGATGTGGCGCGGTTTGGTGACTGGGCATCGCCTGACTGGGGCACAGTCAAATCCAGTGAAAACTACGAGCGCCGCTTTGTGATGACTTTCCCAAACGAGACACTGCCCAAGGGAAGGATGCAAAAGACCACGGCTCTTTATGATCGGCTTGTGGCGCGCGGTGCGGTGATGGACCAGAGTTTCGGTTTGGAAAACGCCCAGTGGTTCGCCGAAGGGCCGGACAATGCGCATGAAGTCCCCACGTTTGAGCGCAACCGTTCCCACGACTATGTGGCGCGCGAGATCAATGCGGTGCGCACCTCTGTTGGCGGGATCGAAATTGCCAATTTCGCCAAGCATGAATTTAAGGGCGACGGTGCGCGCGCCTATCTGGACAAAACACTGGCCGGGTTCGTGCCCAAACCGGGACGCCTGACCCTGACTCCGATGCTGACTCCCAAAGGCAGGCTTTACGGTGACCTGACGGTCGCCTGTCTGGCGAAAGATCACTTTGTGCTGTTCGGCTCGGGTGCCATGCAAGAGGCGCACCGGCGTTGGTTTGAAAAAGAACTGCCCGACAACGTGACCTACACCAACGTGTCTGACGACTGGCACGGCATCGCCTTGTCGGGGCCAAAGTCCCGCGATCTTTTGGCCCGCATTTGCCGTGACGACATCAGCGGCGGTACCTTCAGGTTCCGCGATGTGCGCCAGGCCTATGTTGGCGGGGTGCCGGTGATCCTGAACCGGATCAGCTTTTCCGGTGAATTGGGCTACGAGATTTATTGCCGCCCGCAGTATTTGCTGCGCCTTTCTGAAGCGGTGGAAACGGCAGGGGCCGACCTGAGCTACCGCTGGTACGGCGCGCGCGCATTGATGTCGATGCGGTTGGAAAAAAGCTGGGGAGCATGGACGCTGGATTACCGGCCAGATTTTACGGCCGCAGAAAGCGGCATGGACGTGTTCATCAACTGGAAGAAAGACTTTGTTGGCAAAGACGCGGCGCTGGCCGAGCGGCAAAAAGGGCCTGCGCGAAAACTGGTGACCTTGGTCATCGACGTGGACGGCATCGACGTGTCTGGAGATGAGGCCATATTGAAGGATGGTGCGGCCGTCGGATATGTCTCATCGGGTGGCTACGCGCACCGCGTCAAAAAATCCGTGGCGATGGGCTACGTCATCACGTCGACGTCCAACCCCGGCACCAAACTGCAGGTCGAAATTCTGGGGAAAATGTACTCCGCCGAAGTGCAGGGGGCACCGCTTTACGACGCCAACGGCGCGAATATGCGGGATTAAGTTTCCTTATTAGGGATTCAAAACCTGTACTCTTGTGCTACCGCCACCGCACCGGAAACAACACGAACTACAGCTCTGTCGGTCGCCCTGACCAACGCCCCAATAGGTAGATGAACTGCCGCGCACCCACGCGCCATAACAAATTTGTTCACCCGAAAAACATTGCAGATTGAAATCGTGGACCTGACTATCGTCCAAAATATACGCCTGTCCGTCACCGGGCCATGCACGGTTGCCGTCCTGACTGTAAAATTCAAGACTGACAATATTGGGGTGATTGCTTTGCACTGAGATTTGCAAAGAGTCGGCGTAGGCCGCTGTTGCAAACACAATAGTGGTCAAAAAGGCGACAAAAATTCTCATGGGTACTCTCCAATGTTCAACTTTCCGTTATATTAACCGAATGCAAAAAAAATAAAAGGGGCCACCAAACGGCAACCATCGGTGACCTTTTTTGCGTTGCAACCGCGATACACGCAAGGCTGTCTTCCCGGTTTCCAGCGTTATGACGGTCAACACTCAAACATCGAAACGGGCGGCTGGGCCGGAAAATTTCTTGGGCAGGTTTTCACCGCGCGAAACCGACAAAATCTGAAAATCTTCTTGACGATTGTGACATGCGTAATATATATTGTTACATATGTCACAAATAGGTCCCATAACCACCCGCGAGTCGATTCTGGACGCAGCCGTACCCGTGTTCTGGGCACATGGGTATCGCGGCGCGTCGGTACGCGACATCTGCGCCCGCGCGGGGGCCAGTTCGAACGCGATCACCTATCACTTTGGCTGCAAAGAAAAGCTCTATCAGGAAATTCTGGACCGGTTTACCGCGTTGCTGCTTGAACAGGCGAAAACGGCGCTTTCAGCCGAACTGAGATCGCTGGAAGAGTTCGAAATCCGACTGGAAATGTTTCTGACGCAGCTTTTGGAAACCTATCTTGAAAATCGTGAGACAGTGCTGATCGCGCTGCGTGAATTCGAGCAACTTGGACCGGATAGCGACGATAGTACCGTGCGGGAACTGCTCGGGCTCAATCACGCGCTTGCGAACTATATTCAGATGGCCAGGGACAAGGGGTTTGTGCGCACAGACGTCGACACAAACATCGCTGCGGGCACGTTGTTGGACAGGCTGATCAATCAAGTGCGGTTCGCCCACACTCACGAACGATTCTTTGGTGTGACTTCGCTGAACCCGGAGTACCGCACCTACTGGATACAGGAATCGCTTGGGTTGGTGGTGAACGGAATGAAACCGCGCGAGTAGCCCGCAAAACGAAAGTACGAAAGGAGAAGACTGTGCATATAGAACATAAAATTGAGATTGACGCACCAGCGGATTTGGTTTGGAGCAAGATTAGCAATCTGGCCGACATTCAAAACTGGACTAAAGCTGTGAAAGAATCCCACTTTCATACCAAGATCGAGCGGGGTATTGGCGCCGGCCGGACCTGCGATGTCCCGGGATTCGGAACGCTGGTCGAGAATGTTCTGGAATGGGACGAGGGGAAAAGCTTTCGCCTGTCGCTGGAAGGACTGCCGTTCTTTATCAAGGAAGCGAGCGGCGGATGGCGGTTGGAGGAAACCGGTGCAAACCGAACCCGTGGCATAACATTCGTTGACCTGAAGACCCGTTTCTGGCCGGTCGGCGCGCTGATGGAAAGATTTATTCTTGGCCCGCAGTTTCACAAGACCGTCAAGGGTGCGCAGAAAGAATTCAAAGCCTATGTCGAGGGCGATGTAGAGACCCCGAAAGAGGCGCGGACTAACCGCCCCAAGGCGGTCGCGTAGCGGAACATTGCGTCAGTGCGGGGGCGGTAAGAGACAAAGGACCGCGCGACAAATGCCGGTCGGCCTGCCAACGGCAGTAAAGTCCGCACACCACACCCAACAAAAAAGGGGCCACCCACCGGCGGCCCCTTTTCAATTTCTCAAGCGATCCCGGATCAGGTCCGGGATGACACCCTCAAGGGTGTCACATCATGCCGCCCATGCCGCCCATGCCGCCCATGTCCGGCATGCCGCCGCCAGCGGCTGCGCCTTTAGGCTCGGGCTTATCGGCGACCATCGCTTCGGTGGTGATCAGCAAGCCGGCCACAGAACCCGCGTCTTCCAACGCTGTACGCACCACTTTGGCAGGGTCGATCACACCGAAATCGAACATGTTGCCATATTCTTCGGTCTGGGCGTTAAAGCCAAAGTTGGTATCGTCGCTTTCGCGCACTTTGCCGGCCACAACGGCACCATCGACACCGGAGTTTTCAGCGATCTGACGCAGCGGCGCCTCAAGCGCGCGACGCACAATACTGATTCCGGCGGCTTGATCGGCGTTTTCGCCTTTCAGCTTGGCCAGCGCTTTGGCCCCCAGCATCAAGGCCACACCACCGCCAACAACAACGCCTTCCTGCACGGCCGCGCGGGTCGCGTTCAGGGCATCGTCAACGCGGTCTTTGCGTTCCTTGACTTCGATCTCGGTGGCGCCACCGACACGGATCACCGCAACGCCGCCTGCCAGTTTGGCCAGACGTTCCTGCAGTTTTTCCTTGTCATAATCAGATGTGGTTTCTTCGACCTGTGCGCGGATTTGTGTAACCCGTGCTTCGATCTCGGCTTTGTCGCCGTTGCCGTCGATGATCGTGGTTTCGTCTTTGGTGATCTCGATTTTCTTGGCGGACCCCAGCATATCGATGCCGACATTTTCCAGCTTCATACCCAGATCTTCTGAAATCATCTGACCGCCGGTCAGGATAGCAATATCCTGCAGCATGGCTTTACGACGGTCGCCAAAACCGGGCGCTTTAACGGCAGCAATTTTCAGACCACCACGCAGCTTGTTGACAACCAAAGTGGCCAGCGCTTCGCCGTCCACGTCTTCAGCAATGATCAGCAGCGGTTTGCCGGACTGAATAACGGTTTCCAGCAGCGGCACCATGGGCTGGAGCGACGACAGTTTTTTCTCGTGCAACAGCACAAGGCAGTCTTCCATTTCCGCGATCATTTTTTCAGGGTTGGTCACGAAATAGGGCGACAGATAACCACGGTCAAACTGCATGCCCTCAACTACGTCTGTTTCGGTTTCCAGACCCTTGTTTTCTTCAACCGTAATGACGCCTTCGTTGCCAACGCGTTGCATAGCGTCGGCAATTTGACCGCCGATTTCAGCTTCGCCGTTTGCGGAAATCGTGCCGACCTGTGCAACTTCGTCACTGTCCTTCACTTCGCGAGACATTTTCTGGATGCTGGCAACGACGCTGGCAACAGCCGTGTCAATACCGCGACGCAGATCCATCGGGTTCATGCCGGCAGCGACCGATTTCATGCCTTCGGTCACGATCGACTGCGCCAGAATAGTCGCCGTCGTCGTTCCGTCGCCTGCCTCGTCGTTGGTGCGGCTGGCCACTTCTTTGACCATCTGCGCGCCCATGTTTTCGAACTTGTCGTCCAGTTCGATTTCCTTGGCAACGGTCACTCCGTCTTTGGTGATGCGCGGCGCACCAAAGGATTTATCGATGATGACGTTGCGGCCTTTGGGGCCAAGGGTGACTTTCACAGCGTCAGCCAGCACGTTGATGCCCTTCAGCATCCGGTTGCGGGCGTCTGTGTTAAATTTTACTTCTTTTGAAGCCATGATAGCTTGCTCCTAAATACGTGGGTTGAACGGACAATACGAGCGCCTAAAGCGTTCCCATGACGTCGCTTTCTTTCATGATCAGCAGTTCTTCGCCGTCGATGGTGACTTCGGTGCCACCCCATTTGCCGAACAGAACTTTATCACCGACTTTTACGGCCATCGGGATCAGTTCGCCGCTGTCTTTGCGTGCGCCTTCGCCACAGGCGATAATTTCGCCTTCGGCAGGTTTTTCCTTGGCGCTGTCGGGAATGATCAGTCCGCCTGAGGTTTTTTCGTCGCTTTCAATACGACGAACCAGTACACGGTCGTGCAAAGGTGTAAATGCCATGGAATGCTCTCCTTAGTTTGCGAGGTTCCAGAGTAGGGTGGCTTATTCTCGGAGTTAGCACTCGCCACCGTAGAGTGATAACAGCGAGGATTTATGCGCACGACCGACCCGAGTCAAGAGGGCCGGGGGTGAAACTGTTGCAATTGCATTCCATAGCATACAATTAATTATCGGGTTTGGTCTGACTGCATGATGACAAGCCTTTTTAGCGCCACTATAAGGGCGTTGATTTTTTCTATGCCGACCAGACTCCGGACATGCCCATGATCAAAATTTTCGGCCACCTTGCCCCTGACACAGACGCCACGTGCTCTGCCCTGATCTGGGAGTGGTACCTGAACGACATACACGGAGAAGACGCACAGGCGTTTGTGCAGGAGGCCCCGAATTCTGAGGCTCAATTTGTGCTGGACCGCTGGTCCGTTTCGACGCCGCCAATCCTGGGGCAGCTCAAAGCAGACGACGAAGTGGTGATCGTGGACACCAACAGCCCAGATGAATTGCCCGGGAACATCAACGACGCCCATATCTCTGAAATTATTGATCACCACATGCTGGCAGGGGGCATCAGAACCAAAAGGCCGATCAAGCTTACGCTTCGGCCTGTGGCATCGACCGCCACGATAATGAGCTGGATGATTGGCCGCGAGCTGGACAGCGCGCCAGATACGATCAAAGGTCTTATGCTCTCTTGCGTGCTGTCTGACACATTGGGACTCCGATCACCAACAACGACGCCCACAGATGTTGCATTGGCCAATCGTCTGGCCGGCGAGCTGCACTTGGATATTCAGGCTTACGCAGCGGAAATGTTCGCAGCCAAGTCCGATATATTACGGTTTTCCGACGCCGAACTGTTGCGGCTCGACAGCAAAAAATTTGAAACAGGCGGTCAGAGATTTCGCGTTTCTGTTCTTGAAACCACTTGCCCCGATGCCGTTTTAGAACGCAAAAAAAACCTGATTTCAACAATGGCGGCCGTTGCACATGAAGATGCCGTTGATCAGGTTTTGCTTTTTGTCGTGGATATTCTGAACGAAGAATCGACACTGCTAATTCCCAACGACGCGGTCCGCGACGTCATCAACAAGTCGTTCAGTGTGTCGTCGGTCGGGGACAGCGTGGTTCTGCCGGGCGTCGTATCCCGGAAAAAGCAGATTTTCCCCAATTTGACAGTCTAACATTCAGCGTGACGCGCATTATCGAAAGTCTGGGCCTGATTTCAAAGCGGTATGACGCCCTGTACGTCGATTTGTGGGGCTGCCTGCACAACGGGTACGCACCTTTTGGACCCGCCGTCATCGCATTGCAAAAGTTTCGGCAAACGGGCGGCTTGGTCCTGCTTTTGACCAATTCGCCGCGCCCGCGCCCGTCGGTCATCCGTCAGCTGGACAAGATCGGCGTGCCGCGCGACTGCTATGACGAGATCGCCGCCTCGGGTGACGCAGCACAATACGCGCTGGCGTCGGGGGCGATTGGCACCAAAGTCTATCACCTTGGCCCAAAACGTGATCTGGGGTTTTTCGAAGACCTGCCGGCCGACGTTTTGCAGGGCAAAACTATCACGCTGGTGCCACTGGCCAAGGCTGACGGAATCGCGTGTACCGGCCTGTTCAACGACGACACGGAGACGCCCGGGGACTACCGTGCCACGTTTTTGCAGGCCAAAGCGCGCGGATTGCAACTGCTGTGTGCCAACCCCGACGTGATGGTCGACAAGGGCGATCACCGGATTTATTGCGCCGGGGCCTTGGCACAGGCCTATGCGGAAATGGGTGGCACCAGCCATTATTTTGGCAAGCCCCACCCGGCAATTTACGATCTGGCCCAGCGACGCTTGCTTGCTTTGGGCAGGGATATCGACAAGACCCGCATCCTTGCCATTGGCGACGGCATCAATACCGACATCAAAGGTGCCATGGGCGAAGACATAGACAGCCTGTTTATTTCCGGCGGGTTAGCCGCCAAAGAAACCGGCACCGACATCCAACCCGACGCCACGAAACTAAAGGTTTTTCTTGAAAACGCCCAAGTCAGGCCGCAATACACCATGGGACATCTGCGTTAAGGAGACCGTTGCAATGACAGACACCGAAATCGGCACAATTTTTCTGGAAGACCTGCACGTCGGGTTGACACGCCGCCTGACCAAAATCATCGGCGACGATGAAATCAACATGTTCGCCGAAGTGTCCGAAGACCGCAATCCGCTGCATCTGGACGACGGGTACGCGGCGAAAACCATGTTCAAGGGCCGCATCGCGCACGGGATGCTGTCGGCGGCGCTGTTTTCGGCGATCATCGGCGAACGCCTGCCGGGACACGGTACGATTTATCTTGGCCAGAACCTGAAATTCACGGCACCAGTGCGCCCCGGGGATACGGTCGACGCCGTGGTCACGGTCACCGATATCAACCCCGACAAAGCGCGCGTGACTCTGGACTGCGTCGCCTCTGTTGGCGACACAATCGTGATCAAGGGCGAAGCGGTGGTTCTGGCACCAAAAAGGGGCTAAGGTATGCGGATCATCCGCGACTATAATTTTGTCGTACCGCAAGATCAGGGTGCCGCCGTGGCTATCGGCAATTTTGACGGTGTGCACAAAGGCCACCTGTCGGTGATAGAACTGGCGCGCACGATCAGCATGGCGGACAATTGCCCGCTGGGCGTCATGACGTTTGAGCCTCACCCGCGCAGCTATTTCGCACCTGATGCCCCCTCATTCAGACTGATGAATGCAACGGCGCGCGCCAATCGTTTGGAAAAACTGGGGGTCGACAAACTGTACGAGCTGAATTTCAACGCAGCACTGTCAAACCTGTCGGCAGAAGAATTTTGTACTAACGTCATTGTTGGTGGGCTGAACCTGTCGCACGTGGTCGTTGGCGGTGATTTCGCTTTTGGCAAAGGGCGCAGCGGCAATTTTGACACGTTGACTGAATTTGGGGAAAAGCTTGGGTTTGGTGTCACGCAGGCACCACTTATTGCCGATGAACACGGCGCGTTTTCGTCGACGTCAATTCGTACAGCGCTTTCCGATGGCAGACCCGAAGACGCCGCCAGAATGTTGGGCCACTGGCACCGGATCGAAGGTGCCGTTGAAGGCGGTGATCAGCGTGGGCGCGACATGGGTTATCCCACGGCTAACCTGTCGCTTGACGGTCTGCACCTGCCTAAATTTGGCGTTTACGCCGTGTTGGTCGATATTCTGGACGGCCCCCTTGCGGGCGAGTATCAGGGCGCGGCATCCATTGGTCTGCGCCCGACGTTTGGCGGCACCGTTCCCAACCTTGAAGTGTTTCTGTTCGATTTTTCGGGCGACCTGTACGGGGCCAATCTGTCTGTGGGCTTGATCGCTTTTCAGCGCCCCGAGTTGAAATTTGATACTGTCGAGGCACTGACCCGGCAAATCGACGAAGATTGCGTCGAAAGTCTGCGGATACTAGCCGACGTCAGTCGGTCCGGCTGACCGCGCTGTTGTGCCGGTCAAAGACAGCACCACGTCTTTATAAATATCCAGCGCCTCGACCCCACGCGGTGCCAGGGTGTAAATCCCGCGAGAAACCCGCTCAAACCAGCCGTAATGATCATTTTGCAGAATGGTCGCGGCCCTGGTCACACCCAGTCTGCGCGCAAGTTTCGCCGGACTGTCGGTCCCGCAGCTTGCCAGTTCCGCCGCCAGTCGCAGCGCATCCTGTCGGTATGCGGTGACAACGGGGCGGCGGGTCTGGCCACCGGCGTTATGATCGCCAACGCGCGCCTGAAATTCCTTAAGCAGGGCGTCGCGGCGTTTTTTGACAATGCGCGGCGCGTAAGGCCCGGGGTCGACGTGCACCTCGACGCTGTCACCGCCGGGGCGAAAATGCACCGACATGAAACCAAGCCCAAGCCGACGACACAGTTTGGTTGCATCCTTGACCTGGTTATACCAGCGCCGTCCCTTGCCTGCGGGCACGGCCACGTAAACCCAGTCGCTCAGACCCTGCCGGTCGACTCCCTGCAACAGCAAAGCCAGCGACAACGATGTTTTCAATTCGACGATGACCGGATCCTCGGTGCCGCGAATGGCCACGATATCGCAATCGGAGATTTCAGATTTCACGTCGTACCCCTGCCCTGTCAGCAAGGCTTTCACGGGCGCGTATAATTGGGTTTCTTTCATCATTCCGCGCGTTTTATACTCAACCGCGTGCCAGTTGGGGAAATGATTTTTATGTCCAAAAAAGTGAGCCCTGATCTGCGACCTGTTTTCTGGGAAAACGTGACGTTAGAAGATATGACTCCCCCCGAATGGGAGGCGCTGTGCGACGGATGCGGGCGGTGCTGCCTGTTGAAACTCGAAGACGAAGACAGTGGCGAAATTCTGTATTCCAACGTCTCGTGCCGTCTGTTTGACGCCGATACCTGTCGCTGCGCGCAATATGCACTGCGCAAACAAATGGTGGCGGGTTGCGTCGTGTTAAGCCCCGAGAATATAGAGCGTATCGCGTATTGGATGCCCGAGACCTGTGCCTACCGGCTGTTGTTTGACGGTCAAAAACTGCCGGACTGGCACCCGCTGATATCGGGCGATCCCAATTCGGTGCACAGGGCGGGCATCTCCATGCAAGGCAAAACGGTGCCCGAATACGAGGTGGATCACGATGACCTGGAAGACTATTTGATAAGGGACTTTTAGCGGTGCACTTTGTTTCGGACAACGCCGGGCCGGTGCCGGAACGGATTTTACAGGCAATTTCCGCGGTGAATACCGGGCATGCAATGCCCTATGGCAATGACGCGGTGACACAGGCCGTCGCCGGGCGCCTGCAACAAGTATTTGAAGCACCCGACGCGCGGATCTATCTGGTTAATTCGGGAACTGCTGCCAACGCTTTGGCGCTTGCGTCTTTGACAGGAAACAGCGGTCGAATCTTCTGCCACGACGCCGCGCACATTCAGGTCGACGAACAGGGTGCCGCCGAGTTTTACCGGCGCGGTGCCAAACTGACCCCTGTTGGCGGCGCGGGCGGGAAAATTGATTCCGCTGAACTGGACGCGGCGTTGAAGTCAGGATCGGGCGGCGCAGGCGACGTTCTTAGTCTGACCCAACTCACTGAGGCCGGCACATTGTATCATCTCGACGCGCAGCGCACACTGACACGGATGGCGAAAAAAAGACATATGCGCTGCCATATGGACGGCGCACGGTTTGCCAACGCATTGGTTGCGCACGGGTGTTCAGCTGCTGACATGACGTGGAAATCGGGCGTGGACGCCCTGAGCTTTGGCGGCACCAAGAACGGTCTTTTGGGAGTCGAGGCAGTCATTTTCTTTGATCCGGAATTGGCGGTAGAATTTGAAGAAAACCGGCTGCGTGGAGGTCATATGATATCGAAACAGCGCTTTATGGCGGCGCAGTACGACGCCTATCTGACAGATGGTTTCTGGCTCGAACTGGCAGGCAAAGCCAACGCCGCAGCGGCCTGTCTTGAAAACGGCCTGTCTGCGCTGCCCTTCAACAGTTTTACCCATAAGCGCGCCGCCAATATGGTTTTTGTGACCTGGCCCGCCGCGCAACACAAAAAAGCGCACAAGGCTGGCGCTGAATATTATGTAGAGTCCGATCTGGACCTTTCCAACACGCACGATGACACGCAACTCACTGCGCGACTCGTTTGCAATTGGGCGACAACTACCCAGTCGATTCAGGAATTCCTGAACATTTTCAAAGCTTAAGGAACGCGCGCAACGTTTTGCCAACTTCGCATGCGTGGGTGATCGGCACCATATGTCCAGCGCCCTTGACCACCACGCGATCCACGTTGGACAGACAGCCCTGCAGCGCGTTCATTATGGCCGGAATGATTTCGTGTGTGGCGTCGCCCTCTATCAACAAAACCGGAATATCAATTCGTGCGATGTCGGTCAGCGCCATTGATGCCGCGCCAATACCAAACAGCGCCGGAGATCCATTTACGACCGTCCCGATGCGGTCTCTGACGTATTGCTTTTGCAGTTCCGGCGTGTTTTCCCACGATACCCCGCTGCCCCACATCTCAGAAAATTCGCGTGCTATGGCGTCATTCTGACCTTGCGCTATCAGGGCTGGAAAATGCCCGACCTCATCAATATGGCGGTGATACTCGGTGGCACCGGATTGCGCGGCCGCCGAAAATATTACCGGTTCGGCCAAGGTCAGGCTGCGGACCAGGTCGGGACGGTCGATGGCCACACGCACGGCCACCGCACCGCCAAACGAATGGCCGATGATATCGGCTGGGCCGTCGAAATTATCGAGCAAAGCCACGACCATACGTGCTGACTGATCAAGCCAGTCAAGATCACGCGCCCAGGGTCCGCTGTGCCCGTGGCCCGGTAAATCCATGGCAATGATTTTGAGATCGTCTTTTAGCCCACGCACCAGCCCGCCCCAGGCCCCCGAATGGCCAAGCGAGCAATGCAGGAACATAGCCGGACGGCTGCCCGACCCCTCGGCGCGCCAATTTGTCTGAAAACCGGCCATCAGGCCGCTTGGCATCAGAGTTCGCCCGCCAGATGTGCGTCCAGATGTGGCAGGCGGTCCTGACCCCAGAAACATTGATCGCCAACAATGTAAAACGGAGCGCCAAACGCGCCCCGCGTCATGGCGTCTTCGGTGTTAGAGCCATAGATTTCCGCGCCCGACAGCAACCCGCTGTCCGCCAGTTGTGGATCGAAACCGCTGGCGGTCAGGCAAGCCCGCACAACCTCGTCTTGCGAAATGTCCTGCTCATTGGCCCAGCAGGCCTTTAGAAACGATTGGCAGAGTCCCCCGATATCGCCACCGCCCGCGTTTTGTGCAGAGATAATGGCGTAACAACTGGGTGCCGGATTGGTGGGCCAGTGCACCGGTTTCAGATTGAACGGCAACCGATTAAGCTTCGCGAGGCGCAGCAAATCCTGCGCGCGGTAAGCCAGACGGGATTCGTGGCGCTGCGGCAGCGCCGGTGTGCCTGTACGCGCAAACACGCCCAACAGATCGAACGGCTTGTAAGTGATCGTCGCGCCGTGTTTTTCCGCCAGTTTTTCCAATCCGTCGCCCGCCAGATAAGTGAACGGAGACAGCGTATTCAGAAAATAATCGATGTGTGCCATTTGATCCTCTGGTCGTTGTAAAAGACTGGGTACACCCTGCGATATCACTAGGCAAACACGACGCGCAATGCTAAGCGACCCCACGTTCAAGAATCTGTCGCCGTGACGCCGCGATACCGGGTACAGGGACCTTCCGATGCTGGCCAGTGTTGAACCGAAACTCATTTCCGGCAACGCAAACCGAAGCCTCGCCAAAGCGATCGCCAAACGCATGTCGATGCATCAGGGACGGCGTGTCAATCTGACTGACACTCGGGTCGAACGATTTAATGATCAGGAGATCTTCGTCGAGGTGTTTGAAAACGTGCGCGGTGAAGACATGTTCATCATCCAGCCCACATCAAACCCGACCAACGACAACCTGATGGAACTGCTGATCATGACCGACGCGCTGCGCAGGTCGTCGGCTGCGCGCATCACGGCGGTTATTCCGTATTTTGGCTACGCGCGGCAGGACCGGCGCACCAAAGCCCGCACACCGATTACAGCCAAGCTGGTATCCGATATGATCGTTCGCGCTGGTATCGAACGGGTGTTAACCATGGACCTGCACGCCACCCAGATTCAGGGTTTTTTTGATATTCCGGTCGATAATCTTTATGCGTCACCGATATTTGCGCTGGACATCGCGGACAAGTTTGAAGACCTGGGCCGGTTGACCGTTGTTTCGCCGGATGTGGGCGGTGTTGGCCGGGCGCGCGAGCTGGCCAGTCGGCACAATCTCGACCTGGCTATCGTTGACAAGCGCCGAACCGCGCCCGGTGAAATTGCCGAAATGACCGTGATCGGGGATGTAAAGGATCGGGTTTGCATCATTATTGACGACATCGTCGACACAGCAGGAACGCTGTGTCAGGCCGCTCAGAAACTGACGGACGCCGGTGCTGCTGAAGTTCACGCATATATTACACATGGCGTTTTGTCGGGACAGGCAATTGATCGAATTACCACGTCGAGCATGGAATCGCTGGTCATCACCGATTCAATCGAAGCAACCAACGAGGTACGGGCGGCGAAAAACATTCGCATCGTGCCAACCGCGCCGGTTTTTGCGCAAGCGATTATCAATATTGCCAATGGAACATCGGTGTCATCCCTGTTTGAAACCGAAACGCTTGGCGAAATTTATCAGGGCCTCTACGACAACGGCAACTGATCCGGACATTCCCACCGGCGGCGCATTCCCGTGCACATGACCCAGCAGGCGGGATCCCCGGCAGAGATTGTGCAGTTATGGTGCAGTCGTAGTGTTGGCGTTGGGGCACCCTGTTGGGGCCTGTCCGCCCCTTGCGCTGGCGCAAAGCGATAGTGTCAAGGCGCTAATCAATATTCCATTCGTCATCGTCTGTTAATTCTCCGATCGCCAGCCAGGATGCGCGGGCCCGCGCGATTTTGGTGTCGCCCCAAGTGGTGAACACGATGTCAAATCCGGATTCTGAAACGTTTTGTGTGTTCAGCTCGCCGCGCTGGTTGCTTTCACTGTGTTGGTCCCACATGCTCAGCGATAGATGTACTACAGGCACTGATTTAAACTTTTCTTTGTAATTGACCTGTTTGCGGCATTCGCGCTGACCTGATCCGGTCCACATGGTGCCGCTATTTTCGAAATCAGAAAATAGAGTTGCGGACCCTTGGTCGACGCCAATCAGGTGGTTTTTCAAACGGCGCATTTTACTTCCGTGTCGCGTTTCAAAAAAGAGACATAATCCGAAAATGTGGCAATTCTGAGGGCACGTTGGGATAACCCGGACCGCGCCCAGGGACAAAGTCAGATCACAACCATTTCCCGATGCTTTACAGACCCAATGTTTGAATCAGCTCTTTGGTGTCCGCCAACCGCTTGTCGGCCGCGTCGCGCGTCGCTTCGCCCGCCTCGCTGACGGCGGCCTCGGCTGCCGCGACCATGACGTCAACGGCCGCGCGGGTCACGTCAGCGCGCGGGATCGCCTGTTCGGCCAACACGGATGCGGACGTGGCCGACACTTCAACAAAACCCCCCGTTACCACGTATTCCGTGGTGTCCGAAGCGCCTTTAACCCTTAGAACACCCGGGCGCAGCGTTGTGATCAGCGCCGCGTGATTTGCCATGGCGGTAAAATCGCCTTCGGCCCCGGGCACCTCGATTTCCGACGCTTCAAAAGACGCAAGCATACACTCGGGCGATACCAGATCAAATTGCATCATCGCTGCCATAATGGTCTCCTGAAACGCACGCCTTAAGCTGCTTCCGCAGCCATTGTTTCGGCTTTGGCCACCACTTCGTCGATGCCGCCAACCATGTAGAAAGCCGCCTCGGGCAGGTGATCGTACTCGCCTGCGACCACGGCCTTAAACGACGAAATCGTGTCTTCCAACGGAACCTGTTTGCCGTCGGACCCCGTGAACACCTTGGCCACGTCAAACGGTTGCGACAGGAATCGCTGAATTTTGCGGGCGCGTGAGACGGTCAGTTTGTCTTCTTCCGACAGTTCGTCCATGCCAAGAATGGCGATGATATCCTGCAGTGATTTGTAGCGCTGCAAAATGCCCTGTACGTCGCGCGCCACATTGTAATGTTCTTCGCCAACGATCAGAGGATCCATGATACGCGACGTTGAATCAAGCGGGTCAACAGCAGGGTAAATACCCAGTTCGGAAATTGCGCGCGACAAAACCGTGGTGGCGTCAAGGTGGGCAAACGATGTGGCCGGTGCCGGGTCCGTCAGGTCGTCGGCTGGCACATACACCGCCTGAACCGAGGTGATCGACCCCGATTTGGTCGACGAAATGCGTTCTTGCATCGCGCCCATGTCGGTGGCCAGAGTCGGCTGATATCCCACCGCGGACGGAATGCGACCCAAAAGGGCGGAACATTCAGAACCGGCTTGCGTAAAGCGGAAAATATTATCGACAAAGAACAGCACATCGGCGCCTGTTTCGTCGCGGAACTGTTCGGCCAGCGTCAGGCCGGACAGTGCCACGCGCATACGTGCGCCCGGGGGTTCGTTCATCTGGCCAAACACCAGCGCAATTTTGCTGTCTTCCAGGCTGTCAGGCAAGATCACGCCGCTTTCGATCATTTCGTGGTAAAGATCGTTGCCTTCACGCGTCCGCTCGCCCACACCGGCGAACACCGACAGGCCCGAATGCACCTTAGCGATATTGTTGATCAGTTCCATGATCAGCACGGTCTTGCCCACACCGGCGCCGCCAAACAGGCCGATTTTGCCGCCCTTCGTGTAGGGCGCCAACAGGTCAACGACCTTGATACCCGTGACAAGAATCTCGGATTCAGTCGCCTGTTCAGCAAATTCCGGCGCGTCCGCATGAATAGACCGGGTTTGCGTGGCCTTGACCGGACCCTTTTCGTCAACAGGTTTGCCGATCACGTTCAGGATGCGGCCCAATGTTGCCGTCCCAACCGGCATCTGGATCGGCGCGCCGGTATTGGTGACGGCACCACCGCGCACCAGACCTTCAGAGCTGTCCATCGCGATGGTACGTACCGTGTTTTCACCCAGATGCTGCGCCACCTCCAGCACCGTTTCGACGCCGTTGTTGTCGGTCGTCAGCGCGTTCAGAATTTCGGGCAGGTCGCCTTCAAACTGCACGTCGATCACCGCGCCAATAACCTGCGTAATTTTGCCGTCCGCTGCTTTTGCTTTCGCTTTCGCCATGTTTTCGTCTCCGGTCTAGAGCGCCTCTGCGCCCGAAATAATTTCGATAAGTTCGTTTGTGATCGCGGCCTGACGCGAGCGGTTGTATTCGATCGTCAGCTTGTCGATCATTTCGCCCGCGTTTCGTGTGGCATTGTCCATTGCAGACATTCGCGCGCCCTGTTCTGACGCGCCGTTTTCCAAAAGCGCGGTAAAAATCAGCGTGGTCAAGGCACGTGGCAAAAGCTCGGCAAGGATTTCATCCTCATCCGGTTCGTATTCGTAAAACGGCGCTTTCGTTTCTTCAACCATTTCGAACTTGGCGGGAATCAACTGCTGGGTTGTGGGAATTTGCGAAATCACCGATTCAAAGCGGTTGAAAAAAATCGTGGCCACGTCGAATTCACCGGCATCAAAACGCGCCAGAACGTCGTGAGCCACCTCCTGCGCATTGCTGTAACTTAGGCGTTTGACGTGGGAAAAATCCACGTGCGCGACCATTTTATCGCCGAATTCGCGCTTGAGTTGCTCGCGGCCCTTTTTGCCTACGGTCAGCATTTTCACGACTTTGCCTTTTGCCATCAGGTCATTGGCATGTGCCCGTGCCATTTTAGCGATCGACGAATTGAACCCGCCACAAAGCCCGCGTTCGGACGTCGCAACAATCAACAAATGAACATTCGAATTACCAGTGCCCGACAATAGTTTGGGCGCAGAATCCGAACCGGCTGACGCACCCGCCAGATTCGCCATCACTGCATTCATGCGCTCGCCGTAAGGGCGTGCATTTTCCGCCGATTCCTGCGCGCGACGCAATTTTGCCGCCGCCACCATCTGCATGGCCTTCGTGATCTTACGCGTGCTGGTGACGCTTTCGATCCGTGTTTTCAGGTCCTTGAGGTTTGCCATGCGTGCAAAACTTCCTTTTCCCTAAAGTCCGATACTAACCAAAGTCTTTTGCAAAGCTTTCGATGGCCGCTTTGATCGCGTCTTCCAAGTCGCCTTTGACTTTGCGGTCGTTGTCGGAAATATCCTTCAGAAGCGCACTGTGATTGCTCCGCAGATGGTTCAGCAGACCGGTCTCAAAGCGTCCTACGGCGTCCACTTCGATTCCGTCAAGATAACCCTTGGTGCCTGCATAGATCACGACTACCTGCTCGGCGTTGGTCAACGGCGAATATTGCGGCTGCTTGAGCAATTCGGTCAGCCGCGCACCTCGGGCCAGCAACGCCTGCGTAGAGGCATCGAGATCCGAACCAAACTGAGCGAACGCCGCCATTTCGCGGTATTGCGCCAGTTCCAGCTTGATCGAACCGGCTACCGATTTCATCGCGTCGGTCTGGGCGCTCGAGCCCACGCGCGACACCGATAGACCCGTGTTTACCGCAGGACGAATGCCCTGATAGAACAATTCGGTTTCAAGGAAAATCTGCCCGTCGGTGATCGAAATGACGTTCGTCGGGATAAATGCTGATACGTCGCCGCCCTGCGTTTCCACAATCGGCAACGCGGTCAGCGATCCCGCGCCGTTATCTTCATTCAGTTTCGCAGAACGTTCCAACAGGCGCGAGTGCAGATAGAACACGTCTCCGGGATAGGCTTCGCGCCCCGGTGGGCGACGCAGCAACAACGACATCTGCCGGTAAGACACAGCCTGTTTGGACAGGTCATCGTAAATGATCAGCGCGTGGCGTCCGTTGTCGCGGAAGTGTTCGGCCATGGCGGTCGCCCCGTAAGGCGCCAGAAACTGCATCGGAGCCGGTTCAGAAGCGGTTGCAGCGACGACGATGGTGTACTCCATCGCGCCGTTTTCCTCTAACTTTTTAACCAGCTGTGCCACGGTTGAACGTTTCTGGCCAACAGCCACATAAATGCAGTAAAGTTTTTTGCTTTCGTCGTCGCCGGCCGCATCGTTGGATGCCTTTTGGTTCAGGATCGCGTCAAGCGCGATGGCTGATTTGCCGGTCTGGCGGTCGCCAATGATCAGTTCGCGCTGGCCGCGACCGATCGGGATCAGCGCGTCCACGGATTTCAGACCTGTCGCCATGGGCTCGTGCACAGATTTGCGCGGGATAATGCCCGGCGCTTTGACGTCGGCCTGGCTTCGGGTTTTGGTTTTGATCGGACCCTTGCCGTCGATCGGATTGCCCAGCCCGTCAACAACGCGGCCCAGCAGCGCGTCACCTGTCGGCACGTCCACAATCGCGTTGGTGCGCTTGACGGTGTCGCCTTCTTTGATGTCGCGGTCCGAACCAAAGATAACCACACCGACGTTATCGACTTCAAGGTTCAGCGCCATGCCGCGGATACTGCCGGGGAATTCGACCATTTCGCCGGCCTGCACGTTGTCCAGCCCATGCACGCGCGCAATACCATCGCCCACGGACAAAACCCGACCGACTTCGGTTACTTCGGCTTCCTGACCAAAGTTCTTGATCTGATCCTTGAGGATCGCAGATATTTCTGCCGCTTGGATACCCATTTACCCGACCTCTTTCATTGCATTTTGAAGATTTGATAGACGCGACGATATCGAACTGTCGATCATCTTTGATCCGACCTTGACAATCAGACCGCCGATAAGGCTTGCATCGACGGTGGCGTTGATTTTCACGTCTTTTCCGACGGCTTTTTTCAATGCCGTGGTCAGTTTCTTTTGCTGGGCCGACGTCAGCTTGCTTGCTGAGGTGACTTCTGCGCTTACCTCGCCTTTTTCTTCGGCGATCAGTGCATTTATGGCGTCGATCAATTGCGGCAACACAAAAAGACGTCGATTGTCGGCCATCAAGCCAAGTGTGTTGGAAACTATCGGGCCAAGGTCCATTTTCTTGGCAATGGCCAAAACGGCGGCGCGCTGTTCTGCGCGTGAATAAACCGGCGACGCAATCAACAGGGATAAGTCGCCGCTTACGGCAAAGCCTGCGGCTAACGCGGCCATGTCACTTTCAAGGCCAGCGATGCTCTTGGTTTCAAGCGTTAATTCAAATACGGCGGTCGCATAGCGCGCGGCGATACCAGTCGATATTGAAGCTGTCTCGGACACGGGCACCCTTTTTGAAATTGAAACCGTTTTGCCATTTCAGTTCGGTCATTTTCAACACAAGCACATGGCTTTGTACACATCGAAATCGGCGCGGTGATAGCAGAGCTTTCGGGGGGTGGCAACCGTGTATGCACGACCTGTGTATTATATTATTATGTTATTTATCAATAATTTAGTTGATGTTTCATCAATTTGGATGGCACTTTGGGCCTTAGTTTGCAAATAATTGCCGCGCTTGGGCAGCAAATAAAGTCTGGCCGCGCAATGGAAATCGAATCCGTGTGGTCAGAACTGCGATTCTGTTTCATCGATCTTCAGTTGCGGCATTCTTCCGGAAGCCGGTTTTGGACGAGGACGCGCTATGCCTTCGAACACCTCGAGCGGTCGGCGTACCGCTTCGGGCAAGCCTTTTTTTGTCGGCGCGAATACTTTTTTGCTGGCTTCCACCATCAGAACGCCACCGGCAGTGTGCGACGATATTTTTTGGCCAAGACGCTCGCCTGTTGGTAACAACCTGAGCCAGAATTTGCGCTGGCTGGGCGGCACAAAAAGCGCCGCCCGGTGTTTCCCGGGTTCAAAACGGTGGCGGATCAACTGCGATTCTAACTGTCCAAGACTATAGGGACGCCCGGACCCGAAAGGTGTGATATCGCGGCGTGACCACATGCCCAACCGGTTGGGCACGATAAAAAGCGCCTTGCCTCCCGGTGCCAACACCCGCCAGATTTCATCCAGCAATGCCGGTGGGTTTTCAGCGTTTTCCAGCCCATGCATCACGATCAACCGGTCGACAAACCCGGTCGGCAACGGCCAGTCGGTTTCTTCGCATAAAACTGTGCGGTTGACCGGCCCGCGCGGCCACTGCATCGCGCCCTGTTGGCCCGGCATCAACGCGATGACCCGACGGTTGCTGGCGATAAGTGGTCCCAGAACGGGTGTCGCAAAGCCGAAACCTACAACCGTCATACCATGCAGCATAGGCCAAAGGTCTGCCACCCTTTCCCTTAGAACGCGCTGAGCGGCGCGCCCCAACATCGTGCCCCGGTAAAAGGCCTTGAGCTGGCCAATATCTAAATACATTGCATCCCCACCGCAGATCAGACAAAGTCCGGCACGAAAATCTAACCAAACACAAGAAAAATTACCATGCCTTTGGAAATCCTGACTATTCCCTGCCTGTCCGACAATTACGCCTACGCGCTGCACGACGAGGACACCGGCCAAACGGCGATTGTCGACGTGCCCGACGCGGCACCGATTTTGCGCGCGCTTTCGTTCAAGGGCTGGAGTCCGGATATGATCCTGATCACCCACCATCACGCCGACCACATCGACGGGCTGCAACAACTGCTGCCTGCAATTGAGGTGCCGCTGATAGGTGCCAAAGCCGATATGCACCGCCTGCCGACGCTGGCGCTGGGTGTGGAAGAAGGCGACAGTTTCATTCTGGGCAACGAAGCCTGCAACGTCTACGACGTGTCAGGCCATACGGTAGGGCACCTTGCCTTTCATTTCCCGGGATCGAACGCTGTTTTCACCGCCGACAGCCTGATGGCGTTGGGCTGCGGCCGTTTGTTTGAAGGCGATGCCGACATGATGTGGAATAGCCTGTCCAAACTGATGGACCTGCCGCCCGAGACACTTATTTATTCGGGGCACGAGTATACGGCGGCCAACGCCAAGTTCGCGCTAAGCATCGAGCCCAACAATCCGGCGCTTATTGCGCGGGCCGACGATATTTCAAAAACCCGCGCACGGGGTGACGCGACCGTGCCCTCCACACTGGCGCTGGAACTGGCAACCAATCCGTTTTTGCGCGCCAACCTTCCCGAGGTCAAAGCCTCTGTCGGGATGGACGACGCACCCGACGCCGCTGTATTTGCGGAAATTCGCAAACGCAAAGACAATTTTTGATTGTGGCTAATGCGCCGGACTCAATGGCGGCAAATCGTCCTTTTCAGCCCTTTTTGGCGATTCGTGAAAAAAATTGAGCGAAAAGGTCTTGAAGCTGCCACAATAAAACCGAAGTTTAAGATGATAAGTTACACAATGCGTAGGGTGTGGGGCCTTTGCCCCGACATTGGGTAACAAAGGAGCGCGTGTCATGCCATCTTTTTCAAACAGCCTGGAAGCTGCCATTCACGGCGCGCTGGCCCAGGCCAATGAACGTCACCACGAGCTGGCCACGCTCGAGCACCTGTTGTTCGCATTGATCGAAGAACCCGAAGCCGCCAAGGTGATGAAGGCCTGCGGCGTTGATCTGGACGCGTTGCGCACCACGGTGCAAAAATTTCTGGACGAAGAACTGGCGTCACTGGTGTCCGACATCGAAGGGTCCGAGGCCGCGCCGACCACTGCGTTTCAGCGCGTAATCCAACGCGCGGCCATTCACGTGCAAAGCTCGGGCCGCACCGAAGTGACGGGTGCCAACGTGCTCGTCGCCATATTCGCCGAACGCGAAAGCAATGCCGCGTTCTTTCTGCAGGAACAGGACATGACACGCTATGACGCCGTGAACTACATTGCTCATGGCGTTGCCAAAGATCCTGCATACGGAGAATCTCGACCGTTGACGGGTACCGACGATCAGGGCGAAGGCGGGCAAGGCGGCCCCGAAGAAGATACCAAGGAAACCGCACTGGAAAAATATTGCGTCGATCTGAACGCCAAATCGCGCAGCGGCGATATCGACCCGCTGATCGGACGCGGCCACGAAGTCGAGCGGTGCATTCAAATCCTGTGTCGGCGGCGCAAGAACAACCCGCTTTTGGTGGGCGACCCGGGCGTTGGCAAAACCGCCATTGCCGAAGGGCTGGCCTATAAAATAGTCGAAGGCGAAACGCCGGAAATTCTATTGGGCGCGACGATATTTTCACTGGATATGGGCGCACTATTGGCGGGCACGCGGTATCGCGGCGACTTTGAAGAGCGGCTCAAAGCTGTCATGGCCGAACTGGAGGACCATCCTGACGCCGTATTGTTCATCGACGAAATCCACACGGTAATTGGCGCGGGCGCCACGTCGGGCGGCGCCATGGATGCGTCGAACCTGCTTAAACCTGCACTTCAAGGCGGCAAATTGCGTTGTATGGGATCAACCACCTACAAAGAATTCCGCCAGCATTTTGAAAAGGACCGCGCATTGTCGCGCCGGTTCCAGAAAATTGATGTCAACGAGCCATCTATTGATGATACCATCAAAATTCTGAAGGGGCTGAAACCCTATTTTGAAGACCATCACGACATAAAATATACCGTTGATGCGATCAGAACCGCGGTGGATCTGTCGGCGCGGTATATCCACGATCGTAAATTGCCCGACAAGGCCATCGACGTGATTGATGAGGCCGGTGCCGCGCAACATCTGGTCGCCGAAAGCCGCCGTCGCAAAACCATCGGCACCAAGGAAATCGAGGCGGTCGTCGCCAAAATTGCCCGCATTCCGCCCAAAACAGTGTCAAAAAATGACGCCGAAGTCCTGCGCGATCTGGAGAAAAATCTCAAACGTGTGGTCTTTGGCCAAGACGCGGCGATAAGCGCTTTAAGCTCGGCAATCAAACTGTCACGCGCCGGTTTACGCGAACCCGAAAAACCCATCGGAAACTATCTGTTTGCGGGGCCCACGGGTGTAGGCAAAACCGAGGTCGCCAAACAATTGGCCGACACCCTGGGTGTCGAACTGTTGCGTTTTGATATGTCGGAATACATGGAAAAACACGCGGTTTCGCGCCTGATTGGCGCACCACCGGGATATGTGGGGTTTGACCAGGGTGGTTTGCTGACTGACGGCGTCGACCAGCAACCGCATTGCGTTCTGCTTCTGGACGAAATGGAAAAAGCACACCCCGACGTTTACAATATTTTGTTGCAGGTCATGGACCACGGCAAGCTGACCGACCACAACGGACGTACGATTGATTTTCGCAATGTGGTGTTGATCATGACCACCAACGCCGGGGCGTTCGAGCAGTCCAAATCCGCGATCGGTTTTGGCCGTGACCGCCGTGAGGGCGAAGACACCGCCGCGATTGAGCGGATGTTCACGCCCGAATTCCGCAACCGTCTGGACGCGACGATCAGTTTCGCCAGCCTGCCAAAAGACGTTATCCTGCAAGTCGTTGACAAGTTCGTACTACAGCTTGAGGCGCAGCTGCTGGATCGTAACGTGCATATCGAATTGTCGCGTGATGCTGCCGCATGGCTGGCCGACAAAGGTTACGACGACCGCATGGGTGCGCGGCCACTGGCCCGTGTCATTCAGGAACACATCAAAAAACCGCTGGCCGAAGAACTGTTGTTTGGCAAGCTGGCCAAAGGTGGTGTGATCAGGGTCGGCGTCAAGGACGACAAGCTGAATTTCAAGATCGAGGCTCCTGAAAAACCAAGGCTGTCCAAAAACAAGCCACCGTTGCTAACAGCGGAATAAATCGGGAATTGGCATCGGACAATACTGTTTGGTGCCAATCCGCATTCGGATGCATCCGGGAACACATATTTCAATTCCGGCAATTGTGCAGCAAAGACGGTCCGGCCGGCAATCAGCTGCACAACATATATCAGGGCCCAATCCCGCAAAGCATCATATCCAGCATCGCCTCGATTTCGGCGTCGTCGTCCCAGGCACCCGGCGCAATCATCGTACGGTTCACATAATACCCACCCAGCAGTGAAATCCCCCAACGCGCCAACCGTTCGGCCGGTATTTCACGCAGTTGGCCTTCTTGTTGAAACCGCTGAAAAGCCGAAGATATTATGCCAAACAACCCACCGCCACCGTGACCGATCTGGTTGCGCATCATGTCGCGAAGTTCTGGATTGACCGGCAATTCCTGCAGCATAATCTGCACGTAGGGCCCAAATTCATCGGCAAACCGCAACCGGCTGAGCATCAGACTTTTCAAAAACGCCCGCAAGTCGCCGTCGTTAACCGCCGCCAACCCCAGCGCTTCGGCCTCTGCCGCAGGCACTAACAACTGTTTTACAACAGGCGTTGCGATCCGCATTAACAACGCTTTTTTGGTGTCGAAATGCCGGAATATAGTGGCCTCGGCCACGCCAGCGCGGGTGGCAATCATTCGGGTTGATGTGGCGGCAAACCCAACTTCGGCAAAGCACGCCAGTGCTGCCTCGACCACCAGCCGCTTTTTAGGCGTCAGCGTGCCCTCGACCGCGGCAATTGCCGCAATGATCCGTTCAATTGCCGGGGGCGTTGAACCTGTTTCCACATCAGTTGTCCCGGACGGGCCCCCGCAACATCGATCCGATCCAGATAAGCACCAAACCTGTTGCCGCCGTAATTGCCAGCAGATCGTAAGGTATGTCAGCGCCGCCGCCAAAAACGGTGGCGCGGTACATCGCCCCCAATTGATCGAACGGCAACAGCTTGCTGACATTTTGCAACCAGTCTGGCGCTGCGGCCAGCGGTGCTTGCGCGCCCCCGATCGCCGTCTGGTAAAAAACCGCTGGAATAACCAGAACCAGCGCCGCCATTCCACCCGTTGCAAACAGACCGCCCACCAACCAGGTTACAGCAACCGACGCCATCCAGACCGTGACCCAGACCGACAGCATCAGCCCGAAGTCGCCCGTCGTTGTCGCGACGATCAGCGCAAGCGTAGCTGACGCGAGTCCGGTAACTATGACGGGTAAGGCTGTTCGGATGAACGCCTTCCCTGACCCTCTCGTGGTCTCTTTGCTTGCCAGATACAGCATCATCGCGCCGACGAATGACGCCAGCCATGTCGTAAAGGTCATCACGAACGGGGCCACCAACGTTGCGGCGTTCTTTGCTTTGTGCAGCGTTGTGACCTTGGCCGTGACGGGAAAGGTGCCGTTCGGCAACTGCCCCTTGCCCAGCGCATCGCGTAACATCAAAACAGCCGCGGAAAAATTAGCCTGCATGACCATCGGCAATTGCGTGCTAAGCTGTGTTTCCAGCAAAGTCAGATGATTTCCGTTGAGAATTTCAAGTTCGATGTTTTCACCGGTGGCCGCCAATTTGGAAAATTTGGGCGGGAAAATCAAAACGGCGGCTACATCGCCCCGGTCAAGCGCTGTTGTCGCATGTTCTTTGGTATCCAGTTCTACAAGTTGAAATGGCAGGTTCTGACCCATGCCCTCTAACATTCTTGTGGAAACTTTAAGCGGCGGAAAGGTCAACCCAGTATCCTCGTTGACGATCCCCAGCTTGAAAGCCGCCGAAACTTTGACGCTGTCAAGCGGTGCTGTAAGCGAAAACAGCGAAAAGATCAGCATGATGGCGGTTGGGACAAGCATCGCCGGGACAAACAGCTGATGCGTGCGGATAATTTTGAAGTTTTGAAACATGCGCTGGCTCCGGCAAATTGTAAGTGATTACTTACTTACAATATATTGTCGCGTGGTTGCAACCCGTATTTTTACGATTTTTCCGGCTATTTTTCGGTAAACTTCAGTTCGATGCGACGATTCTGCGCCCGTGCCTGCGGTGTATTGGCTGTGTTGATCGGCTGGAACTCACCAAATCCGGTCGCGGCCAGACGCGATGACGGAATGCCCAGATTGTCGATCATAAAGCGTACGACCGCCAGCGCCCTGCCCTGACTTAACTCCCAGTTATCGGCGTATTTACCATGGCCGCTTAGGGGAATATTGTCGGTGTGCCCGTCAACGCGCAAAATCCAGTCAAGCTCTGGGGGAATCTGATCAGAAATATCGCGGATCACGCTGGCAACGCGGGCGATTTGCAATTCTCCTTCGGGGGCCAGTTCGGTCGAGCCGGCCGAAAACAGCACTTCTGAAGAAAATACAAACCGGTCGCCGACGATCTTGACGCCTTCGCGATTGCCCAGAAGATCCCGCAACTGTCCAAAGAATTCCGACTTGAACTTTTCCAGATCCTGCGCTTCGGCTTCAATGCGTTTACGCTCGGCCTCTTCAAGTTCGGCGCGGCGGCGTTGTTCTTCGGCCAGACGTTTTTGCTCGGCTGCGACCTGTGCCAGAGCGACGTTCAGATTGGAACCAAGCGCCTCGATCTGGACCTGCGCCTCGACGTCGCGGGCGCCAGCCTGATCGAGAAGCGCCTGCAGCGAATTAAGTTGTTTACGCAGGGTAGCGGTTTGCTGATTGAGCAGCGCAATCTCGCGCTGGCTGTCCGCCGATCGGGCCTTTTCATCACTAAGCAATGTGTTGGCCTGCGCCAGCAGAATGCGGCGCTGTTCCGATTCAGACAGCGCCGCCGACCCCGCTTTTTCCGCTTCGATCTTGGCCGCCAGTGCCGCCGCCAGCCGGTTTTCCAAATTGCTGCGACTTTCCTCAGCCTGCGCCAACAGCGTGCTGCTTTCGGACCCCGTCGCCTCCAGTTCGGCCACCAATGCGGCCAGCCGGGCGTTCAGATCGTCCTTGTCCAGTTGCAGCGCCGTGATACGGTCCTGCGCCGCCTGACTGTTCTGACGCTCTTTTTGTAAATCCGCCGTGCGCGCATCGCGCGCCAGTAGCGCCGCGGCCAAAAGCGCATCGACTTCTTTGCGGGCCACTTCGGCAGCGGCCATCAGGGTCAACGTGTCTTCGGCCTTTTTGCGCTGTTCTTCCAGCGCCAGCGTCATGGCGGTGAGTTCAGCCTGTGCATTTTTCAGCTTGGCGCGCAAAGCTTCGGCGGCGGCCGCTTCGGCCAGACGCGATTTTTCTTCTTCGCTCAATGCGCCCTGCGTTTCGGCCAGCCGGTTGCGCAACGCCAACGCCGCTGCCGCCTCGGCCAGTTTGGCCTTTTCTTCGGCGCTCAGATCGCTTTCCAGCGCCTCAAGACGCGACTGCAGCGCCGCCGCGGCAGCCTCAATTGCCAGCCGCTCTTTTTCGCTGTCGGACAATCCGCTTTCAAGCATGGCCAGACGGGCGCGCAATCGTTCCGAGTCACTGATCTCTGTGTCCCGCTGCTGCGTGGTCGCAGAAAGATCAGCCGCCATTTTCGCCAGCCGGTCTTCCAGACTTTGAAGATCATTGCGTGTCTCGCCAAGGCTTGCTTCGGAGTTTTGCAATGTGGCCAGCGCCGTCAACAGCGCCTTGTCGCGCTCGGCCAGCGACGTGGCGGTGTTGTCAAGATTGTCCTGCGTGGCCTGCAGAGCCGCCAGCGCGCTTTGGAGCGAAGAGTCCCTGTCCGCGAGCGTGGCCTGTGTTTGCGCGATCAGTGCCTCCAGCGCTTCGCGTTTGGCCGCGGCAAGTCGCGCCGCTTCGAGTCCCGCGTCGATCTCGTCCCGCGCCGCGGCCAGCGCCAGCGACAATGCCTCGGATTGGCTCACGATACGCAGGTTTTCGGCCTCGGCCTCGGAAATCCGGGCGGCCAGTGCCGCGTTGCTTTGCGTGCCGGCCTCGACCTCGGCGCTCAGGTTTGAATTATCCAATACCAGTTGTGACCGCTCAGCCAAAAGCGATGCAACCTGCGCTTCGAAACTGGTGACCTGAGCTTCAAATGCGGTGATGCTATCCTGCTGATTGCGGGTCTGCTGTGAGAGCGTCGCGATCAGCGCATCCTGAATTTCAGCGGCGCTGGCAGCTGTGACCAATTCGCCGTCGAGACGCTCGACTTCGGTTTCCAGCCCGTCTGATTTTTGCTGCTCCAGACCCAGTGCCTCGGCCAGACTGGACACCTGTTGCGCCAGATAATTCAGCCGCGTGTCTTGCGTGGAGATGGTTTCGCGTAAAACGAACTGCACCACCATGAAAATGGTCAGCACGAACATCAGGACCAGCAAAAGCGCGGTCATGGCGTCGACAAATCCCGGCCAGATGCTGGCGTTAAATCGTTGCCCGCCTTTGCGCGTCAGTGCCACGGCCTATGCCTTGCCGCGTCGCTGCGGCGCTTGTGGCTGAACCGGCGGTTTGCGGTTGCTTTTGGAAATTTCCTTTGTCAGGCCGGCGATATCCGAGCGGAGTTCGGAAACAGTATCCTGTCGCCCGGCTGACATTTCTTCCAGAATACGCAGCAATTGAACGTCGATGCTGCGCAGACGCATACGCGATTCAGGGTCGATTTGTTCTTCGATCTGACTGCCAAGCAATTTGGCAATATTGTCCTGGCCGCCCGCAATTTTTTCCTGTCCGGACGAAATGGCACGCAAAGCCTGAAGTTGCTCTTTCATGACGCGCTCGTCCCGCCCCGATGGTGCCGCCGCCTGAACCTGTGCCGGTTTTTGCGCCTCTATTTTTTTGGTCAGGGCCATAACAGCGTCGGCCAGTTTGCCCAGTTTTTCATCGGTCAGCGTACGGGCCACGTCTGACTGTACGAACAGGTTTTGTAGCGAGTCCATCGAATCCGCCATCTGCGCAAAAATAGCGTCGCCATAGCCCGCGTCAGCCTGAACGCCACCTTCACCTTCGCCCTGGGAAAACCCCAACCGGGTGATCGACGACAGCCATTCTTCGAGCTCGCGGTAGAACCGGTTTTGCCCGTGTCCTGCGAACAGATCCAACAGGCCGACAACCAAAGACCCGGCCAGGCCCAGCAGTGACGATCCGAAGGCGGTGCCCATGCCACCCATCTGTTTTTCCAGACCTGTCATCAGTCGGCCAAACACGTCGGCACCGGATTCGCCGTCAGTCGGTGCCAGCGATCGAATGGTTTCCACGACCGCCGGAACCGTCGTTGCCAGACCAAAGAACGTCCCAAGCAGACCCAGAAAAATCAAGAGGTTAATAATATAGCGGGTGATTTCGCGGCCTTCGTCAAGCCGCGTGGCCATGCTGTCCAGAATCGAGCGTGACGAAAGTGCCGATATTTGCATGCGGCTTGAACGAGACCCAAGCAACGTCGCCAGTGACGACAAGAGACGCGGGGCCTCCATCCTTTCGTGACCCGGTCGCCCGATAGCAAATCCCTCGATCCAGCTTACCGAGGAAATCAGCGCAAAAACCTGCCAGAAACAGGCGGCCACGCCGACGACAAACACGAAACCGATAAATCCGTTCAGATAAATAGAGCTAAGAAAAACCGGGCCCAATGACGGATAGGCCACATAACCGCCAAAGCCTGCCAACCCGATGATGATCAGCATGGTCAGAATCTGCCGAACCGGTTGCGAAAACTGGGGTTCCGCATCTTGACCAGTCTGTTGCATCAGGATTGCCTTTGGTGGCTCGATTGTTTTTATTGCCGCAACATAGATTGGATGCGCAATTATGCCAATAATCAACTTCGCAGTAGCGAAAAACCCCTTACAAGCCTTAAAGAACGTGGCATAATCGCACGAGCCCGCATCAATTGGTGCGGCATTGGAAACAAAAGGGAAATATCATGGGTGATTTAATAGGCGTCGGGTCGGTTACGACCACCGCACTTTTGGTGCTGATATTTGCAGCGGTTTTGATTTACATGATGGTGAAAACCATTCCGCAGTCCGAAGAATGGACCGTGGAACGCTTTGGCCGCTATACACGCACGCTCAAACCGGGATTGCGGTTTCTGATCCCCGTCATGGACAAAGTGGGTGCTAAAATCAACATGATGGAAACGGTGCTGGATATCGACCGGCAAGAGGTCATTACCCGCGACAACGCGATCGTCGGTGCCGACGCTGTTGCGTTTTATCAGGTGGTTGACGCTGCAAGCGCTGCTTACGAGGTGCGCAATCTGGAACGCGCGCTCACCAACCTGTCGCAAACCAATATCCGTTCGGTAATCGGGTCAATGGATCTGGATGAAAGCCTGTCCAATCGCGATAGGATCAACCACAAATTGTTACTTGTGATCGACGAGGCCTCCAATCCGTGGGGCATTAAAGTGACGCGTGTGGAAATCAAGGATCTGGCACCGCCGCCGGATATTTCCGACGCCATGGCACGCCAGATGAAGGCCGAGCGCACTAAACGCGCCGATATTTTACAGGCCGAAGGGGAAAAACAATCGGCAATCCTGAAGGCCGAAGGCGAACGCGAGGCGCAAATACGCGAAGCCGAGGGGCGCAAAGAAGCGGCTTTTCTGGACGCCGAAGCGCGCGAACGGCAGGCGCAGGCCGAAGCCAAGGCCACCGATATGGTGTCCAAGGCCATTGCCAGCGGCGACATTCAGGCGGTGAATTACTTCGTGGCGCAAAAATACATCGAAGCGCTTCGCGACGTGGCCGCGTCACCCAACAGCAAGACTGTGATGATTCCGCTCGAGGCCGCCGGCGTGATTGGCTCGATCGCAGGAGTCACCGATATCGCCAAAGCCGTCATGAAAGACGACGGAAAAAAATAGGGGAAACGCCATGCAGTTATTTGACTTTCTGACCGGTCTATCTCCGTGGTGGTGGGTAGCCTTTGCGTTGGCACTGGGGGCTTTCGAAATGGCCACAATGTCGTTTTTTCTGATTTGGCCCGGGTTGGCGGCGCTGCTGGTGGCAGCTTTGATCTGGCTGGCGCCGGAACTTTCGGGATCCACACAGGTGATTGCCTTTGCGGCTTTGTCGGTCGCACTGACATTTGTCGGACGCTACCTGATGAACAGGTTCGGCGACGGTGGAGATACCAATAACACCCTGAATTCGCGCGCAGAAATGATGGTCGGGCGTCACGCCAAGGTTTTGGACTACGCCGGACCGGAAGGGCATGTCAGCATCGACGGCATCCGTTGGCGTGCGCTGTGGCCTGCCAACAGCATCGCCAGTGACGGCGATACCGTGCGCGTTTCCGGTTCCGATGGCATGACGTTGTTGATTGCCAGTTCCAAAATCAGCGCCTGACATGCCGGTTGGTTTTATCGGTACCGGCCATGTCGCGGCCCCGATGGCGCGGGCCTTGGCGCGGCACGGGCACGACGTTCATGTCACACGGCGAAACCAGTCCGTGTCGCGGTCCTTGGTCAAATCGTTTCCGCAAATTACGGTTGCCACGCCCCAGACCGTTCTGGACGCTTGCGACACGGTATTTTTAACGTTGCGTCCCAACGTGGCAGAGGAAATTTTGACAGAACTCGATTTTCGCGTTGAACACGAAATTATTTCGGCCATGGCGACGATAAGTTTGAAAAGACTGGCGGCACTGTGCGCGCCCGCGACTCGGTTCGCGCGCACCATACCTTTTGGGTTTCTCGAACGCGGTGGTTGCCCGCTTCCGGTCTTCCCCGCCAGCGGGACGCTGACCCGGCTTTTCGGGGCGCTCAATATTGTCATCCCCTTGAATAGCGAAGAGGCGCTTGACCGGCATTTCGCCACCTCGTCCCTGATCCCCGCCGTGTTGCAAATGATGGGAACGACGCGCGACTGGTTGGTCGCCCAGGGCGGTGACGCGCAGATCGAAGAAACTTACGTGCGCGCCCTGATCGGCGGTTTCCTAGCAGATCTGGGACCCCGCGGGGATTTGTCGCTGGACGGGGCGCTGGGCGATCTGGCCACCAAAGGAACGCTTTCGCTGCAAATGGTCGAAAACATGATCCGTGCCGGGGCACCCGCTGCGCTTTGCGCCAGCCTTGATGACATTGCCGGGCGATCAGGATGATTGCCTGAGACGTCGGACGCGCGACTCCAGCCAGTTCAAATCTGCGTCCTGAATTCCGAATTCACGCAAATGCGCGGCAGTCTGGTAAAGATATTCGCTGTTGGGGCCCCGACCTCCGACCGCCTCAGCAATGATCCGCGCTTGCTCTTCTGGCTTCAGACCCTTGCAATATTGTACATGGTCCGCGTCAATGACGTAACACAAAGCCGCAACGACCCGTCCGTCGTCTAAGGTAATTTCCTCTGTGACTTCGACGTAGGCCGAAGAAATCAGCTCGCGGTCGCGGAGATATTGCAACGTCGTACCGGCGTCACGCGCGTCGACGCGAAATGCAACGCCATCGCAATATTCGCCCGGAGAGCGGTCAAGCGCCAGAACCAGACCCGGATCGGTCTCCGAACCGCGATGGTGGATTGAGCGCATGCAAAAACTGCGGTCGTAGCCACGCAGCCGCGCGACCGATTTTTCCGCATAGTTAAATCCGGGATTCCAAACCAGCGACCCGTAACCGAAAACCCAAAATTCGTTATCAATCATTGTGCTGGTCCCTGACATTGCGGGTGTATAGACACGCAAGAGTCGTCTCGGAAAGGGAGAATCGCATTCATGCGATATCTTATCGGATTAATAACGCTCGCCGCCGTACTCTGGTCGGGATATTGGTTCGTCGGATCAACCACCAAAAGGCACGTGCTGGCTTCGTGGCTTGAGGAGCGACGCGAAAGCGGCTGGGTTGCGGAATATACCGATTTTGATGTGGTGGGATTTCCCAATCGTTTTGACAGCCGTTTTACCGAAATCCGCCTTGGTGATCCGACCTCGGGTATCGTGTGGAGCGCGCCGTTTTTCAATATTCTTGCACTCAGTTACAAACCCAACCACATCATTACGGTCTGGCCGCCAGAGCAGGTTCTTGCCTTTCCAAACGATAAAATCACTATCAAAAGCAGCAAATTACAGGCCAGCGTCGTGTTTGAGCCCGACACCAAACTGGCGGTATCACAAACCGCGCTGCGCAGCGACAGTCTGGCGCTGAAAGGTACCGCGGGCTGGGAAACAAGCATGAGTGATCTGGCGTTTTCGACCCGCGTAGCGGGCGGAGATCCGCTGTCGCACGACGTCGTGTTCAAGGCCAACGCAGTAAAGCCGACCGACGCGTTTCGTCAGACGCTTGACCGCACCGGCACATTGCCCAGTGTGATCGAGTCTTTGGCTCTTGATATGACCTTGGGGTTCAACGCGCCCTGGGACCGGATTGCCATTGAAACCGGCGTGCCCGAAGTGACCGTGATCAAATTTAATTCCGTGACGGCCACGTGGGGGGTGCTGGACTTGCAGGCGACAGGTAGGCTTGACGTCGCAAAAAATGGCACACTGAGCGGAAAGATCGATCTGGACATCAAAAACTGGCAGCGCGTGTTGTCACTGCTGGTTAATTCCGGTCTTGTCGATCAGCAACTAGCGGCCACCATGCAACAGGGGCTGACGTTTCTTACGATGATGACCGGCGCGCCGACGACGCTGAAAGCGCCCTTAAGTTTTTCAAACGGTTCGTGGTCAATTGGCCCGATCCCGCTTGGGACGGCACCCCGGTTTGTGCGCGAATAGGCCGCCTTGGGCCTGATACAACCCGCGAGAAAGCTTTGAAATCGTTTTACTGGCAGTAGGGGCCACCGCGATACCGTGCGGTGTCCAGATGGAAATGATCGCGGTGATAACGGTCAGCGCTGGGTCCCAGTACCGTGCCAAAGGGTCCACAGGCGGCGCGGTGGGCTTTGCGCAAAATGGTCGACTGACGTCCTGAATTCCAACCGTCAAGCACTGTAATCGAGGTGCCGTCGTTCAGATTTATCGCCGAAATATCGATGGCGTGGCCCTTGCCGTGTTCTGAAATCTTGGCACCGGGTTTATTGTTGCGGGTCCGGCAGGCGTAATGCGCAGCGACGCGCAAAGATTTCACCCCACCACCGCGCCGCCCGACTGCGGGACGCAATCCGCGCGTTATCCATGTTTTGAGCGCCTCCGCCGTTTGGCAGTCCATGATTGCGGCCTGACTTAGCGTGACGCCGTCGACTTGCGTAACTTTCACCGGATGGGCCACACCGCAGCCCGGCAATCGCCCCGGAATGGCCGCCAGAACCTGACCTTTGATACTGCGGTCACCGCAGATCGATCCGCGGCTGACAACTGTGTTCACGGGCGTTGTCGTGACGACCCTCTGCTGAATTGGCACATGCGAATTCAACATTGACGGGCGCGACGGTGGGCGCGGCGACGAAAATACCGGGGCGGTTGTGGCAAGCTGGTAAGAGGGATCAGTTTCAAAGCCCGCGCTGGAAGCCACATCGCGGATCGCGGTAATCGGGGCTTGACCACGGGGTTTGGGGCGCACGGCTGATCCGTAAAATACCTGAACAAAAGACGTGTCAACGCGCGCGTTCAACGCCACCGGGCGGGCTTTGGGCCGGATCGACAGAAACGGTGCCTTGGCCGCCAAAACGGTGGTGACCGAAAACACAAGCGCCACTGCCAAGGCCGCTGCCCGTTGCATGTCATTCGCCTTTTTTGCCCGGTGCCCGCCCAAAGTTGGGCGCGTCGGTATCTTGCCCTGCCTCGATAATACCACGTCTGATCGCGCGTGTATGCGTAAAATAATCAAAAAGCTGCTGACCGTCACCTTTGCGTATGGCGCGCTGCAGATCGAACAGCTCTTCGCTGAACCGCCCAAGAATTTCAAGCGTCGCCTCTTTGTTGTTCAAAAACACGTCGCGCCACATGGTCGGATCAGACGCGGCTATGCGGGTGAAATCGCGAAATCCGGCAGCGGAGTAATTGATAACCTCAGAGTTGGTCACACGGCGCAGCTCGTCCGCCACGCCGACCATCGTATAGGCAATCAGGTGTGGTGCGTGGCTGGTGACCGCCAACACAAGATCGTGGTGCGCGGCGTCCATCTCTTCGACGTTAGCCCCGATGGCTTCCCACAAATTGCGCAGTCGGTTGACCGCCGTGCGGTCGCAATCCGCTGTGGGTGTCATCAAAAACCACCGATTGTCGAACAAGCTCGAAAACCCGGCGCGTGGCCCCGAATGTTCGGTCCCCGCCAGTGGATGCGAAGGTATAAAATGCACGCTCTTGGGGATATGCGGACCAACCGCTTCAATAACCGCCTTTTTGACCGATCCCACATCCGTGACGGTCGCGCCGGCATTCAAATGCGGAGCAATTTCTGCCGCGACCGGGCCCATGACACCCACGGGCACGCACAGCACCACCAGATCGGCGTTCTTCACGGCTTCGGCAGAAGTATCAAAGACCGCATCGCACAGTCCAAGTTCGACAACAGCGTCGCGCGTTTTCTGGCTGGGCGCGTGGCCGGTGATCCGTGTGGCCAGACCTTTTTCGCGCAAGGCCCTTGCAATTGACGACGCGATCAGCCCCAGCCCGATCAACGCCACGTTTTTGTAAATGATGCTCACGGGATCGACCTTTTAAATGCAGCCACCGCCACCGCTACCGCACGGCACTGATCACCGTCGCCCACCGTGATACGCAGACAATCAGGCAGGTTATAGCCCGCAACACGGCGCACGATAATGCCGCGCGCTTTCAAAAAATCATCGCAGGCTTCGGCTTCGCGTTGGGTGGGGAATTCCGCCAGAACGAAATTTCCGTGTGCCTTTGCGCATGTGACAGCGTTGTCGCTGAGCGCCGCAATCAGCCAGTCGCGCCATTTGCTGTTTTCGCCACGGCAATGGGTCACATACGACTGATCGCGCACGCCCGCCGTTGCCGCCGCCAGTGCAGGTGTCGACAGGTTGAACGGGCCGCGAATA
>CAZPQL010000010.1:0-52654 GCA_964588725.1 uncultured Rhodobacterales bacterium
AAGTACAGAATGTAACAGTGAACGTTCGATACCAGACCCGTTCCCTCCGCCACTTTCCCCCGAGAACCCGTTCTCCCGATCCGGCTTTGGCCGGATTTTTCCGTAATATTCAAGGGTTGTGCGGGCGGGGCTGTTCACCGGCCCATGTGCCGGGAGGGCCGGAAGCAGTCTCTCAGCGCCGATATTCTCCAGACCTCATGACTGCGCCGATTTAGTGAATAGCTTGTAAGCACATGATTTATTGTTTTTATTTCGAGGGTCGAAAATTGACTTCGACGCCAGTCTCCTTCGGCCACTTGGAACTGGGATCGGAATTTCAATCAGCTTGAAGCACATCATCCTGCATTTTCGTCGGCGATGACATCTGCATTCCCAATTTGGATTTCGGCAGCACTGCTGCGGAGCCAAGCGGCCAACCGATTGCTCACACGCGCAGATGGGGAGTTGGCGTTTCGAACAGCAACCGCCAGCTTCCCGAAAAGATATGCAGAGCAAATCGTATCAGGAATGACTGACGATGACCTCTCACAAGCCCTACAGGCCACTCTGGGAATCTTTGGTGGCCAAAGTGGACCCGATCAACTCAGCATCAAGTATCAAGGCTTTGGGCTTAAAATCTGGGCAAGCTGGAATGTTCATAACCGCGTGACGGAGTCGCCGATAATCGCAGGAAAAGCAACTTTTGCGATGGCACGTGAAATCTATGGGATCGCCGATCCTTCAAGTGACCAGATGGCCCTCTTCTGATCGGCCAGAACCCGCCAGGAAATCGGCGGGTTTTTCTTGTCAGGGTGAACCTACGAGTCAAAATAGAACCCAACACAATAATGTGAGCGCCTAACTTTCTGCCAACTTGTTGATTTTATGGTGCCCGGGGGCGGATTTGAACCACCGACACGAGGATTTTCAGTCCACTGCTCTACCCCTGAGCTACCCGGGCACGGGTCAGGCTTGCTGCCTTGGGTCGGGCGGTTTTAGGATAGCGGTTGTGTGCTGTCCAGCGAATATTGGCAATAATATTTGTCGGGATCGTCAGGGTGACGCGGTGGCCGGTCAGCGCCCTAAAACAGCGTTTACCCAGCCTTTTTTGGGTTGGACCGATGGCGTGGGTGGCAGAGCTTCAGGCCTGAGACGCGACAACGTCCATTTAGGATAAATCCGCGTACCTGATCCGCCGCAGGCCGCGCCCATATTTTTGGGGTCAAAAATTCGCACAAACGTTGGTATATCTGGATCATCAACGTAGACGCAGCCGCAATGGCTGCCGTGCGTCCGCGCCTGTGCAAAAGATTTTGCCGACACTAAAAATGCCTGTAGGTCCTGTGGTTCGACCGGTTGGGTCGGCGTATCTCCGGACAGTTCGTAAATATACCAACCCGTCGGAGCGCCACCGATTTGCGACCAGAGCGCGTCAAGCCGTGGCCACGTCAAAATGCCGGTGGATTTGCTTTGGAAGGCCTGCCAATAGTCAGTTTCGGGAAGGTCACGCATGCGAGGCTCCACTGAGTAAAACAAGGGACGACACCGTACCTTATGACGTGGGGAGCGCGAAAATGCAACGCAGGCTGCGACCGTTTCTTTCCCGGGTTATCGAACCTCTGCTGCAGTTTGGCGCAACCGACGCAGGTTGCACGGCGTTTAACTTGTTTCTCTGCGATTTCGCAATTCACCACAGAGCTAAGACGCGGAGGGGTTCATTAAAGCATTTCGCGCAAAACCGGACTCCTCCAACGCTGCCTGAAATCAAATATTTCCACGCGTTTGGTGAAAAACTATGTTTCGGGTAAAACGCGAATTGCTGCAATATGTTCAAAAAACGCGGTCAGCCACAGGATGCCAAATTCTTCGTTCATGTGTTTGTTATCCCGGACGCCATAGATCAACGACAAGTCCACTATTCCATTATCCGGTTCTGCGCGATCGCGGGCGAGATCGGCGCGCGAACAAACTCCGTCGACAATGGTTTCCGGCGGTTGGGGTAGAAGCCACGTTTTTGAAAGACGAATAGAGTCTATCATTTGGCTGACCATAGTCCGATAAGGGACAGGATTGGGATTTTGCCCCGGATAAGTCCGGCCCTTACAATTCAACGGACAATGGCCCAGATAAATCGGGATGTCGCTTTGGCTGCGCACCTTGAGGGCAGTTTCAAACCCCAGCGAGTTGGTCACCGCTTCCTGAGCAGTCAGTTGGCGCACCGCCACAGAAAATTCGTCGCCAAGAATCGGTACAAACAGCTGCAGCCCGTGAATCAGACATATATCGAAATCGGCCAGGTTAACGCGGTCGAATCCACCGGACGACAATTTTATTGCTTCAAGCAGCTCTGCATTGTCAGGCACAAGACAACCGTCCGTGGCGACTAAATCGGCAAGGCTTTGCTGCGGCTTGACAAAAAATGTCATGTTATGGTCTGGATTGGTGTAGATCAGTGAATTCCAGGCCTTGAACAGACTGATGGCATGGCTGTTGCCAAGAACACAGATTTTCATGGTTTTGGCGGTCTAATCGGATCGGCGAAAGCTGCAAGGACTTCTTCCTCGCAGACGATGTCTTCGGCCGTCGCTTGATCCGGTTTGACTACTTTTTTGAATTTTTTGCGCCACTTGGATTTCGTGGCATTTTTGGCTTCGATGACACTAAAAAACCGGTTCATCACATGATCGACGCCCGCCTGAGTTACGTGACGCAGGTTGGACTCAAAAAAACGACCCTTGAAAGGAATGCCGGTGACGATTTCGTAAGATGGAAAATAGTCGACAAATTTTCTGTTGGCGACAATTTCAGCGGCAACAGCACGCAGGATGGATTTTGACCTGACCGTCGCGACCAGAACATGGTCTCCTGAATTGGTGGCCGTCAGTGGCACGGGGGACACTGTCAGCAAGACCGATATTTTCGGATTGGCGCGGCGGATTTTTTTCAGAGTTAGAGTCAGTGTATCGGAAATGCTCTGAAATTTTTGATTTTCGAACCTATGGATTTCGGGGTCATATTCGCCGGCAACTGTGCCGGGACACATCGGGTACTCGTATCCTTTTCTCGCATTTACCCAGCTTTCGGTTAACCCAAGGGTAAAGATAAACACTCTGCAAGACGTGATCGCCTTTGCGAAAGCCTGTACCGCGATTTCGCGCGAACGCAGCAGTTCCTTGGCGCTTGCGAACCCATTCGGTTCAATATTGGGGCGAAAGGGATCATAGTAACGACCATCGTTTTCCCAGATTTCATCGGGGACTTCGGTGTTCCCCAACGCCCAGTCCACCCATTGGGCCAGCAAAGAAACCGTATAAATGTTGCCGGTCCGGCAGGAAAACACGCCGTAATTGAATTTGCGGGCGCTTGCCGGTGATAAGTGCCGCGGTGCCGGTTCGGTGTTCAACCAACCGAAACCGCGTTCTTGTAGTGCCAGACTGATATGCTGCGCAAAACACGATCCGAAAGTCACTACCGACCGATTTTTGGGTATCAGAAATTTCGGCGCCCATAACTCGTCGATATCCAACGCCCCCCGGCGCGCCACAGCAGGACCCCAAAATGCCTTTTCGTCCAGAGTTTTATATGGGTGCATCGGGTTGCTCCAAATCCATGCCGGCAAAGTTAAACCCTATACATCTATCAGTTATTTTTAAACCGCTATTGTCGCTTTGGTCGAACATCGCGGTCGAATCCGGTGGTGGAAAGTCCCGGTTCGCTTTGTCCGCGTTCTACAACAATTCAGCCAAAGGTCGCCGCGCCCTTTTGCGTTGCAGTTCCAGGTGGCCCAGAGGCGTCCAGCCTGCCAGCACCGTGTCTATGCCATCCAGTCGCAAAGACTTTCGCAAGGCCTGCTCGACCAATCTGCGGTCCTTTTTGGCCATGGGGGCGAAATCCACCGCAATTTGGCCACCAAGCCCGCGCAGACGCAACGCACGCGGCAGGGCTTTGGCCGCGGCCAGATTGGCTTTTAGCCCGGCAGCGGGGCTGAAATCGCCACCGGTGTTGACGTCCACCGCCACAACTGCGCGCGTAGGTTCGACAAACATCGTTGCCCCACCGGCAAGGCGAACCAACGGGTGAGACAAGTCTGCGATCATGTCCCACACGCTGTGGTCAGCAAAACAGCCGTCGTGCCTTATGACTGCGTCGCCGTCCCAGTCGATCCATGCTTGTGTGGCGGCGTCCGGTGCATCCAACAATAACGCGGGCATACTGTCGGTATCGGACACGACCTGCACGCACAGGCCAAGCATTTGGGCGATGTCAATTTGAATGGTGGCGTCATCGGCAGCAGCGCAACCCGAACGCAGGATCAGGCCAATGCCGTCGGGAGCGTGTTGCATGCCCGCCTGTGCCAGATCCAGAAGACGCACGCGTTCGTCCTCGTCATGAATACTGCGCGCGACGTTTAGGCCCGGTGCATCGGGCGTGACAATGGCGTAGCGGCTTTTGAACAACAGACGGGTGGTGACGGGTGGCGCTTTGCCGGGTTCACTGATCGAGGCGACCTGCACCAGAATAGTCTGCCCCTCGCGCAAGCCTTTGGCGGCTTTCAGAAATCCGTGACCCGCGCCCATATCCAGCATCGCGCCGTGCAGGCCTTTGGTCAGGCGACTGACTTTGGCGCGGTAGATCGCGCCTATGCGCGGCACATCATCTGCGGCGTCGATCAGCAAATCGTCAAGACGACCGTCGACCAGACGCGCGGCAATGCTCCGCCCGTCGCGCCGGTCTATCAGAATGCTCGACCCTTTCACCGCAACACGCCGACGGCGCGCAGCACGCCTGCGGTTTCGCTCAGCGGCAGGCCGACGATGGCGCTGTAGGACCCCGATATCCACGGGATCAGCGCGCCGCCCGCGCCTTGAATGCCGTAACCGCCAGCCTTGCCATGCCAGTCGCCCGTGGCGACGTATCGGGTGATTTCAGCGCCGGACATTGGCTTGACCCTGACCACCGACATCACGTCTTTTTCCCACAGCTTCGCAGGGGTACGCACAGCCAGCGCCGTGTAAACCTTGTGCCGCCGCCCCGCCAGTTGCGCCAGAAAATCCGCCGCTTGGGCCGCGTTATCCGGTTTGCCCAAAATCCGCCGCCCCAGCGCGACCGTGGTGTCAGCGCAAAGCACAGCCTCGCCCGCCGCCACATCCAATGCCAGCGCTTTGCTGCGCGCCATACGTTGGCAATACAGGCGCGGGATTTCACCGGCCAGCGGGGTTTCGTCAATATCAGGGGTGCGAATATCGTCGGGCGTCAGACCCAGTTGCGCCAGCAGCTCCAGCCGCCGTGGACTGCCGGAACCCAAGACCAGCCGCACGGGCTTATTTGTGGCGATAATTGATCCGGCCTTTGGACAGGTCATAAGGCGTCATTTCCACCTGAACCTTGTCACCGGCCAGCACGCGAATGCGGTTTTTGCGCATTTTACCAGCGGTGTGGGCGATGATTTCATGGCCGTTTTCCAGCTCGACCCGGAATGTCGCGTTGGGCAAAAGTTCGACCACGACACCTGGAAATTCGAGAAGTTCTTCCTTGGCCATGTTGTCTCCATTTTGGGTTTCTGATGCCGCCCTTTGACGGGTGGCGCTTCAATGCGCGCAAACGGGGTAAAGATCAAGGGCCTGAATCCCGCCCGCCGGAGGTTTGGGATCGGGTGGGGAATTGTTGTCACGCCGCAAACAGGGCGGCCACGCGGCGCAGGTGCCATAGGATTGGTAAAAGTAGCGATTGGAACGTTGACCCGGAGCTGGGGCTGTTCGGGCTAAAGGCGTTAGCGTGCGAGAGCAACAAGTTAAAGATTTTCATGAACGTTGTGCATCCAAGTGCAATCCCGAACATTCTAGTTCCTGCTGATCCGGTAGAGCGCGCCTTTGTCGACCGAAAGGAACCAGATCGATCCGTCCGGTGCTTCGCGCACGTCGCGCAGGCGGCCGGTTTCTTGTGACCCCAGTCTTTCCACCTGTTTCAGCGTGCCACCCACGAAAGCCAGCCGCGATATATAGTCAAATTTCAGCGATCCGACAAAGAAATTGCCTTGCCATCGTGGCCACATCGCACCCGAATAAATCATCATGCCCGACGGGGCGATCGAGGGATCCCAGTAATATTCCGGTTGTTCCATCCCGGCGCTGGCGCTACCCACGCCGATTTTCGCGCCATTGTAATGCGTGCCGTAGGAAATCACCGGCCAGCCGTAATTGCGGCCCTTGCGCGGGCGGTTGATCTCGTCGCCACCTTTGGCACCGTGTTCCACCAGCCAGAAATTCCCGCGCCCATCAAGCGCCGCACCTTGCGGATTTCGGTGCCCGTAAGACCAGATTTCCGGTGCGCCGCCACCGTCGGCAAACGGATTGTCGTGCGGAATTGTTCCGTCGCGGTTGACGCGGATCACCTTGCCGTTGTGCACAGTTAAATCCTGCGCCAAATCCCGCGCGCCGCGCTCGCCGATCGTCAAAAACAATGTGCCGTCGCGGGCTTCGACGACGCGCGAACCGTAATGCTTGGTCGCGCCGCTGAATTTGCTCATCTCAAATATCACCCGCAGTTTTTCCAGCCGCGCACCGTCGGCTGACAGTCGCGCCACAGCCATGGCGGTTGCACCCCCGCCGTGCCCCGGTTTGACAAAACTCAGAAAAATCTCGCGTGTGCGGGCAAAATCCCGTGCCGCAACCACGTCGAGCAACCCGCCCTGACCCCGCGCGCGCACCTTTGGCACGCCTCTGACGTTTTGGAAATCACTTTGCGGTGCATCAGAATCTGCGTAATACCGCAGCGTCCCGCCGCGCAACGTTACCAGAAAACCACCGCCTGGCAAAAACGCCAGCGCCCACGGCTCTTTCAGCCCCGAGGCCATTTTTGTTATTTTCAGTTGGCCTTGTGAGGTTTGCATCGTCGCCGCACCGGCCAGCGTGGCGGCGCAAATAATACCGAGTACAGCTATGAAAAATCGCATCATGTTTCCTTATGTGATGAGTGCGAATTTATCGACATTTGCAAGGTGAGGCCATACCCTTTGGCGCAACATTTTGAATGTGGATTTATGTGCGCAGTGGACGGCCGGGCAAGACTGTCACGCGGCGCGGTCGAACGAACAGCGTGCTGGTCTCGTGTTCGGATTTCCGTATAATTGGCGCTGATGGATCGGGACCCGCTGAAAGGCTTATGCGGACTTTCGGAAATGGACAGGGGTTCGGGTCTTGCCCGAAAAGGCCAAGCCCTTCAACTTGCTAAAGATGAGGACAACACAATGGATGCTGTTTCTGCAAAATTCAGCCCTGATCAAGTGCTTGAATTCTGGTTTCCGGACGATGGGTTCTGGGAAAGTGGTGAGGCTTTTGGCAAGTGGATTCATCATCGCATGCAAGGCGGTGTAGACGCGCATATCTGCGCCCGCTTCGCGGGTTTGACAACAGCGGCAGCGCAGGGCTTGCTTGACCAATGGGCGGAAACGCCGCGCGGGCGTCTGGCTTTGCTGCTTGCGCTTGATCAGTTTCCACGATCTCTCTGGCGGGGCACGCCCGGCGCTTACGCCCAGGACTGCAAGGCCGCACGGCTTGCCATTGAGGGGATCGAGAACGGTCACTTCAAGGCGCTCAAACCGTGGGAAAAAACGTTCTTTGTGATTGCGCTTGGGCATTGCGAAGGCCCCGATCATCTGGCGCGTATGGATTTGATCGACACCATCACAGACGAAATTATTGCGGATCTGCCGGCGTCGCTGGCACATTTGGCCGAACAGTTTCGCGCCCAGAACGCGCGGGTACGCGACATCATCGAACGCTTTGGCCGCCACCCCCATCGCAACCCGATTTACGGCCGCGTCTCAAGCCCCGAAGAAGAGACCTACATCGCGACCGGTGACTTCCCCCATGTCGCAAAGGAACCACCCGGTTAGACGAGCGACCCAAACACGCCGCAAATCAACCACCCGCGCCGAACCGCGCTTTTATCCGCGCCAGTATCTGGTCACGGGCCTGCCGGTAGGCGTCCAGTTTTTGCTCGCGGTTGCGGCCCAGTCCCGTCGGGTCGATGATCGGCCAGTATTCCACGTCCAGCGCGTAGAACCGCGTGAAATCCAGCGCGCGCCGTTGCGAAGCCGGCGACATAGCGACGATCAGATCGAAGGCAGATAAATCGTCCCCCCACTCGATCATCTCTTCGATGGTGCGCACGCGGTGTTTTGACAGCTCGATAGCCAGTTCCTGACACACCGCAATGGAAAACCCGTCGATTTCAAGATCGTGTTTGACACCCGCCGATTGCACGTAGATCGATTGACCAAAGCGCTTTTTCATAATCCCTTCGGCCATGGGCGAACGTACAGCGTTGTGATCGCAGCAAAAAAGAACCGACGTCGGCAGGAGTAGCGACGGCTTTTTATTCACCACCACGCTGCCCTCAGCCCTTGAAGTGCAAAACGCAGATCAGCGTGAACAAGCGGCGTGCCGTCGCGTCGTCCACAACCACTTTGCCGTGAAGGCGTTCAGACACGATGCGCTCGCCTTCGTCGTGAATGCCGCGCCGCCCCATGTCTATCGCCTCGATCTGCGCCGGTGGCAGGCGTTTGACGGCGTCAAAATAAGCCTCGCATATCTGGAAATAGTCTTTGATCACATGTTTGAACGGCGACAGTGACAGGTGAAACGCCGCCAAAGCAGCGCCCGATTCAGTTTTGATGTCAAAAACCAGTCTGCGATCTTTGATCGACAAAAACAGATGGAACGGACCGTCGGGTGCGGGGTCACTTGCGCGCGCGGGCAGGGCGAAACTGTTGTCCTCGAGCAGATCGAACAACGCCACTTTGCGTTCCTGATCGATCTCGGGCGTAGGGGCGGGCAGGCCGGTTTCATCCAGCGCAACATGACTCAAGCGGTCGGTGGCCTTAGTCATCGGCGCGCCGGTTCAGGTGATCCAGACGCGCCCGAACCGACAGGCCGTGCGCTTGCAGCCCTTCCGATTGCGCCAGCGTTTCCGCCGCCGGGCCGATGGCGCGCAAGCTGTGGGGCGTCATCCGCGCCAGCGTGGTACGTTTCATGAAATCCAAAACCGATAGTCCGCTTGAAAACCGCGCCGAACGCGATGTTGGCAGCACATGATTAGGCCCGCCCACGTAATCTCCGATGGCCTCGGGCGTGTAAGCCCCCAGAAAAATCGCACCCGCGTGGGTGGTTTTTTTCGCCAGCGTCTCTGGGTCCACCACGCACAACGCCAGATGCTCGGGCGCGATCCGGTTTGACAATTCAGCGGCCTGATCAAGAGTCCTCACCGTGATCACAGCGCCGAAATCGCGCCAGCTTTTGGCGGCGATGGTGCGTCGCTCCAGCGTGCGCAGTCTTTTTTCAACTGCCGCGCCAACTGCTTGCCCGAATGTTGCGTCGTCGGTGATCAGCACTGCCTGCGCGCTTTCGTCGTGCTCGGCCTGGCTCAGCAAATCCAGCGCGATCCAGTCGGGGTTGTTGTCGCCGTCGGCGATCACCAGAATTTCCGACGGTCCTGCGATCATGTCGATGCCCACGGTCCCGAACACCCGCCGTTTGGCCGCCGCCACATAGGCGTTGCCGGGACCGGTGATTTTATCGACAGGTTTGATGGTTTCGGTGCCATGCGCCAGCGCCGCGATCGCCTGTGCGCCACCGATGCGGTAGACTGTTTCAACACCCGACAGCTGCGCCGCCAGCAGCACCAGTGGATTGACCTTGCCGCGCGGCGTCGGCGCGCACATCACCAGCCGCTTTACCCCCGCCACCTGTGCCGGAATGGCGTTCATCAACACCGACGACGGATAAGACGCCAGCCCGCCGGGCACGTAAAGTCCCGCACTGTCCACCGGTCCCCACCGCCAGCCTAGCGTGGCACCGGTGTCGTCGGTCCAGCTTTTGTCCAGGGGTTTCTGACGGGTGTGATAGGCGCGGATGCGATCTGCGGCCAGGTGCAGGGCATTGGCCTCATCCGCGCTGACTTTGGCAATTTCATCCGCTATTTCTGCAGGCGAAAACGCCAGCGTCTGCGGTGTCAGATCAAGCTGATCAAATTTTTCTGTCAATTCAATTACCGCAGCGTCGCCACGCGCTTGCACGTCGCCAATAATAGACGCAACAGCCGTATCAACGTCTGCATCGGACGCCCGCTTAGCGTCTAGAAACGCTGCAAATCGGGCCGCGAAATCAGCGTCAGTGGCAGACAGAAACAGCGGCATGTAGCAGCCTCACAGATCGTGGCTGGGCACCGATCCCGATGGTGCCCGATACGGCCTTGTAACATCCGACAGGCTGACGTCCAGACATTCAACTGTCAGCCGGATCACCCCGTCACCGGCCAGCGTCAGTTCGACAAAACCCGCGCCGTCGTCAAGCGGTGCGAAAGTTGCCGATAGCAAAGACAGGATCACGTCGTTGTCGCGCCGCTCGATGCCGTTGGAGGCCACGCTTTGAACGTCATTGATCAGCATCATGGCCTGCACACGTTCCACGGCGCGGCCCTGCGCTGTGGCGCGGTCCTTGTCTTCCCAGCGAAAGCGGTTGAGCAATAGTCCAAAGCGTCGCTTGGATGGTTGCCACGACATTTCTGAAATGGGAAATACCGCGTCCTGAATAAGCGTCGAAATTACCTTCAGATCACCCGCGTCCAGCGCTTGCAGCCGCAGGGGTGCCTCGATGCCATCTTCAAATCTGGCGTCATCAACCATCAGCGTGTACCCGTTCAATCGTGGCCCCGCAGGCCGAAAGTTTTTCTTCAACCCGTTCGTAACCGCGATCCAGATGGTACACCCGCGACACCACGGTTTCGCCTTTGGCCGCAAGTCCGGCAAGGATCAACGAAACCGAGGCCCGCAAGTCGGTCGCCATCACCGGCGCGCCGCGCAGTTTGTCTACACCCGTCACTGTCGCAGTTCCCCCATGCACGTCGATCACAGCACCCATGCGGATCAATTCCGGTGCGTGCATGAAACGGTTCTCGAAAATCCTTTCTTCCAGCACCGATGTGCCCTCAGCGATACACAACAGTGCCATCATCTGCGCTTGCAGGTCGGTCGGAAACCCGGGGTGCGGCGCGGTCACCACATCCACCGCCGACACGCGACCGTTTTTGCGGCTGACAATCAGGCTGTTGCCGGTTTCTTCTATATCGACACCGGCTTCGCTTAGTTTGGCGGCGAAGGCCTGCACCAGTTCCAGCCGTCCACCCAGAAGTTCAACGCGTCCACCCGTAAACGCGGGTGCCAACATATAGGTGCCCAGTTCGATCCGGTCGGTCACAACGGTGTGCGAGGCAGCGTGCAGGCTGTCGACGCCTTCGATTGTCAGCGTCGCGGAGCCCTCGCCGTCAATGTGCGCACCCATGGCGCGCAGGCAACGGGCCAGATCGACGATTTCGGGTTCGCGCGCCGCGTTTTTCAGCACGGTCGTGCCTTTGCACAAACTGGCGGCCATCAACAGGTTTTCGGTCGCCCCGACAGATACAAAGGGAAACACGAAAGTGCCACCGCGCAAACCGCCGCGCGCGCGCGCGTGCACGTAGCCGTCGCGTAATTCCAGTTCGGCCCCCAGAGCCTCGAGTCCCTTGAGATGTAAATCAACGGGCCGCGCACCAATCGCGCAACCGCCCGGTAGCGACACGACCGCGTGCCCGTCACGCGCCAGCATCGGCCCAAGGACCAAAATTGACGCCCGCATCTGGCGCACGATATCGTAATCGGCTTTGTGGTCGGTTATTTCCGGGGTTTGTAACTCCAGCGTCCGACTGTCGTCGCGCTGGCTGACGATTGTACCCAGCGATTCAAGCAAACGCGTCATCGTTCTGATATCGGTCAGGCGCGGCACGTTTGTCAGCGTCAGGGGTTCCGCGCACAAAAGCGTCGCCGGCATCTGGGCCAGCGCGGCGTTTTTGGCACCGGCGATGGGGATTTGCCCATGCAGTTCCCCGCCGCCTTTGACTAGAATGGAATCCATTGACTTGCCTTTATTCGCTGCTTTTTGCGGTGCTTTCGCCCCGCACGCGTTCCTGCGATTTTCGCCGCTTCAGATTGGCCCGCAAGGCCGCCTTCAGACGCGCCTCCCGCACCGTCGCCGCGCGTGATTTGGCGCTGTCCTTGGCCGTGCTGTCGGGAATTTTTCGCGTCATGCGCTCTCTGTAACGAAGCCCACGCACAGCGTCCAGTTACCCCTTGCGTCTGGGCGCAATTGCGCTAAGAAATATCGCGCATAAGCGGGCTGCTGTAGCTCAGAGGTAGAGCACTCCCTTGGTAAGGGAGAGGTCGGGAGTTCAATTCTCCCCAGCAGCACCATTTTTTTAACCGCTCAATAAAAAATCGGTTTTGACTCTGTCTTTTTATCTTCTATGGTCGGTCCGTCGAAAAGTTGGTTCAACAAGACTTTACAATCCTACAACAACCGGGAGAAATCATGAAACATTACATCCTTGGGGGCGTCAGCGTCCTTGCATTGTCTGCGTTTGCATTTGCCACTTCAGCGCATACGATCGTGCTGGGCGCGGCAGTGTCGCAGTCGGGTAAATATTCCACCAACGGCCAGCACACTATGAACGGCTACAATATGGCCGTCGATATGATCAACGCCAACGGCGGGGTTATCGTCAACGGCGAAGCACATGATCTGGCCATCAAATACTATGACGACGAGTCAACGCCGGCGCGTGGTGCCGAACTGGCCGAGCGTCTGATCAGCCAGGACGGCGTCGAATACCTGCTTGGGCCTTATTCGTCAGGTCTGACCAAGGCAATCGCGCCCATCACCGAAAAACATGGTGTCCCCATGGTCGAGGCCAACGGCGCGTCGCGCTCGTTGTTCACCAACGGCTACAAAAACCTGTTTGCGGTGCTGTCCACATCCGAGCAATACTTGGCCTCATCGATCACATTGCTTGACGAAGTCGCCAAAGCCTCGGGACGCGATCCCGCGTCCATGACGATCGCAATGGCGTTTGAAAATGATCCGTTCAGTCAGGACATTCGCGCCGGTGTGATGGATGATGCCGCCAAATATGGCATGACCATCGTCATCGACGACAAATTGCCCAAAGATCTTTCGGACATGACCCCGACGCTGACCAAGGTCCGCGCGCTCAAACCCGATCTGTTGGTTGTTTCGGGTCACTCTAAAGGCGCGGCAACGGCGATCCGTCAGATCAACGAGCAAAACGTCTATGTGCCCATGCTGGCCATGACCCACTGCGACAGTGCTGATATCATCGGTAAATTTGGCGCCGGTGCGGAAAACACGCTGTGCGCGGCGCAATGGGCGCCAACGTTGACCTATTCGGATGACCTGATGGGTTCGGCCGGCGATTTTGCTTCTGCGTTTGAAAAGCTGTATGACTATGCGCCGCCTTATCAGGCTGCTGAGTCCGCTGCTGCGGTCATGGTCTTTGCCGATGCGTTTACGCGGGCCGGATCGCTGGATCAGGACGCAGTACGTGCAGCGCTGGCTGCGACAGAACTGTCAACCTTCTACGGCAATATCGACTTTGACGACACCGGCAAAAACATTGCCAAGCCGATGGTGCTGTATCAGGTTCAGGGCGGTGCGCTGAAAGTTGTGGGACCAACCCAATGGGCAGAATCCGCAATCGTTCATCCGCGTCCGGAAAACTAAGTCAGCGGACAACAATCTTCCGGGGGGCGCAATTGTTCGCGCCCCCCGTTTTTGTGCTTTCGCCAATAAATCCACTATTTACGGACCGCCGCCATGGATAAAATCTATGCCAACATCGAACTGTTGACCAGTTTTGCCCCTACTATCAACCTGGAGCTGATCGCCAACGGGTTGTTGGTCGGCGCGATATTCGGACTGATTGCTTACGGGATGGCGCTGGTTTGGGGAGTGATGAATATCATCAATGTCGCGCAAGGCGCTTTTGTGATCCTCGGTGGGTATATGGCGTTCTTTTTTATCGAAACCATGACCGGAATTCTGCCCGACGCACCGCATATTTTGTGGATTGTATTATCGATGGCAGTGGCTGCAGTCGGGATGGGTCTTTTTGCCATGATCGTCTTCCGGCTGGTGGTTGACAAAGTGCTGGAACGCGACCTGTTTGTGTCCCTGCTGGCGACATTTGGCATTGAACTGGTCATGCAGCAGGGCATGAATATCATGTTCACCGCTGAGGAACGGGTGATCGACGCGCAGTTGCAGACTTTTAGTTTCATGCAGAACATGGTGAACATCCCGGGATCACGCGCACTCGGCGCGGTTCTGGGCATCGCTGCGGCGGTGTTTCTGGTGGTATTGGTGCGGTATTCGCGGTTCGGCCGCGCCATGCGGGCAACATCGCAAAATGCGCGCGCGGCCCGCATCATGGGCATCGACACACGCCGTGTTTATGAAATGACCTATGCGCTGAACGGCGCGATATGCGGCGTTGCGGGATCCATCGTCGCGTTTGTGTTTATCCTGCATCCTTTTCAGGGGCTGATCTATACATTGCGCAGCTTTGTCATCGTTATTTTAGCCGGTGTCGGCAACATTGCCGGAGTGATCTTCGCGGCGCTTTCTTTGGGTGTCTACGAAAATTATTCCGGATTTGTGCTTGGGCCCGAATTCCAGAACGGCATGGTGTTTATTATCGTGCCCATCGCGTTGCTGGTACGCGCGGCCATCATGCGCCGTAAGCGCCAGTATCTGAAATAGGGGCCTGTTCGATGGTTAAAACAACGGCTGTCCAGTGGCTGGTTGCCGCAATTGCGCTGGGTGTATTTTTTGCGGCACCCTGGTTCCTGCCCCACAACATGACCCAGCTTGTCGACGTGATGGTGTTCATCCTGATCGCCCTGAGCTGGGATATGCTGGGCGGGCAAATGGGATATAACTCTTTTGGGAATATCCTGTTTTTTGGCGTCGGTATGTATTTGCTGGCCTCGATTCAGGTGTGGGCCGGTGGGTTTACACTGGCGGTCTACAACGCCGCCGAGGGCGGCGATCTGGCCAGTTTCACGGTGGACACACCCACATTTGTGGCGTCGCTGGTCGTCGGATTGATGGTCGTGGCCGTGCTCAATTTTTTTCTTGGCCTGCTGGTGGGTTCGCAGCTTTTGAAAATGCGTGGGCATTATTTTGCCATCGGTACGTTGGGGCTTGGGGTGGCTGCAGGCGAATTTGCCTCGACCATGGATATTCTTGGAGCGGGCTCCGGCATGAATTTCGTGCAACCACCGCGTACGCTTGAACTGGCACCGCTTCTGTATTTTATCGGCCTCGCCACGGTGGTGGTGTTCTTTATTCTGCTGCGCTGGCTTTACTCAACGCGCTTTGGTTTTGTCATGAACGCCATTCGCGATAACGAGGACAAGGCCGAGGCCATGGGCCTGCCCACCGCCCAGGTCAAAGCATTTGCCTGGGCAATCGCTGCGTTTTTTGCCGCCATTGCGGGGGGGATATACGGATCCTCCAAGAACTTTATCGACCCGACAGAGGTGGCGTTTTCCGGCACCACAATCGGGGTTTGGATGCTGTTGATGACTCTGATCGGCGGCAAAGGCACCATTTGGGGGCCGATCATTGGGGCGGTGGTGTTTCAGTTGTTCAAGGAATTTTTCTGGACTTTCCTGTTTGGCTGGCAGCGCGTGGCGTTGGGATTGTTGATTGTCATTATCGTGGTGTTCTTTCCCGGCGGCGTGATGGGCGGGTTTGACAATCTGCGACGTAAACTTGGAATTGGCAAATCCACAGCGGAGGCGCGGACATGAGCGACGCAGAGGTCATGCTGAGCGTGTCCGGCGTTTCCAAGCATTTTGGCGGTGTGATCGCCAACGAGAATATTTCGCTGTCCGTGCGAAAGGGCGAAATCGTTGGCCTGATCGGGCCGAACGGGTCGGGAAAATCCACTCTGTTCGGGTCGATCTGCGGCTATCACCCGATCGACAAAGGTTCGATCAAGTATCGCGGGCGGGAAACAAAAAAAATGCGCACCGCTGAAATCGCCCGTCTGGGCATGGTGCGGACTTTTCAGCAAACCCATGTCTACGATGAAATGGACTGTGTGCGAAATATGCTGATTTCGCGCCCCGTGCGCAGCAGCTCTGTGCGCAGCCTGTTGCACCGGCCCAATCCCGATGATTTGGGCCGCGCCGAAGAGTTGCTCGAATTTGTTGGGCTGGCCTCAAAACGGCATTTGCTGGCGGGGTCTTTGTCGTTTGGCCAGCAAAAGCTGTTGGAATTTGCCATGGCGCTGATGAACGAACCCGAGGTTTTGCTGCTGGATGAACCCACGGCGGGGATCAATCCCACCCTGATCAACGGTCTGATAGACCGTCTGAAACAGGCGAACGAACGTTTTGGCGTCACCCTGTTTGTGATCGAGCACAACATGCGGGTGATGATGAACCTGGCCAATGAAATTCATGTACTGGCGGCAGGCAGGCTGATTGCCAGTGGGCAGCCGAAAGACATTCAGAATGACCCGCGTGTCATCGAGGCCTACCTGGGAGGGCATTGATCATGGGCGAGCGACCAAAAAAGACAACCGGCTATCATCAGGGGACCGTCGACACTGTGATGTCGGTGGACGATGTCGCCAAACAGGCCGCCGAAATGTCGTCGGCCCGTCCGACCCGCGCGGATCTGAAGACGCTGGCCGGTGAAAATCCGCTTTTGACCATAGAAAATCTGGTGGCTGGTTACGGCGCGATGGAAATCCTCCATGACATTGATCTGTCGGTCGGCAAGGGACAATCACTGTGTTTGATCGGCCCGAACGGCGCAGGAAAATCGACGGTTCTGCATTCGATCTATGGGTTCACGACCATCAAGTCGGGCACGATAACGTGCAGCGGCAACGATGTGACACGCAAAAAATCCAACCAGAAACTGTCCGAAGCCGGGATCGCCTATATTTTGCAGGACAATTCGGTTTTTCCCGATATGACCGTGCGGGAAAATTTGCTGATGGGCGGGTATCTGATGGCCACAACCAGGGCCGCTGCCGCCAAGGCCGATGAGCTTTTTGACAAATACGACCGCCTGGCCGCACGCGCCAACCAACCGGCGCGCATTCTGTCGGGCGGTGAACGCCGGTTGCTGGAAATATCGCGCGCTCTGGTGATGGAGCCTGACGTTTTGCTGGTGGACGAACCGTCTATCGGGCTGGAGCCGCGGTACATCGACATGGTGTTTGGCATTCTTGAAGACCTGCAAAAAGAGGACGGCAAGACCATCGTTATGGTCGAGCAAAACGCCCGCAAGGGGCTGGAATTTGCCGATCTGGGATACGTGCTGGTGGCGGGTGAAGTCGCCATGGCCAACACCGGCGACGCGCTGCTTGCCAACCCCGATGTGGGACGGCTGTTCCTGGGGGGGTGACGCGCTCGGCTTGCCCTTTTGGTTCACCGGCCTATGGTACTGCAAACAGATCACCCGACCGGAGGCCCCATGACCCGCAAAATTGACGCGCTGCTGACCGAGTACGGCGAAAGCCATAAGGACCCCACCAACAAGGCCATTCATTGGGTCTGCGTACCGGTGATCGTCTGGACGGTCGCAGCGCTGGTTTACGCGCTGCCGGTGCCGGCTTTTCTTGGTTCTGTGCAAAATTTCAACTGGTTACTGCCGGTGTTTCTGCTGGTGCTGGTTTATTACCTGATTGCGTCATGGCAACTGGCGGTAGGGATTGCGGTTTATCTGGCGGCCAGCCTGTGGCTCATCCGGCTATACGAGGCAAATTTCGCGTGGCCGTTGTGGCAGTTCGCGCTGGTTGTGTTTGTCGTCGCCTGGATCGGCCAGTTCTGGGGCCACAAAATCGAAGGCAAAAAGCCATCGTTTTTGCGCGATATCCAGTTCCTGCTGATCGGACCGGCGTGGTTGCTGCATTTTCTCTATCAGCGGTTTGGCATCCGCTATTGACGGGCACAGGGTTGGGCACACAGGCCCGAAAACCGGTGCGCCGCAGCGCCCGCAGACCACCCGAATTCCGGCCAATTCGCGCCTTGACCCAAACCCAAGCCTCGCCTAAATACGCCCACGGTACGGCGGGGTAGCTCAGGTGGTTAGAGCAGCGGAATCATAATCCGCGTGTCGGGGGTTCAAGTCCCTCTCCCGCTACCATAAATCTTCAATTATATCAGTGTCTTGTGTGATCCTTCAGTGATTGCATTGGAGTCTGTTTGGGCGCTGGGTTCCATATGGGTGTCATTGGGGATTTTAACGGTTTGGATTGAAAATCCTCGTGTCGGTGGTTCGATTCCTCCCCCGGGCACCATTTCAGCAAAGTAAAACAATGACTTGTATCGCTTCCTGATTTGTGCCGCGTTTTGAGTTTAAGGCTGGGTGTCCTATGGGTGCCAAAGTCATGTGTTGTGCCTTGGCTGAACAGTAAAAATGCAATCCCAGCTATCAGTGTTTGTTTCATGAGGCCACTATATGACACCCAGAATCCGCGTGTCAGGGTACAGTTTGAAGGGGTGTGGGGTTTTCTGTCTCTGCGCTTGACTGTTTGGCTCAGTCTGAAATTGTAGCGTGTAGCACGCAATTAGGTGGCCAATGACAAGCATAAGACAAAGAGCACTTTTTGTTCCTCAGAAACATTTCGAGAAGCTTCCGTCAGACGAAGATGGAGGGGTTACCAAACTCATCCACCGAACGGACGATCCGTCCGAAAAGTGGATTGAGAAAACGACTGAGAAAATTGGCGACTGGAAGAACCTTTCACGAAGTATCTATCTTCGTTGGGCTATTACGATCAACGCAATGTGCATTGCCAAGAACCACTACGACGGTCTTCCCGAGGAAAAGGCGCTTCAAACGGTGACAATGAGGAGCATCTACGGGAAAGCGATCCATGCCCCCTTAGCCGTTTGGTCCGGAAAGCAGGCGGCTTCACATTATGAACAATCCACCGAACTGGTTGCTGCCTACGGTGTCGCTGACTTAGTCGGGTCTATCGAGGATATCGTGTTCGAAGCTTTCGAGATTTACCTTCGCCACAACCCAGAGAATTTCATTAGGGGACCAGATAACAAACCAATGAGAAAGCTGTTCCGCGACCGCGAACACAATTCCGCCGCGTGGGAAGCGGCATGGGTCGAGAGATACAAGAACTGGAGGAGGAAGAAGATTTATAATGGCTTGTATTCGGTGATGGAACACTACTGGAATGAAGCAGGTCTGCTTCGTCCGAGCAAGTACAAGCAAACGGATGTGAGCGATTGGTGCGCGACGGTTCAAATGTTCTCAGAGCTACGGAATTTAATAGTTCACAGTGCGCCAACTGTATCGCCTGAACTTGCAAGGTACTGCGCTATACCCACAGCTATGACGTTTGATTTTAAAGAAGGCGAGCCTTTGCGTGTTGAGTTGCATCATCTCCAATCGATAGAATGCTTCCTTGATCAGTACCTCAGTGCGTTGAACATTTCACTTCTGGAAAGGGCAAAAGGTCCAATCGAGAAATGGGTCGCCCCCAAGAAGTGACCATGCCCGAGATCCACCTTGGGTGCCACGTGGGAGCAGAAATCCTTGCGCTTGTTAGCAACTGGCTGAGCTGATTTGGGTCGGGTTGCAGCCAACAAGTTATTGAATAGGCGACGAGTTTGGTTCGGGTTGCGAAACTGTGAGCAGGATTGAGCATGGCCTAAGGAATAATCATAATCCGCGTGTCGGGGGTTCAAGTCCCTCTCCCGCTACCAATAAAACCCGGGTCCATACCGGACACATGGGTCACAGTTTATTCCTGACACTTAGGTAAATCATTTTGATCGAACGGGTCAGGGATTGGTTCGATTTTTTTGGTTTGATGAATAAAAAAGGCCGGATCGTGGTTCATGAAGCTGACGATCCAGATGTTTTCCTCGACTTGTTTGACACCGACAGTTTGTCCGGCGAATACAGTTGAGAGATGTATTTTCTGCTGATGCAGATACGCCCACAAGCTGTGATGGTGATTGTCTTGTCATGGAACGGATAGTTGAGTTCTTGCAGGCCACGATATTCACGCGGCGAACGCTCGTATATATCTGCAGGTACTTTCATGTCGATGCCCTGATGCGGGCGTTCGTTATTGTAAATCTCGATGAAGTCATCGAACTTGCCCTGCCGTTGAAGCCTGTTATCGCCCGCCGGTCTTGCCTCTTCCTTTTTAGGCGTGAGATGCATGCGTTCGTGGCATCCATTCTGCCGTGGTTGGCCAGGCTTGATACGTTCGATGGCGATGCCAAGGCGCAACCACCACACAGACAGCTTCGACAGATTGAACAAAGACATTGGGCTTGAAAAGGGTACACCGATATCGGTTCTGATTGCTCTGGGCGGGCCAAAATCGCGAAATGCACGTTCGAAGCCATAGAATGCATAGGCTTCTTTGGTGGATGACAAAGCCTCACAGGTGATCAGATATCGGCTGGCAAAATCAGTAATCGTCAGCGGGTAACAACAGCGCCGATCGGTGAGCACGAACTCGCCCTTATGATCCGCACACCACAAATCGTTCTGTGTTGTGAACCGCCCCGGGTTTTCAGGAGGCTCCAAATCGAGGAAAGATTGGAGCTATGGGAAAGAACAAGAGAGCAAACAGATTTTCGCCTGAAGTGCGCGCGCGGGCCGTACGGATGGTTTTCGAGCACCGGAGTAACTATGACAGCCAGTCAGCTGCGATTGCCGGGATTGCGGCCAAGATCGGCTGCACCCCGGAAACGCTGCGCCGCTGGGTCCGGCAGGCAGCAACGGACAGCGGCTTGCGCGATGGCGTGACGTCTGACGAGCGGGCACGGATCAAGGCGTTGGAACGAGAGAATAAGGAATTGCGCCAAGCCAACGAGATTCTTCGCAAGGCGAGCGCGTATTTTGCCCCCTTCTCGGCAATTGCTACGCAATAGCCTGTCAGGCAGCGGGACGGAGCTCGACCGCCCACTGAAACGATGACGACCTTCATTGACGATCATCGCGATGTCTTCGGAGTCGAGCCGATCTGCAGGGTTTTGCCGATCGCTCCGTCGACATATCATGCCCGTGCGATGGTCAAGAGGAACCCGGATATGGCCTCAAGACGGGCCAAGCGGGATGCGGTTCTGCTTCCTGAGGTCAAGCGTGTCTGGGATGAAAATCTCAAGGTTTATGGGGTGCGCAAGGTCTGGCACCAGCTGCGGCGAGAGGGCTTTGACGTGGCGCGTTGCACAGTAGCCCGTCTGATGAAACAGATTGGTCTTCAAGGGGTTATCCGAGGAAAACATGTCAAAACGACAGTGCGTGATATGGCACTGCCATGTCCGCGTGACAAGGTTAACCGACAGTTCCGAGCACCCGCACCCAATATGCTTTGGGTCAGCGATTTCACCTATGTGTCGATCCCACTACCGACAGGCGAATGCGGGCATTCGCCGAAAGGGGGCAGGGGTTTGTCTACGTCGCCTTTGTGATCGACACCTTCGCTAATCGCATCGTCGGCTGGCGCACGTCACGAACCCCAAAAACGGACTTCGTTCTCGACGCCTTGGAGCAGGCACTTTACGACCGACGGCCGGTTGGTAAAAGCGGCCTCATTCATCACAGTGATCGCGGAGTTCAATATGTCTCTATCAAGTACACCGAACGGCTAGCCGAAGCCGGCATTGAACCATCTGTGGGCAGCGTCGGCGATTCCTATGACAACGCCCTGGCTGAGACGATCAACGGGCTTTACAAGGCCGAGGTCATTCACCGGCGCAGCTCCTGGCGCACCATGGAGGCGGTCGAATGGCAAACCCTGAAATGGGTCGACTGGTTCAACAACCGCCGCCTGCTCGGTCCCATTGGAAACATCCCACCCGCTGAGGCCGAAGAGAGGTACTATGCTCAGAAAGAAGACTTGGATATGGTCGCATAAAACGAAGTAAATGGCCTCCGGGAAACCCGGCGCGGTTCAAGGCGCCATCTTCTCGCCATCAAACAGCCGAGCCACAAATCGAAGACGCTCACCCATAACATTGCACTCCTTCCAAGACACCTTGCTTCTCCTCGCAAAGCGCTATTTGTGTAACCTATGTCTCCGGTATAAAGTGTCACCTATCTCTCGAGTAGGTCACAACACGCAGCGAAAAGGCCGATAATGGGTGAGATTTTTTTTGTCAGGCACGGGCAGGCGTCATTTGGCACAGCGGATTACGACCGGCTTAGCCCGCTTGGCCACCAACAATCCGAATGGTTGGGCGCGCATCTGGCCGCAAATGCGCAGAAATTTGACCGCGTGATCTGTGGTTCGCTACGTCGTCACCGTGAAACATTGGCGGGTTTGCGCAAAAACATGGCGTTGGGTGATGTGATCGAAGACCCGCGCCTGAACGAAATGAACTACCACAGCATGGAAGACGCTTTTCGCGCCGCCAATCCGCGCGAAGACCCACGCACCGCAGAGGCGCTCGAGGCGATGTTCCGGGAGGTCATGCACGCGTGGGACGCTGACACGATCCGCGGGGTTGGCGAAAGCCTTGCGCATTTTCAGGCACGGGTCATGCAGGCGATCGCTGCCCACGCGCTGCCGGGACAGAAAATTCTGGTCGTGTCTTCGGGCGGTCCCAAATGTGTCCTCATGCGTCATGTGCTGAACTTGGGGATAGCGGCGCTGACCGAATTGATCCTGAAAACCTATAACGCGTCTTACAGCCGCTTTGAGGTGACCTCTGCGCGTTTGCGTTTATTGTCCTTTAACGCGGTGCCGCATCTGGAAACCCGCGAACGTCTGCACGCGTTGACCGTTATTTAGACGGGCAGGCGCAAGATTGCTTTCAGGCCGCCCAGATCGTCGCTGTCCGCAAGAATAAGCGCACCGCCGTGGCTGCGCGCGATGTCTTTGGCGATTGACAACCCAAGACCGACGCCAGCCCCCGAATCCTGATTGCGTGCCTGATCAAGCCGGATGAATGGCCTGATCGCGTCATCGCGCTGTGCGCGCGCAATACCGGGACCATTGTCTTCGACGACAATGTCGAACTGATCACGCGCAGTTACCAGACTTAGCCGGCATTTGCTGCCGTAGCGCCCGGAATTTGCAATAAGATTCATCAGCGCGCGTCCTATGGCAACCGGGCGCAAGGTCACCTTCCGCATCTGTCTGGCTTTGGCATTGATATTCAGCGTGATATCAATATTGGCGCTTCTTGCGTCGTTGAATTGTTTTTCCAGCAGGACCACCACATCGGTGGCGGTTGGTTCTTCGAGGCTGTCACCGCGCGCAAACGTCAGAAATTCGTCCAGCGTCAGTTCCATGTCATTGACGTCACGCAGCAAAGCCGTGGTTTCGGCGTCCTGTTCGGCCATCGAAAGGCCCAGTTTCAGCCGCGTGAGCGGCGTGCGCAGATCGTGGCTGACACCAGAAAGCATCAACGTGCGTTGTTCTATCTGGCGCTCGATGCGGTCACGCATGTCGATGAAGGCCTGCCCCGCACTGCGCACTTCGGTGGCACCGGCAATATTGTATGGAATGATCTGGCCCTTGCCAAAAGCTTCGGCGGCTCGTGAAAGACGGCGGATCGGACGCAATTGATTTCGTAAGAAAATGATTGAAATCAATGCCATAAGGATAGACGTAAAAACCATCAGCACCAGCAACTGATGCGGGTTCGTCGCCGACACCCGTGTGCGGGCAATAATGACCGACAGCGTGCCCTTGTTGGTGCTGACCTGCAGGGTCACACGATGACTGCTCGATTTCAGGTCAACAAACAGGGTATCTTTGATGCGGTCGCGAAAGGTTGCGATGACGGATTTTCCGGACAGGTCATAAAAATTTCGCACGTCTGGCCGCAGCGTGTTCTGGGTATCCATCAGATCGACCGTCAATTGTAACTCGCCCGCCAATTCGGCAATTTCCGCCAGCGCTTGGGCACGACCATCCACGGCGTTAATGCGGCGCACGACGTGATTTATCTCTAATGCCACGTTGGACACCATTTGCTGCGTGACATCCTCGAACAGGCGCTGGATAAATACCACCGAGACGACGAACTGGATTGTAACGACCGGCAGCAGCAGTATCAGCGCCGAACGCCCGTAGATCCCTTTGGGCAGAACATTTTTCAGAATGTCAAAATTCATGGAGTTCAATACCCCACGATTATTGACCGGTGCAAGGACGGTGACATGGCGGACGATATATTCGATCTGGATTTTGACCCGCCGGTCGGCGTGTCGGAAACCGTTGCGCCGGATGTGCGCAGGATCGTGGCCCCCAACGCGTCGCCCATGACGTTCACGGGCACCAATACCTATTTACTGGGGACGCGGCAACTTGCGGTGATCGACCCGGGTCCGGATGACCCGCGCCACCTGACGACGATACTGGATGCGCTTGGGGCGGGTCAGGAGATCAGCCATATCATTGTGACCCACAGCCACGTGGATCATTCGCCCCTGTCGCGGGCGCTGGCGCGGGCAAGCGGTGCCCAAGTCTACGCATTGGGCGACAGCAAAGCCGGGACGTCACGGCGCATGCAGGAATTGGCGACCCGGGCCGATCTGGGCGGAGGAGAGGGTGTCGATCACGAATTTCGCCCCGATATCTGTCTGGCAGACGGTGCGGTGATCACAGGCGACGGCTGGCGGTTGGACGCCATTGCCACGCCGGGGCACTTTCCCAATCACATGTGTTTTGCCCACCATGGCAGTGGCACAGTATTTTCCGGTGATCACGTCATGGGGTGGGCGACCACCATGATTTCGCCCCCCGGCGGAGATTTGACCGCTTTCATGCGTTCGCTGGAAACCATGTTGGCGCGACGCGGCGACCGCCGATATTTACCGGGACACGGCAACGTATTGAAAGATCCTGCGACCATGCTTGAATATCTGCTCAGGCACCGGCGCGCGCGCAGTGGTCAGATCATTGAGGCTTTGCAGGCGGGTCCGGCGTCACCGCGCGCCCTGGCAGAGGCGATTTATCTGGAAATCCCCCAAGCGTTGCTCCCTGCAGCGACACGGAACGTTCTGGCGCATCTGATTGATTTATTGGATAAAAACACTGTATCCCACAGCGGCGTTCTTAGCGCCGACACGGTATTTCACCTGACGCGCGCAAAGCACAATAATTAGCGCGTCGCGCGCACGAAATCCACTGGACGCCCCAATTTGGCTTTGCTATATGCGGGCACGCGCGCGACAAGCCCGCCGCGTATGGTCCGGCGTAGCTCAGCGGTAGAGCAGTTGACTGTTAATCAATTTGTCGTAGGTTCGATCCCTACCGCCGGAGCCAAAAAATCCTTATAATTCAACGGAATATACAGAGGTATTTTTGGCGTCGTCCGACTGTCCGACTGTGTCCAAGTCGGACGATGCAATTCACGCGTGTTTTTTTTGACGTACGCGCCGGATTTAGTTCCGGTCGACGGGCAGCTCGATTTCCAGCGACAGCGGGCTTTCCTGCCCGGATTTTTGCACAGCCGTGATGGCATAGTGCGCGGCACCGGTGCCGGGCGGCGTTGCAATCAGGAAGAAAAGCTCTTGGGTGTGGCCGATCAGGGTTTTTTCAAAGTTCCGCCCAACGCGGTAGACGCGGTAGAAATCCACTTTGGGATCATAACCGGGTTTTTGCCGCAGTTTGAACTGGTGCGGTGCCTGCCAACGCAGCAGGGTCTTGTCATCAAATAGTCGGGCTGGCTGCACGATGGGCGGTGGGGGGATGCCCAGGTGGTATTCCTCGGCGCTGATGCCCTGCGCGAATGCAGGGGCAACACCGATCAGCAGAAACTTGAGGGAAATGCCGATAAGTGCGCTAAATCCACCAAACCGCAAAAATCCCGCAAGTTGAACCGGGCTAAACATGCCATTCGTCCAGATGCTCAAAACGTGTTCCCGTTTGCAAAATCACCGCTTCAATTCGCTTTGCATATGCCGGTCCCCGCCCTGAAGGGCGACAACGGGGTTCAGTCAGCGTCGCGACCCACGGTGGGAAACGCGAAATCAAAAACCCGCCGCGATTATCGGGCGTAGTCAGGAACGCCCGGGGTGGATTCCATCCCGGACGTTCCGCAGTCAGATCGCAGTCGTTTTACTCTTCAGCAGGGGCCGATCGATTTCGAAATTCGAGGTACATTTCCTCGGTCAATTCAACCAACGCGTCCTCTTCGGTTGCAAGATTCAGATTGGGAACCTTGTTACCGCTGGCCCCAACGGAACCGCCATCGTAAATGATCTCATCCCATTCAACGTGGCGGGCCGCCAGCACTTCGGCTGTTCCTGTCCTGTTTAAGTCCTGCCTGAAGATATCGGTTGCGTCGCCATCGTCGTTCCAGTCGACGTTTTTGTTCGCACCGGTGGCCTTGGACTTGCTAGCCCCACCTTTGTACCAGCGAACGGCATAGTTTCTCAGCGGCAGATCCGATCCGACCCGGTTAAGACCGGCTGGTTCGCTCAACCTAGCTTCGTTCAAAGAATTAAGATCGAACCGTTCGTAATCCAGAAATGGATTACCATTTTTTGACAGCCAGTCCAGCTGATTGAGATAGCTCATGATGCTGAGGTGGTTAGGCTTCCAGTTGATATCGTCCGGGCCACCGTGACGCAGGCCAAGGTTGTGACCAAGCTCGTGCATGATGGTGCCGGCGCGCTGAACGCGCGTTCCCGGGTTGGTGGAGAATCCGCCAAGGCTTTCGATAAAGTCACTGGCGGGAATGCCCCGCGCCAGGCCGGAACTGGTGCCGCCGCTGTATTGGTGGGCGTTCAGCATCCTGTGGCAGATCACCCGTTCGGCTTCGGACACCTTCGGATTCATAAGTGCATCGAACTCGGTCCAGACCGGGCTGAGATCGGAGTCATGAGGAACACTACCCTTGCTGCGGAAGTGCAGCTTGATGCCCTTGACTCCGTCCGGATTTGAAACCGGCGCGCGTTTGAACGCTTTGATGACCGCATTTCGCACAGCCAAAGACGGTCGGTGGGATTTGGTTTCGCCACCGCCTTTTTTCATCCACGCGTACATGACGCAGATATCTTTGTGGTTGGGGCTGAAACCCCACGTGTGCAGCGGCACGTCAATAACGCCGTCGCCATCGTGGTCGTAACCGTTCTTTTCCCAGTCATCGAGCAGGCCATCGCCGTCCTTGTCTTTGTTGACGAATGTTTTCGCGGAAATTTCGAACCACGCAAAAAAGATATTGTCGTCATCAGAAGGATTGGACGTTGAGACCACGACATTGGTGGTGTTTTTAGTAATGAAGGGCAAAAGGTCGTATTGTTCGTCGTCGTATCTAGGATTACCATTTGGCGTGGCGTTCGCATTGGGTGGATTGGCCTTACTGTCGCCGAATCCCCCGGCCGTTATCAGTGCGCCATTTGCGCCGATGCCATCATCCTGACCACCGGCTGACGTCGAAATACGCTGGCCGTTGACGTCAATCGTGCTGTATTGAGTGGACCCCTGAAACCCAAACGAAATGCCGAGCCCCATAAAGGCGTGCTTGCCGGCCTTGCGGCCGAAATTTTTTGCAAACGACAGCTCGAATCTGTCGCCCCCAAGCTGTTGACCACCAAACATCAGCGCCACGGTTTGTTTTTTGGCTTGATCTGGGTTATTGAATACCACAACCAGAATTTCGCCGTCGATATTGCTATTATTTACAAGTTCCGCAAGCGTGAACGTGTAAGTACCCGCCGGATTTCCATCCAGCTTTGCCCGTGCAACCGGGGTAACATCGCCCAGAACATTGTAGAAAAACACCGAATTGGCAACGCTTGTGTTGGTTTCGCTGGCGTTCCACGTCACCGCGGTGCCGTCAATTGTGATATCGCCGTTATTTATCACCCGCGGCGCGCTAAAGTCATATGACGCGGCCATCAGATAGGCCCGCACAACCGTCGAGTTGGCGGCGGGTTTCTTTATTTTGACCGTGTGGCTTGCGCCGTTGCTGCCAGCCGCGTCCACGGAGGCGCTGAAAAGCCCGAATTTGCGAAAGAATACCTTTAGGCCCGTCGCCGCTTCGGGACCTGATCCTTCTGGAATTATCGTCTCCGATCCCACGTCTGGCGCCTCGCCGACTCCGGCGCTTTGGGCTGCCGTGCCAAATGCCAAGGGGGCGGCAATCACTATGGCGCCCATAGTTCTTGTCAAAATTTCGAAAATACTACTACTTTTCAAGTGCATAACAACACGCTCCACATCAAAATTGCGACATGTTAACTATTGTACAGATTCTTGCACGTTTTTGGGAGTCATTTCTTAGACGCGTGATTCAAGCGTATGTACCCGAAATGGACCAATTGGGTGTCAGCAATCAAAGGCGTGGCGACCGGACAATTACGCCCTAACTGCGCCGTAATTGATTGCGATATTCTGTTTAGCCGCTCTTTTCATCCGCGCCCATCTGGTCTAGGTTGTGCCGTGAAAATATTCCTTAACCGATTGAACGAAAACCGAAATTAATGAAGATTATTACCACCACACAAGACCTGGCGGCCTTTTGCGAAACCGCCGCAACGCACGCCTTTGTAACCATCGACACCGAATTCCTGCGTGAACGTACCTATTTTGCCAAGCTGTGCTTGATACAAATGGCCTATCCGGGCGATGACCCCGACAGCGCCGTTCTGATCGATACGCTGTCGGACAATCTTGATCTGGCGCCGCTTTATGCGCTGTTTGGCGATGAAACCACGGTCAAGGTTTTTCACGCAGCCCGCCAGGATCTGGAAATATTCTTTTTTGAAGGCGATATTTTCCCCAAACCGTTCTTTGATACCCAGGTGGCTGCCATGGTGTGTGGTTTCGGCGATCAGGTGGGATACGAAACATTGGTGCGTAAAATTGCCCGCCAGCCGCTTGACAAATCATCGCGTTTTACGGACTGGAGCCAACGGCCGCTGACGGCGCGCCAGCAGGACTATGCGCTGGGTGACGTCACACACTTGCGCGACATTTATGAATTTTTGCTGGCCAAGTTAAAGTCGACCCATCGCGAAAGCTGGGTTGCCGAGGAATTGCAGGCATTGACGCATCCTGAAACCTATGTGGTGGAACCGGATGAGGCATGGCGGCGGGTGAAAACCCGGTCAAATTCGGGAAAATTTTTGGCTGTGGTGCGTGAGCTGGCCAAATTTCGCGAACAACACGCGCGTACGCGCAATATCCCGCGCAGCCGGGTCTACAAAGACGAGGCACTTTTGGAAGTCGCAGCCAATAAGCCCAAATCACTGCAGGAATTGGGAAAATCGCGGCTGTTGCTGCGCGAGGCGCGGCGTGGCGACATAGCCGACGGAATTCTGCAAGCCGTCCGGACCGGGGTCGCGTGCCCGGCCGATGAACGCCCCGAACCAATGGCGCGCCGCGAGAAAACCATCGGCAACGAAGCGCTTTCCGATTTGCTCAAAGTTCTGTTAAAGGCCAAATCCGAAGCCTCGGGCGTGGCGGGGAAACTGATCGCCACCAGTGCTGATCTGGACGAAATTGCGGCCGGCGCGAGGGATGTTCCGGCGCTGCACGGTTGGCGCGCCGAAGTATTTGGCAATGATGCGCAGCGCTTGGCGGACGGTCAGATCGCGCTTTCCGCGAACGGACGCAACGTCGCTATTATTGACGTCTGAAATGCGCGACTGATTAACGCCGTGCGCTGCGGCGGTTGTTCAGGCCGATCACCACGATCCGCCGAACGCCGATCAGCGTCTGATCCGAAACAAAATACCCGACAAGTATTTCGCGTGACCGTTTGACACCTGCGGGTTCAGGCTGAAGCGGCGGGATAACGCGAAATTCATAAACCAGTGCCCCTTTGTCGGGAAATTCGCCGTTCAGCGGCACCAGTTCGCCGTCAAAAAATCCCTGCGTCTGCGGCAGACCGACTGCATGAATGATCGCGCCGCCGGGCAGACGGTCAATTTTCAGACTCGCCACCTGATCCACCAGACCGCGCGGGTCAACCGCGTCTTCGGCGACCTCAAGCGTTTCGACTGCGGGTTTGAACCAGTTGAACGGGTTGAATTTAGAGTCCCGCACGGCGCCGCAGGCGGCCAAAAATGCGACCATTGAAATCATGGCGATCAGTCGTGTCATAATCAGGCTACCTCGAGCGGAGTTTGGCTTTGATAAACCATATTCTTTACGCCTTGAAAAGCCTAGTCGTGCTTCCATTTGGCCGATTGCACTGGACCTTTGCAAGCTGACATCATAGGTGACAGCCAACCATTCAGGACGAAACAATGGCCGCGCAGGCGTTTGAAGATATAGCCGACGATTTTACCTTTCTGGACGATTGGGAAGACCGGTATCGCCATGTCATCGATCTTGGCAAGGCCATGGAACCACTGCCCGAGTCGCTCAAAATCGAGACGACAAAAGTGCGCGGTTGCGCGTCACAGGTCTGGATTGTCCCCGAAACCAGCGCCGGTGCCACGGGGCTGACGTTTCGTTTTCGCGGCGACAGCGACGCGATGATCGTGCGCGGACTAATTGCTGTGTTGATTGCGCTATACGATGGTCTGGCCGCCGGTGAAATCATGGCGGTGGATGCCGGGGCCGAACTGGCACGTCTGGGACTGGATCAACACCTGTCGGCGCAGCGCTCCAACGGATTAAGGGCGATGGTCGAACGCGTGCGCGATTTGGCACACAGCGCTATGGAAACGGAATCGACATGAGCGACAAAATCACCGATCTTTTGGACACACAGGGCTGGCTGCTGGCGGACGGGGCCACGGGAACGGCACTGTTCAACATGGGGCTGCAGGCAGGCGAACCACCCGAATTGTGGAATGTCGATGCACCCGCCAAGGTCAAGGCGCTTTACAAGGGTTCGCTCGATGCGGGCAGCGATCTGTTTTTGACCAATTCGTTCGGGGGCACTGCGGCGCGCCTGAAACTGCATAACCAACAAAAGCGTGCGTTCGAGCTTAACCGCGTGGCGGCGGAAATCGGGCGCGATCTGGTGGATGGATACGCACGCGACGCGATTGTTGCGGGGTCTATGGGCCCCACGGGTGAAATTTTCGAACCGGTGGGCACATTCAGACACAGCGTTGCAGTTGAAATGTTCCACGAACAGGCCGAAGGACTGAAAGCCGGTGGGGTTGATGTTCTGTGGGTCGAAACCATTTCCGCGGTCGAGGAATTTCGCGCTGCCGCCGAAGCGATCAACCTTGCCGGTATGCCGTGGTGCGGCACCATGAGCTTTGACACAGCGGGGCGCACGATGATGGGGATTACTTCGAAGGAATTGGTCAGTATCGTCAATGCGCTTGAAAATACACCGATCGCATTTGGTGCGAATTGTGGGGTAGGGGCGTCAGACCTCTTGCGAACCGTGTTGGGGTTTTCAGCGGAAAAGCCGTATATCCCATTGATCGCAAAAGGAAACGCAGGAATTCCAAAATACGTGGACGGACATATCCATTATGATGGCACGCCCGAACTCATGGCGGATTACGCGGTGATGGCACGCGATTGCGGCGCCGCCATTATCGGCGGGTGCTGCGGGACTCAGCCCGCACATTTGGTGCGGATGCGTGATGCGCTGGAAAACCAGCCGCGCGGACACGCGCCTTCTTTGGTCGATATCGAGTCCAAAATCGGTGCCTTTTCGTCAGAATTCGATGGCACCGGCGACACAGGGCCTGCAAAGCGTACGTCGCGCCGAAAACGTGGCTAAAGCACCACGTCGTCGGCGTTGGATGAATAAATGTCGCAATTCACGCAGATAATATCTTGCAACGTCAGAACTTAGCGGCAATAGCGCTGAATGTGCCGCATGAGTAATATGCGGCAAATCTATCAGGAATTTGTGCCATGGCTGAAGAAGACGACGACATCATCCTTTCGGAACTTGATGATGAAGAGCTCTGTCTGCAAATGCACGACGATCTCTACGACGGCCTGAAAGAAGAGATCGAAGAGGGCGTCAACATTTTGCTGTCACGAAAGTGGATGCCTTACGATGTGCTGACCAAAGCGTTGGTCGAAGGTATGCGCATCGTCGGAATCGATTTTCGAGACGGCATCCTGTTTGTGCCCGAGGTGTTGCTTGCAGCAAATGCGATGAAGGGTGGCATGGCCATTTTGAAACCGCTTTTGGCGGAAACCGGCGCGCCGCGACTCGGCCGCATGGTGATCGGCACCGTCAAGGGTGATATCCACGACATTGGCAAGAATCTGGTCACCATGATGATGGAAGGCGCAGGATTCGAGGTCACCGATCTGGGGATCAACAACCCCGTTGAAAACTATCTTCAGGCGCTGGAGTCCGAGGAAGTGGATATTCTGGGCATGTCGGCGCTTTTGACGACCACGATGCCGTACATGAAGGTGGTGATCGACACGATGATCGAAAAAGGCATCCGTGACGATTATATTATCATGGTGGGTGGCGCGCCGCTGAACGAGGAATTTGCCAAAGCCATCGGTGCTAACGCCTATTGCCGCGACGCGGCGGTGGCTGTTGAAACTGCCTCGGAATTCATGGCGCGCAAGCACAACCAGTTAGCGTCGTGACGCCGGGGCCGGTCGATGATAATTCATTGACCGAGATCGGACTGGAGCTTGAGGGTATGAAAACCGCTGAGGTTCTGTTGATTGCCTGCGGGGCACTGGCGCGCGAAATTCTGGACCTCAAAAAGCTGAACGGCTGGACGCATCTCGATCTGATCTGCCTGCCGGCCAAGCTGCATCTTTATCCCAAAGACATACCCGACGCCGTCGAGGCGGCAGTGTTCAAATATCGTGATATCTATCGTGAAATTCTGATCGTCTATGCCGATTGTGGCACCGGAGGGTTGCTGGAAGCCAAATGTGCTGAACTGGGCGTTCAGATGATAGAAGGCCCACATTGTTATTCATTTTTTGAAGGAAATGCCGCCTTTGCTGCCCACGATGACGAAATCACCGCGTTTTACCTGACCGATTTTCTGGTGCGCCAGTTCGACGCTTTCGTCATCAAACCAATGGGTCTGGACCGACACCCCGAATTGCGGGACATGTATTTCGGTAATTATACCAAATTGGTGTATCAGGCGCAGACAAAGAACGACGCGCTGGTGGCCAAGGCCAAAGACTGCGCGGCAAGGCTGGGGCTGGATTATGAGTACCGGTTTACAGGTTACGGCGATCTGGAAACGACCCTGACGACCAAGTCATAAGGTTTTGGTCACGCATCCAGACCGGGGATCAGATGTAATCCGAGCGCGTCAGTCCGTATTTGGCCATTTTTTCGTTCAGCGTCCGGCGCGGCAGGCACAGTTCTTCCATCACATTGGCGATAGACCCCCGGTGGCGGCGCATGGTGTTGTCGATCAACATACGCTCAAAGGATTCGACGTATTCTTTCAGCGGCTTGCCTTCGGTGACGACTGAGTGCTGGATTTCTGTGCTGTCGGTGTGAAGCAGGCTGGAAATGCCGGCATTGGCGCGCTTGTTTTGCAAAACCGCGCGTTCCGCCAGATTAAGCAGTTGCCGCACGTTGCCGGGCCAGGGGGCCTGCAGAAGCTGCGCGGCTTCCTTGGCGGTGACTTCGGGGGTATCGCCACCGTATTCTTCGGCAAAGCCTTCGGTGAAGCGATTGAAAAGATTAAGTATATCTTCGCCGCGCTGGCGCAGCGGCGGTGGTGAAATTTGCATGGCGGCAAGGCGAAAAAACAGATCGTTGCGCAGAAAATCCTCGCAGGATTTATCGGGATCCTGATTGTTGCAAATGGCAATAACGCGTGTCGTGGTGGTGTCGTGGTCGCCCGACTGATCGTTGATCAGCCCCAAAAGCCGTGCCTGCAACGTGTCGGGCAGGGCCTCGATATCTTCCAGACACAGGGTGCCGCCGCGGGCTTCCTCGCACAATGGCAGCCGTCCGCCTTCTGTTACGGGGCCAAAAATTCGTGTACCCAGTTCGTCCTCATTGTGGGCGGCGCAGTTTATGGATACGAATTTTCGTCCTTGTCGCGACCCGCAGGCGTGCAACGCGTGGGCAATCAGGCTTTTGCCCGTGCCGGTCTCGCCGTCGATCAACACGTGTCCGTCGGCATGGGCCAGATCAAGAATATCTTCGCGCAGCCGCTCCATCGGTTGCGATGATCCCACAAGTTTGCGCAAAAGTACCGTGCCATCGGACAATTCCCGGCGCAGCGCGCGGTTATCAAGCGTCAGGCGGCGGGCTTGGGTCGCGCGTCGCGACAGATCCGACATTCGATCAGGGTTGAACGGTTTTTCCAGAAAATCGTAGGCACCTACCTGCATGGCCTCGACCGCCATGGCCACGTCGCCATGGCCGGTGATCAGAATGACGGGCAACGCGCTGTCAAGCGACATCAAACGGCGTAGAAATGCCATGCCGTCCATTCCGGGCATTTTGATATCAGACACCACGATGCCCGGGTAATCGGGACCGATTTCCGCGAGCGCCGACTCGGCGGTGGCGTAGGTCGAGGTGTCGTAGCCTGAAAGCGACAACCACTGCGAAATTGATTGGCGCATGTCCTCTTCGTCATCAACAATGGCAACGGTCATTTTTTGGGACATCGGTCCACCCTGTTTTAAGCCGGCCAATTTCCGGATTTCTATTCGGCGGCCTCTATGTCGCGCGCAAGTCTGGGCAGCTGAATCGTGAACACCGCGCCCCGCTTGGAACCGTTGCGCGCAATCAACCTGCCGCCAAGATCATTGACGATACCCGAGGAAATAGCCAGCCCAAGACCGATGCCATCGCCGGGTTTTTTGGTGGTAAAAAACGGTTCGAACAATTGGTCCAGATCAGCAATTCCCAGCCCGTTGTCGCGTACGGACATGCTGACCTGTTCACCGCCGGTGATCAGAATATCAAGTTCGCGGTTATCCAGTTCTTTCATGGCGTCAAGCGCATTGCGCAACAGGTTGACAACCACCTGTTCGAGCCGCAGTTGATCCGCCATCACCATGACAGGGTTTTCGGGTACCGTTTGGGTGATTTTGATGTCCATTTGATTGAATTGCGGTTCCATCATCGACATGGCTGCCGACAAGGCACTGCGCATATCCACGGGTGATAGCTCGTCTCCACCCTTGCGTGCATAGGATTTTAGCTGACGCGTGATCGCCCCCATGCGACCGATCAGATCGTCGATGCGTTGAAAACTGGACAGCGCTTCGTCAGGGCGCTGTCGTTGCAACAGCAATTTTGCCCCCGCCAAATAGGTCTTCATCGCGGCAAGCGGCTGGTTCAACTCGTGCGAAACTGCGGCAGACATCTCGCCAAGCGCCGCCAGCTTAGAGCTTTGCGCCAGACTTTGCTCGGCGACTTCAAGATCGCGCTCGATCTTTTCGCGTTCTTCGATTTCCAGCGAAAGCCGTTCGTTCAGGGCGCGCAGGTTGATCGATTCGCGTTCAAACTGTGAAGATTGCAGGATGGCGCGGCGTGACAGAATAAAAAATACCAGTGCGGCAAGTATGGAAAACCCCATGATTTCAAGCGCCAGCACCCCGTTGACCCGCTCGCGAACCGAGGCAAACGCCGTGAAGTAAGTCAATTTCCAGCCTTGAAATCCAATTTTGCCTTCAAGCCGCAGCAACGCCTGACCCCGCAGATAGACGTCGGCGGGGGACTGGCTCCAGTCCGTGGTGGCGCGAATGGCGCGTTCCATCGCCGTTGGGGCGGGCCGCGTCGCAAGGGCGGCTTCGATCGTCAGGTTTTTCCAGCTGGGTTCGCTGGAAAGGATGATTATTCCTTCGCTGTTGGTGACCATGATAGCTTCGGCGTCCGTCACCCAGTTGCTTTCCAGCCGCGCCAGCGCCACTTCGACAACGATCACGCCGATATTTTCAGCACCGCTTTCTATTTTGCGCGAATAGGTAAATTTAAGCCCGCCCGATTTTACCTTATCGGCGCTGAACACCGTGTCGGAACCCCGCACGGCGTTCAGATAGTAACCGAAAGCGCGATGTTGTGTGCCCAGTTCGCGCCGGTCGGTGGCAGCCACGGCGTGGCCCTCGTCGTCCAGCAGAATCAGCGAGGCCGCACCGATATCGTCGCGTATGGAAATGAGCCGTTGCGACGTATCGGTAAAATCATGGCTGTTGAGGTCGGAAATCAATGCCGGGTCGCGGGCCAGCAACAGCGGCACAACCGAAGCGCGCTGCAGCACGCTGGTGATATTGCCCGCGTAAAGCGCGAGGCGCAGCTCGGCCCGCGACTGCGTGTCCTGGGTAAAGCGGTCGGTCAGCACAAAGTTGGATATCCAGATCAGCAGAATCGCGATGCTGATGACCACGAGAACCACGAGGCGCGCAATCAGCGACGTGCGCGGCGGGGATATTGCGGTGCTTTCGGATGGGCCTGCCATACCACGATTCTATGCCGGATTGGGCCTGTGGCTCAAGCCCGTTGTCACAGGCTATTACGCCCGAACCAGATTGCACGCCAAAGAATCAAATAATCCTGCGCCGTCATTTCCGCCCAAGGCGGCATCACTGGCCCTTTCGGGGTGGGGCATCATTCCGAGAACACGGCGGTTTTCAGACAGAACACCGGCAATATCGCGCACAGAGCCGTTGGGATTGTCGCAATAGGTAAATGCGATCCGGTGGTCTTTTTGCAAGCGTTCAACCAGCGTCGCGTCCGCCAGATAATTACCGTCGTGATGGGCCACGGGGACCACAACGCGTTGGCCTGTTTCATAGCGCGACGTAAAATCGCAATCTGTATTTTCTACTTTTAATTCAACATCTTTGCATATGAACTTCAGGTTGGAATTGCGCATCAGAACGCCGGGCAAAAGCCCGGATTCAGTCAGCACCTGAAATCCGTTGCATATACCCAGCACGTAACCCCCGGCGCGCGCAAAATTGACCACGGCACGGCAGATAGGCGAACGCGCCGCAATAGCGCCGCAGCGCAGATAATCGCCAAACGAAAATCCACCGGGCAGGCCCACGATATCCAGCCCTGCGGGCAGGTCCACATCTTTGTGCCAGATCATTTTGGGCTTTTCGCCAAAGGCCCGCTCAAATGCCACGGCCAGATCGCGATCGCAATTGGACCCCGGGAAAACCACGACGCCCGCTTTCAAGGTGTAATGTCCACGGTGTAATCCTCGATGACCGTATTGGCGAGCAGGCGTTCGCACATGTCGGCAACCTGTGCGCGGGCCGCTTCAACGTCGCTTGCCCTGAGATCAAGCTCGAGTACCTTGCCTTGCCGAACGCCGCTGATCCCGTCAAATCCAAGGCTGCCCAGCGCCTGTTTCACGGCGGCGCCCTGTGGGTCAAGCACACCCGGTTTCAGTGTAACGAATACCCGCGCCTTCATGTCAGTTCACCAATCTGGGGCCGGTGGGCGCACCGGAATTGCGCGGCAACAAACCCAGACGGTTGGCCACTTCGGTATAGGCATCCGCCAAATTGCCCAAATCGCGCCGAAACACGTCCTTGTCCAGCTTTTCACCGGTTTCGCGGTCCCACAGTCGGCAACTGTCGGGGGAAATTTCGTCGGCGATGATCAGGCGTTGAAAATCACCGTCATATATGCGCCCGATTTCAATTTTGAAGTCGATCAGGTGAATGCCGACTGCCATCATCATGCCGGACATGAAATCGTTGACCCGCAGCGCCAGCGCCACCATGTCATCCAGATCCTGCTGGGTCGCCCAGTTGAATGCGACCGCGTGTTCTTCGGTGACCAGCGGATCGTTCAGAGCATCGTCTTTATAGTAAAACTCGACCACGGGTCGGGGCAGGGGTGTGCCTTCGTCTATCCCCAGCCGTTTGGACATAGAACCCGCCGCAACGTTGCGCACGACAACCTCAAGCGGGATAATCTCGACGGCTTTGATCAATTGTTCGCGCATATTCAACCGCTTGATAAAATGCGTCGGAACACCGATCGCATTTAATCCGCTCATGAAAAATTCGGACAAGCGGTTGTTCAGTACGCCCTTGCCTTCGATGACTGCTCTTTTCTCGGCGTTGAACGCGGTGGCGTCGTCCTTGAAATATTGTACCAGCGTGCCCTGTTCGGGGCCCTCAAACAAAATTTTGGCTTTGCCCTCGTAAATTTTTTTGCGCCGCGCCATCCGGGTTCCCAGTCTAGTGATTTCGCGTCTCTATAGGCAGTTAATTTGCGGGCGGCAAGCAGACGTGACAGCGCGGCGAAACTGCCCCTTGCGAGCCGCGCCAAGGATCGCCATATTTTGGGGAACGTCAGCAATAATACGGAGAGCAGAATGTCCACCTTCGATGACCGCGAAACCGGATTTGAGGCCAAATTTGCCCACGACAGTCAAATGCAGTTCAAGGCCGAAGCACGGCGCAATAAATTACTGGGACTATGGGCTGCGGAAATAATGGGCCACGATAATCCGGATGCCTATGCGCTGGAAGTAATTAAATCTGACTTCGAAGAGGCCGGCGACGAAGATGTCTATCGAAAAGTTGCGGGCGATCTTGGCGACAGGGCGGACGAAGCGACCATTCGCGCCAAAATGGCCGAACTGATGGGCGTGGCGAAAGAACAGCTGATGACCGAAATTTAGGCCCTAGGAGTCGCCAAAAACACGGGCAAAAATCGTGTCGATGTGTTTGGTGTGATAGGCCAAATCAAAATTTTCGTCGATTTCCCTGTCGCTTAGCGCTGTGGTCACTTCGGGATCGGCCTTGAGTTCAGTCTTGAAATCAGCGCCCTTTTCCCAAACGCGCATGGCGCATTTCTGAACCAGACGATAACTGTTTTCGCGCGATACACCTTTTTGGGTCAGGGCCAGCAACACGCGCTGCGAATGTATCAGTCCACGAAACTGGTTCATGTTGCGCGTCATATTGTCGGGATAGACCACCAGCTTGTCGATCAGGCCGGTGAGCCGTGCCAGAGCAAAATCAAGCGTGACCGTGGCGTCGGGGCCGATGTTACGCTCCACCGATGAATGCGAAATATCGCGCTCGTGCCACAGAGCCACGTTTTCCATCGCCGGCACCACCGCCATGCGCACAAGCCGCGCCAGCCCCGTCAGATTTTCACTGAGAACCGGGTTGCGTTTATGCGGCATTGCGCTGGAACCTTTTTGGCCCTTTGAAAAAAATTCTTCAACTTCAAGCACTTCGGTGCGCTGCAAGTGGCGAATTTCGGTCGCTAAGCGTTCGATTGATGAGGCGACCACACCGAGCGTGGCAAAAAACGCAGCGTGGCGGTCGCGCGGGATCACCTGTGTCGACACCGGTTCGGGCGTCAATCCAAGTTGTTGGCAGACATGCGCCTCGACCGCGGGATCAACATTGGCAAATGTTCCGACGGCGCCAGAAACCGCGCCGGTTGCAATTTCGGCGCGCGCCAACTTTAGCCGTGCCAGATTGCGGTCCATTTCCGCGTAGGCCTGCGCCATTTTCAGGCCAAACGTCACCGGTTCGGCGTGAATGGCATGACTACGCCCGATACAAACGGTGTTTTTGTGCTCAAACGCGCGGCGTTTGAGGGCGGCAAGCAAACCGTCCATATCTGCAATCAGAATATCGGCGGCGCGTACCAGTTGCACGTTGAAACACGTGTCCAGAATATCGCTTGACGTCATGCCCTGATGCACGAAACGCGCGGAATCACTGCCAATGATCTCGGCCAGATGGGTCAAAAACGCGATCACGTCGTGTTTGGTGACGGCCTCGATTTCATCAATGCGCGCCACGTCAAACTCGACATCGCTGGCTTTCCACACGGCTTTGGCGTTTTCTTCGGGGATGACGCCCAAAGCCGCCTGTGCGTCGCAGGCGTGTGCCTCGATTTCAAACCAGATGCGGAATTTTGTTTCCGGCGACCAGATTTTCACCATGTCGGGGCGCGAATAGCGTGGAATCATCAAAGTGGCCTTTGTAAGCGTAGGAAGTTGAACAGGGGTCTCTTAAACTGCCGCCTTGCGGGGAACAAGCGATCGGCGCGCCCCGGCAACCCATTAATGCGCGGTTGCGGCGCTTTCGCGCGTTAGAAAGCCGGTTTTTTACCTTGCACAATTGCCACGTCATGCGCAAAACAGCGCTAACGTTGATCGAATAGGGGGCAAAATGACTTATACGACACATCTCAGCGACGAAATCTGGCCAGCGCAGGGGCGCGCGCTATGGGTCAAGCGCATCGTATTGGTGGGGCTGGGCATTGCGCTGTTGGCGCTCGCCGCTAAAATCAAGTTTCCGATCTGGCCCTCTCCGGTGCCGGTCACATTGGGCACTTTTGCCGTGCTCACCATCGGCACCGCTTACGGACCGCGCATGGGATTGACGACGATTTTGGGCTATATGTTGATTGGCGCGTTAGGATTTGACGTGTTTGCCAATTCCAGTGCCGAAGCCAACGGATGGACCTATATGACCGGCAGCACCGGTGGGTATTTGGTTGGGTTCGTTTTTGCGACGCTGGCGCTCGGGTACGGAGCCGCGCGCGGCTGGGATCGCAACGTTTTCAAAATGGTTGCCATGCTGCTGGTGGGCAATGCGCTGATTTATGTTCCCGGCATTTTGTGGCTTGCACATCTCTACACATGGGAAAAACCCATCCTGGAATGGGGTCTGACTCCGTTTTTGATTGGTGACGCCATGAAGCTGGCCTTGGCTGCGCTGCTTATACCTGCTGCCTGGGCGCTGGTCGGCAAGGCGCGCGGCTGATAATATCATGCATTCCCGTGCGCGCGCCGCGCGGGATTTAGCGGCTTTCGACGTCCACGTAATTGCGGTGCTTTTCACCCTGATATAGCTGCCGTGGACGTCCAATGCGCTGCGTTGGATCGGCGATCATTTCTTTCCACTGCGAAATCCAGCCCACGGTGCGGGCCACCGCGAAAATTGGCGTGAACATCGATGTGGGAAATCCCATGGCGTCCAGAATGATGCCCGAGTAAAAATCCACGTTGGGATATAGTTTTTTCTCAATGAAATAGGGGTCTTCAAGCGCAATTCTTTCCAGTTCCTTGGCGACCTGCAAGGTAGGATTGTTGTCGATTCCCAGCAGACCCAGGACTTCGTCGGCGCTTTCTTTCATGACGCGGGCTCGCGGGTCGAAATTTTTGTATACGCGGTGACCAAATCCCATAAGCCGGAAAGGGTCCGAATTGTCCTTGGCGCGCGCCACGTATTCCGGAATTCGGTCGACTGTGCCGATGTCGCGCAGCATGGACAGCGCTGCCTCATTGGCGCCGCCGTGCGCCGGACCCCACAGGCAGGCGATGCCCGCGGCGATACAGGCAAACGGGTTGGCCCCGGAAGAGCCCGCCAGCCGCACGGTTGATGTCGAAGCATTTTGTTCGTGATCGGCGTGCAGGGTAAATATCCGGTCCATCGCGCGTGACAGGATCGGGTTGACCTCGTATTCCTCTGCAGGCAGCGCAAAACACATTGACAGGAAATTTGACGAATAATCCAGCTCGTTGCGCGGATAAACAAACGGCTGACCGATCGAGTATTTATAGGCCATCGCTGAAATGGTCGGCAGTTTGGCGATCATCCGTACCGAGGCAGTTTCGCGCTGTTCCGGGTCGGCGATATCGGTGGAATCGTGGTAAAAGGCCGACATCGCCCCCACCACACCCACGACAATGGCCATGGGGTGTGCATCGCGGCGAAAACCACGAAAGAAATGGGTCATCTGTTCGTGCACCATCGTGTGGAAGGTGACTTTCTGCTCAAAGTCGTCCAGATCGTGCGCGGACGGCAGATTGCCGTACAGCAACAGGTAACACACCTCCAGAAAATGCGATTTTTCGGCCAGCTGCTCTATCGGGTATCCGCGATAAAGCAATTCGCCTTTGTCGCCGTCGATAAAGGTAATGCTGCTGTCGCACGACGCCGTCGAGGTAAAGCCAGGGTCGTAGGTGAACAAGTGGCCCTGTGCATAAAGTTTTTGAATATCAACGACATCGGGGCCCAATGTTGGCGAATAGACCGGCAGTTCAATGGTTTTGTCACCAATGGTCAGCGCGGCGGTCTTGAGCGGTTTGGTCATGGTCGTCCCTTGCTCTCGTGTGCCACGGGGTCACCGGGGCAAAATTATTGGGTACTCTGGGCAAAAATACTTTCACCGTGGTAAAAATCCAAAAAGGATACACACTTCGTTCGATGGCACGCCACCCGTGAAGCGCTACACAGAAACGTCCTCCAGACGCGCCAAAGTTTCCTGCTGTCCGATCAGGACCATCATGTCAAAGACACTTGGCGATTTCGTTCGGCCAGTGAGCGCGGCGCGCAGCGGTCCCGCCACCTGTCCGAGTTTCAACGAGTCGCGCAGTGCGAATTCCCGCGTGGCGGTCTCCAGATTTTCTTGATCCCAGCTAACATTTCGCAAAGCCGCCGTCAATCTGTTCAGCATACCACGGGATACCGAATCGAGAATTTCGCTGGCATGAGCGTTGGGAATAAAAGGGCGATTAGACAAAATAAAATGCGCTTTTTCAATAAGTTCAGGAATTAATTTCGTGCGATCCTTTAAGATTGGCATGGCGCGCAAGAGATCAACTTTTTGTGGTGACGTCAGAGGAGCGGCATTTGTAAAAGCCAGATAATCCTCAACCGCGGCCAACAGCTCGCTGTCCGGCGCAATACGGAAATGTTTGCCTGACAGATTGTCCAGTTTTTTGAAGTCCAGTCGCGATGGCGATTTGCCGATTCCCGCCAAACCGAACCAGTCGATCGCCTGCGCGGTTGTGAAAAATTCATCGTCGCGGTGACTCCACCCCAGTCGCGCCAGATAATTGCGCAGCGCCGCGGGCAAGTACCCCATTTCGCGGTAAGCCTCTACGCCAAGGGCGCCGTGGCGCTTGGACAATTTTTTGCCGTCCTCACCGTGAATCAGCGGAATATGGGCAAAAACCGGCACATCCCAATCGTTGGCTTGAAAGATAAACGTCTGACGTGCGGCGTTCGACAGGTGATCGTCGCCGCGAATCACATGGGTCACGCCCATATCGTGATCATCGACAACCACCGCCAGCATATAGGTGGGCGACCCGTCCGCGCGCAGCAGCACCAGATCATCAAGCGCATTGCACTGCCACGTCACTTTGCCCTGCACCCGATCGTCTACGGTAATTTCGCCGGTGGTGGGGGTTTTTAGGCGCACGACAAACGGTAAATCGGGGTGCTGCGCGGCGGCTGTGTCGCGCCACGGGCTTTGAAACAGCGTTGCGCGGCCATCGGCTTTGGACAGGGCACGCTGGGCATCAATCTCTTTTGCGGTGGAAAAACATTTGTATGCCGTGCCTGCTGCCAACATTTCGCGGGCAACCGCGGCGTGGCGGGCGGCCCCTGCCGATTGCGAGGTCACGTTGCCGTCCCAGTCAAGCCCCAGCCATTTCAACCCCGCAAGGATTGCGTCTGTGGCCTCGTCGGTCGACCGCGCGCGGTCTGTATCCTCAATACGCAGCAGAAAAGACCCAGAGTTGGCCCGCGCCAATAGCCAGTTGAACAGCGCCGTGCGCGCACCGCCGATATGCAGAAATCCGGTCGGTGACGGCGCAAAGCGCGTGACGATTTTTGGGTCTGCCATGGGTCGAATTAACCTTTTGGAAACCAACATTTCGTTAGCTAGCGGTTTCTAGGCAAAAGCCGCCGCAAGGACAAGGGAGCGATGCTTGATCGGCTGATGACGGCGTTTGAGAACCAGCGCGGCACCATTGTTCTGTGGACTCCCGTTGGCCTGTCTTTGGGAATAGGGCTGTATTTTTCGCTGCCCGTTGAGCCACGGACTGCGGTTGTCGTTGCCACGGCCATTTTTGCTGCGGTTGCGCTGGTGTCCGCGCGCTATACTTTGCAGGTGCTGTCCGTCGTAATTATGGCTATGGCTTTGATATCGCTGGGTTTAACTATTGCCGTTGTGCGTACCAACCACGTTGCCGCGCCGGTTCTGCACGGGCATTATTACGGCGCCGTTCAAGGAAGAATCGTGGCCATCGACCGCGCGGCAAGCGACAGGGCGCGTATTACGCTTGACCAGGTGCGACTGGAAAATACCGCGCCGGACAAGACGCCGAAATACGTGCGGATTTCGCTGCATTATAGTCACCCCGTCACTGTACCTGCACCGGGCCAAAATGTGATGATCACGGCGCGCCTGTCGCCCCCGTCCAGCCCTGCCGAACCTTATGGGTTTGATTTTCAGCGCCACGCGTGGTTCAAAAGTCTTGGCGCAGTAGGGTTTTCGCGCACGCCGCTGTTGCAAACGCGCCCGCCCGACAGGGGTGGTTTTTCGCTGCGTCTGTTCCGATTGCGCCAACAATTGTCCAACGCGATCATTCGACGCGTTCCGGGGCAGGCGGGCGCTTTTGCCAGCGCCATTATCACTGGTGATCGCGCGCATATTTCGCCCGCTATCCTGACCGACCTGAGGGCGTCCAATCTGGCGCATCTTCTGGCGATTTCGGGCCTGCATATGGGTTTGCTCAGCGGTTTCGTGTTTGCTTTGGTGCGCTACGGTCTGGCATTGTTTCCTGCGGTGTCGCAGCGTTTACCGGCCAAAAAGATTGCCGCTGTCACCGCTCTTGTGGCGGCCAGCGGATATCTGGGGCTTTCCGGGGCCAACGTGGCAACGCAACGGGCCTTTGTAATGGTCAGCGTTATGTTGTTGGCAATTTTGCTGGACCGTCGCGCACTAAGCCTGCGCGCCGTGGCGCTTGCGGCGATCATCGTGCTGGTCTGGCGGCCCGAGAGCCTGATTTCAGCGGGGTTTCAAATGTCGTTTGCCGCCACGACGGCGCTGGTGGCGGTATTTTCCGCCATCCAGCGTGACCCCCACGCCGACCGCGCGACCATTCCCCACTGGCGCCGCCGCGCGTGGCCGGTGTTTGCGCTTATTTTGTCTTCGGCGGTGGCAGGGGCAGCCACGGCACCCATTGCAGCCGTGCATTTTAATCAGATCGCCCGCTTTGGGCTTGTCGCCAATCTTCTCAGCGTTCCGGTCATGGGGATGGTCATCATGCCCGCCGCCGTGTCAGCAGCGTTGCTTTACCCTGTGGGTCTTGCGGGTGCGGCCTTTAAGGTCATGGCGTTTGGTATTGACTGGATATTGCTGGTGGCGGGTTGGGTGGCGGGGTTTGACACCGCGTTGCAAAGATTTTCGACGCCCCGGGGTCCGGTTCTTGGATTGTTGGCTTTGGGATTTCTTGTGATCGTCATATGGCGCGGGCGCGGGCGGATGGCGGGATTGGTGCCGGTGGTTGTGGCCTTGGTGCTGTGGCAGCAAAGCGTGCGGCCTGACGTGCTGATCTCGGCCAACGGGCGTCTGGTCGGGCAGATCGATCACGGTGTGCGGTGGCTGAACCGCGCCAGGGGTAACGGGTTTGTGGCGCGTAGCTGGCTGGAAAACGACGGCAGCGGGCTGGAGCAGGGCGCGGCCTTTGCCTTGTGGGAAGATCAAAAATTTCCGGACGACAACGATTTTCAGATCGGCAGTTTACCGATGTATTATCTCTGGGGAAAACAGGTAAATCTGGAACAGGTCGTGAAATTGTGTCGTGATCTTCGCGTCGTGGCGGTGCCGCAATGGGTTGGACAGCCACGCGTCAAGGGCTGCCGGGTACTGGATCGCGGAGAATTTCGCCGAATGGGGGCCATCGCTGTGAGTCGGCGCGACGGTGTGCTTAAAATCACCGGCGCACGCGTGGTGTCCGGCGCGCGCCCGTGGAACACTCAGAAATACGTGCGGATCAGCCCCACCAGTCGCCCCTGAATCTTTACCTGATCGTCGCGGTAGACCCGCGTTTCATAGGCCGGATTCGCGGCCTCCAGCGCAATGGCGTTGCCGCGTTTGCGCAGGCGTTTCAGCGTGGCTTCCTGATCCTCGATCAATGCGACCACGATATCGCCATTTTCCGCGTCCTGTTGTTCGCGGATGATCACCACGTCACCGCTGTTGATGCCCGCGTCGATCATCGAATCGCCTTTGACTTCAAGCGCATAGTGGTGACCGCTGCTTTGCATCATCGTGGCAGGCACGGCCACGTTATGGGTGGGCTGGCTGATCGCCTCGATCGGGGTGCCCGCCGCGATCATACCCATGAGCGGCACATCAAGCGCATCGGCGCTGTCAATGTCCATGGCGCCAGGCGGCGGTGGCCGGTGCGACCCTTCGATGACACGCGGCTGAAAGCCGGATTCCAAAGCCTCAGGCAAACGGATAATTTCGATTGCGCGCGCACGATGCGCCAGGCGGCGGATAAATCCGCGTTCTTCCAGCGCGGTGATCAGGCGGTGAATTCCGGATTTTGACCTTAAATCAAGCGCTTCCTTCATTTCGTCAAAGCTGGGTGGTACCCCGTCGCGCCGCACGCGTTTGTTGATAAAATCAAGCAGATCCAGTTGTTTTCGGGTCAGCATTGTACTCTCCTCGTAACCGTGGTTCACCGATGTCATCCCGGTATTCACGCCTTATTTTCACGGTATAAGCGCCGTTCGTTCGAGAAGTGTTCTACAACTGTTCTTGTTTTGTGTCAACTGGCGCAGTAATTGGTGCTACAACCGGATCGTTTCAACCATGTCACCGGCGCTCTTGCCGCTGTCGCGGGGCGGGCGTACCACCAGGGCGTTGGCTTTTGTCATGACGGACAGCAGGGCGCTGTCCTGACGTTCAAACACCCGTGCGGTCAGTTGACCGTATTCAAGCGATGCCCGTGCACGCATGAAATGTTCGCGGACCCCGTTGGCTGGCAGGGCGCTGTCGAGCCGCGCCAGTTCGCGCCCCAGTTCGCGCAACGGCAGGCCTTGCATGTAGCGCATGATTGGTCTTAGAAATACATGCCCGCAAACCATTGAAGACACAGGATTTCCCGGCAATCCCACCAATGGCGTGCCGTTCAGAAGTCCGGCCATTAGCGGCTTGCCCGGGCGCATGGCCACGCCGTGAAAATTGATCTTTAGTCCCAGATCACCGGCAGCGTTGTGAACCAGGTCATGATCACCCACCGATGCACCGCCAATTGTGATCACAAGATCGACACCGTCACACAGGGAAAATACGGTCCGTAGCGCCGGTACGTTGTCCCGCGCAAGAGGCAGAATTCTGACCTCGGCGCCCTCGGATTCCAGCATCGCTGCCAGCCCAAGGCTGTTTGACGCAATAATCTGGTCATCGCCAGGGGTTTCGCCGGGCATGACCAGTTCATCGCCCGTGGCCACCAGCGCGACGACCGGGCGGCGGGTTACCGTGGGCATGGCAATATTCATCGACGCCAGCAGCGCGATATCTGCATTGTGTAGGCGTTTTGGCCCAATGACCGCATCCCCTGCCTGAAAATCATCGCCGGCAGGGCGTATATGAAGGGACGGGTCCAGGTCTTTACCTAACGTGATCACATTTTTGTCGCGCGTCACATCTTCTTGAATAATAACGCGATTAGCCCCTTTTGGCAGCACAGCCCCGGTGAATATTCGCACCGCCTGACCGGATGATACCGTGCCATCGTACCGCTGGCCCGCCGCCGATTCACCGATCACATTGAATTGTGCGCCGCGTTCGGCAATTTGCCCGGCTACCGCGTATCCGTCCATGGCGGAGACATCAAAAGGCGGTTGCGCGCGCGCAGCCGTGGCGCGACCGGCAAGCACCCGTCCAAAGGCTTCGCGCAGCGCAACAGTTTCAGTTTCGCAAACAGATACCAACGCCGAAATCTTTGCCAGGGCTTCGCTGGAACTTATCATAGCTTCCCTTTGCAAGTACATGATTTATCAAAATATATCAGGATTGCCTCCTTAACGGTTGTTGTCAAATCGCGTGCTGCACGACCGGTGTAAATCGGACAGATGACGTGCGTTACGCCGTTCGTTTAACGCCTGCGGGCGTCAGCAGCGCGCCGGTGGCCGCGGCCACGTCTTTCTGGCGCATCAGACTTTCGCCAATCAGAAACGCGCGCGCGCCGACCTGCGCAAGGTCATCCATATCGGAACTGGAATAAATACCTGATTCCGCGACGATCAGGCGGTCTTGCGGCACCAATGGCGCCAGTTCGCGTGTGGTGTCCAACGTAATTTCAAAAGTCTTCAAATTGCGGTTGTTGATGCCTAAAAGTGGCGATTTCAGGCGCACGGCCCGCGCAAGCTCTGTCGCGTCGTGAACTTCGAGCAGCACGTCCATGCCCCAGTCCTTCGCCGCGGCTTCCAGTTCGTCGGCCTGCGCGTCGCTGACCGAAGCCAGAATGATCAAAATGCAATCGGCCCCCAGGGCACGGGCCTCGGCGACCTGATAAGTGTCGTACATGAAATCCTTGCGCAGCGCGGGCAGGGTGGTGGCGTCGCGCGCGGCAGTCAGATAGCTGTCATCGCCCTGAAACGACGGTCTGTCGGTTAATACGCTCAGGCAGGTCGCCCCACCGCGTGCATAAGCCTTTGCCAGTTCGGGCGGGTCAAAATCGGCGCGGATCAAACCCTTTGACGGGCTGGCTTTTTTGATCTCGGCGATCAGCCCGTAGCCCGATGTTACCGCCTGTGCCAAAGCCCGGTGAAACCCGCGCGGCGCCCCGGCAGTTTTGGCCTGTGCCTCGACCTCTGCCAAAGGCGTTGCCGATTTGCGCGCGGCGATCTCTTCCAGCTTGTAGGCTTTTATTTTGCTGAGTATATCGCTCATTTGGAACTGCCAGTCGTCAATCTGGCCAGTGCGGTAATTTTAGATTTAGCCGCGCCGCTATCAATGCTTTCGCGTGCAATTTCAACGCCTTCCGGCAATGACTTCACAACTCCCGCTACGATAAATGCAGCGGCGGCATTCAACAGAACAGCGTCGCGGTACGCGGATTCAGCGCCGTCCAGCAGGGCCGCTAACGCCACGCCGTTTTCTTGCGGTGTGCCGCCCAGAATGTCCTTGAACGGATGCTGCGGCAGCGCCGCGTCTTCGGGTGCAATTTCGCGCTCTTCGACCTTGCCGTCTTCCAGCACGGCCACCCACGTCGGACCGGCTATAGAAATTTCGTCGGTGCCGTCCGATCCGTGGACAAGCCATGCTTTTTCGGTCCCGAGCGACAATAAAGTTTCGGCCATGGGGCGGATGACCCCGCGCGCATAGGCGCCGGTCAGCTGCCGCTTGACGCCGGCCGGATTGGTCAGAGGCCCAAGAATATTAAATATCGTGCGGGTGCCAAGCTCTTGACGGGACGGCATGACATGGCGAATGGCCGGGTGGTGCATGGGCGCCATCATGAAGCCAATGCCAACGGTTTCTATGGCCTTTTCAACAACTTCCGGGCCGACCATAACGTCGATACCCATTGCGCCCAAAGCATCCGCCGCGCCGGATTTTGACGATAGGTTTCGGTTGCCGTGTTTGGCGACCACCACCCCCGCACCGGCGACCACAAATGCCGTGGCGGTCGAGATGTTCAACGTGCCCTTGCCGTCGCCGCCGGTACCAACGATATCCATCGCCCCGTCGGGTGCACGTACCGGCACACATTTCTGCCGCATCACGGCTGCGGCGGCGGCGTATTCCTCAACCGTTTCGCCGCGTGTGCGCAACGCCATAAGCAGACCGCCGATTTGCGACGGTGTCGCCTGACCGTCCATGATGGTGTAAAAAGCACTTTCAGCTTCGGCGCGGGTCAGCGCGCGCGACGCCGCGGCGTTAATCAGAGGTTTGAGATCGTCGCTCATGCCGCTTCCTTAATGCCATCAAGGAAGTTTTGCAAAAGTTTGTGCCCGTGCTGTGACGCGATGCTTTCGGGGTGAAACTGCACACCGTGAATCGGCGCGGTTTTATGCGCCACCCCCATGATAGTGCCGTCGTCAAGCGCGGCCGTGATCTCCAGACAATCGGGCAGGCTTTCACGTTCAACCACCAGCGAATGATAGCGCGTTGCGGTAAACGGGCTGGGCAGCGCGGTAAAAATACCGGTTCCGCTGTGCTGAACCTGCCCCATTTTGCCGTGCATGATCTCACGGGCGCGCACCACCTTGCCGCCAAAGGCCTGTCCAATCGTCTGGTGGCCAAGACACACGCCAAGCAGCGGTGTGCCTGTGTCGGCGGCGGCGCGGGTCAGATCAAGGCAAATACCGGCCTGATCGGGGCCGCAAGGGCCGGGCGACAAAACGATACCTGTGGGGTGAAGCGCCATCGCCGCCGCCACATCTATGGTGTCGTTGCGTAGAATTTTGACGGATGCACCCAATTCGCCAAGGTAGTGCACCAGATTATAGGTAAAACTGTCGTAATTATCGATGAGCAGCAGCATGCGGTGGCTTCATTTTGTGTTCGGGTTGCGATTAAAGGGTGAACCCCCGGAATTTCCGCGCTATAGATGCTCTGAGCAGTAGGGCTGGTCAAGAGCCGACCCTGTTTAACTTTAGCGGAGGCTTCGATGAGCGGTTTTGGCTCGGGTTTTTTGGCGGGAGGGGTACTTTCGTTGATTGCGGCCAGTGCCTTGTCGCTGGTGGCACCGCTGCCGCCGCAAGACGTGACCGATCCGGGGGGAAGCGCGCAGATCGATCTGGAGACGCCGGCCGGTTCCGGGTTCAACACCGAACGCCCCGACACCAATCCAGTTCTCCCCGATAGCGATCAGCACGTCGTCACGACAACGCTGGAACAGCCGGAAGTCGACGCAACCGGTCTGGACTCGCCGCTGGCCGACACGAGTTCGGCCGCCAAGCCTGATGCGCCGGTGGCAATCGGCATGACCCAACCCGCCATCGAAGGCGAGGAACTGGCCTTTGTTGCACCCGACGGCGACAGCGCGCCCAACACACCACCCGCCGCGCTCGGCGTGCCGATGCCAAAGATCGACAATCCGGTTTTACCGCCGCCCGACCCGTCGTCAGACGCCGCTGAATCACCCTTTGTCGCGCCATCCGACAACGATACGGTGCCCGCGCCGTCCGAGACACCGACGGCCCCCGATACGCCTTCTATTGCGGCTCTGCCCACTATCGAACCTGACCCGCAACCCCAAAGCCCGCTGGTGCAAAGCCAGGTTGACGTTCAGGACGGCAGCGCGCTGATGCGCAACCGGATCGGATTTGACAATCCCGAGGGCAAGCCGCTTTTGTCGATTGTTCTGATTGATGTGGGCGACGCAGGTTTGTCGCGCGATGTGCTGTTGACGTTTCGTTTTCCCATAAGCTTTGCCATCGACCCCAGTGCTCCCGACGCGGTTGGTGCGGCGCGTGATCTGTCGGCTGGTGGTTTTGAACTGCTGGCGTTGGCGCCATCGGGCGAAGCCAAACTTGAAAGCGCGCAAAATGCGTCAGATATAAAAGCCGCTATTGATGCACTGCTCAACAACACGCCGCAGGTCGTCGGCTTTCTGGACGCCACCAATGCGCCGATCCAGCAATCCCGGACGCTGGCCGAACAGGTGATCGCCGCGCTTGGGGATACAGGCCACGGTTTCCTGACCTACGACATTGGATTGAACGCAACCGACGCCATGGCACGCAAACAGGGGTTGCGCAGCGCCACAGTGTTCAGGGTGCTTGATAGTGAACACGAGCGGGCGACAGTCATCAAACGCTACATGGATCGCGCCGTGCTGGAGGCCGGAAAGGACGGACACGTAATTATGGTCGGGCATACCTATCCTGAAACGGTGACGGCACTGTTCAGCTGGGCGCTGAGTTCAAAATCGGCGACGGTGGCGATTGCACCGGTCTCGGCGGTGCTTTTGGCCAGCGAATAAAATGCGCTGCGCGCGGCGAGTATTTTTGCAAGAATGAAACCCGGGTGTGGCGACATTGGATCTTTGCCCGGACGGTCTTGGCCCATAGCGCAACCCGAAAAGTGGCAATTGGTATTCGAAATAAGTTGTGCGTAAGATCTAATGGTTAGAGTTGCTCCGCCGGTGCAGGTAAAAAACACGCGGCTCTGGCTGTCGGTTTGGATTTACGACAAATCGAACGTCAGATAATTCGGTTTGGTCTATTGGCCGCTGAATTTGACGAACAGACCGGCGTCTTTGGCCGCCTGGCGCAAGGCTTTGGATTTATTGACGGTTTCCTCAAATTCGGCGTCCGGGTCGCTGTCAAACACCACGCCGCCGCCAGCCTGAATATAAAGCGTGTCATTCTTGATCACCGCTGTACGCAGAGCGATGCAGATGTCCATGTCGCCGCCGGCGCTGAAATAACCGACGCCACCGCCGTAAACGCCGCGCTTTTCGCATTCCAGTTCGTCTATGATCTGCATGGCGCGCACCTTTGGCGCGCCCGAAACGGTGCCTGCGGGCAAACCGGCCAAAAGCGCCGACAGGCTGTCGTGATCGTCGGACAGTTCACCGGTGACGTTGGATACGATGTGCATGACGTGTGAATAGCGTTCGATGATGAATTGTTCTGTCGGTGTCACCGAGCCGATTTTGGCCACGCGTCCCACATCGTTGCGCCCCAGATCGAGCAACATAAGGTGTTCGGCCATTTCCTTTGGGTCGGCCAACAGATCGGCCTCGTAAGCGTCGTCCTCGGCCGGGGTGGCGCCGCGCGGGCGCGTCCCTGCGATCGGGCGGATCGTGACCTCGCGGTCCTTGGTGCGCACCAGAATTTCGGGGCTTGCGCCCACAACCTGAAAATCGCCAAAGTTGAAATAGAACATATAGGGCGACGGATTGGTGCGGCGCAGCGCGCGATAAAGCGCAAATGGCGGCAGTTTGAAATCCTGTGCCCAGCGCTGAGACGGAACGACCTGAAAGATGTCTCCGGCGGTTATATAGTCTTTGGCTTTTCTGACCATGTCCAGATAGGCCGGTTTGCTGATATTGGACACGGGTTCACCGACTTCGGCGCGTTCACCCAGATTGCGGGTCTCGTTGGGGGCCTGCCGGTCCAGATCGCGCACGGCGTCCATGACGCGCTCCGCTGCCTGCGCGTAGGCGGCTTTGGCGGACAGGCC
>CAZPQL010000011.1:0-51470 GCA_964588725.1 uncultured Rhodobacterales bacterium
GGTGGAGGGCAGGAAGATGTCCAAAAGCCTTGGCAATTTCTTTAGCGTGCGCCAGTTGCTGGATCAGGGCGTACCGGGTGAAGTGATCCGGTTCGTGTTTCTCAGCACGCATTATCGCAAGCCGATGGACTGGACGGAAAAAAAAGTGCGGGAGGCGGAGGCGACGCTACGGAAATGGCGGAAAATGGCTGGCCGCGTTGGCGCTGCAAATATGCCTTCTGATTTGGTGGTCAAAGCGCTTGCCGACGATATGAATACGGCTGGCGCGATCGCTGAGATGCATAAATTGGAGAAACAAGGGCACGCCGCGTTGCTGAAAGCCTCGGCAAATTTTCTCGGTTTGCTGAGCGACCAGGCTGACTTAACGCTGGTTGGGACTGAGCCGCCAAAAACGATGGACCAAACAAACCTGCTTGCCGATATTGCAGACAAATGGCAGGAGTTTCGCAATAACGGCGATTATAACGGCGCTGATGCATTCAAAGCCAAAGTCGCCAAAGCCGGTGCCGATCTGACGGCAACCGGTGACGGACCCCAGGTTATTGATCGCAAAAATTGCGACTTTGACAAACTCAAAGCCCTCAAATGACATCTTCAGCTTTGCCCAAATACTCATTCCAAACCAGCGATATTGCGCTGTCTGGTCTTTCGTGGAGTACCTGCAATCCGCACCTGACAGGTGAGTGTGCTGTCCAGACGCGATGCCCGGGCGGGTATTTGGGGCAGGGGTCCGCGCATGGCCATTGAAAAAATCTCCCTGTTCGACACCACGCTGCGCGACGGCCAGCAAACGCAGGGCGTGGATTTTACCGCTAAGGACAAAGCCCGCATCGCACAGGCGCTCGACACCCTTGGTGTCGATTACATCGAAGGCGGCTGGCCCGGTGCCAATCCGACGGACAGTGATTTCTTTGCAGCAGCGCCAAGGTTGAAAACCGCCACCTTCACGGCTTTTGGCATGACCAAACGCGCAGGCCGCTCTGCCGCCAATGATGACGTGCTGGCCGGTGTATTAAATGCGGGCACGCCTGCCGTCTGTCTGGTGGGCAAAACCCATGATTTCCACGTCAAAACCGCGCTTGGCATCACACTGCCGGAAAACCTTGAAAACATTCAACAATCAATCGCGCATCTGGTGGCGCAGGGCCGCGAGGCCATCTTTGATGCCGAGCATTTTTTCGACGGCTACAAAGCCAACGCTGATTACGCACTGAAATGCCTGCACGTGGCGCGCGACGCCGGTGCGCGATGGGTGGTTCTGTGCGACACCAACGGCGGCAGCCTGCCCGATGAGGTGCGTGCCATCACCGAAGCCGTGATCAAAAGCGGCATACCCGGCGAAAACCTTGGCATCCACACCCACGACGACACCGGTCACGCGGTCGCCAATACCTTCGCGGCGGTGCGCGCCGGCGTGCGGCAGATTCAGGGTACGCTCAATGGACTGGGTGAACGTTGCGGCAACGCCAATCTGATCAGCATCATTCCGACATTGTTGCTAAAAGAACCGTACGCATCGCGCTTTGACTGCGGTGTCAGCGCCAGCGGCCTGCAAAGCCTGACCAAGCTCAGCCGGATGTTGGATGATATCCTCAACCGCGTGCCGCGCAAGGTGTCGCCCTACGTGGGGGCCTCGGCGTTTGCCCACAAGGCCGGGCTGCACGCCAGCGCCATTCTCAAAGACCCCGCGACTTACGAACATATCGACCCCGCGCGGGTCGGCAATGTCCGCGTGATCCCCATGTCCAATCAGGCGGGGCTAAGCAACTTGCGCCAGCGGCTGTCAGACGCAGGGCTGACGGTGGATAAAGGCGACGGAAGGCTTTCCACCATTCTGGACGAGATCAAGCGACGCGAAGACCGAGGCTATGCATACGATGGCGCGCAGGCCAGTTTTGAACTGGTAGCGCGGCGCGCGCTGGGCGTTCTGCCCACGTTTTTTGAAGTCAAACGCTACCGCGTGACGGTGGAGCGCCGCCGCAACAAGCAAAACACCGAAGTGACGTTATCCGAGGCCGTTGTCGCGGCGAAAATCGGCGGCAAAAAGGTTTTATCGGTGTCTGACAGTCTGGATGAACACGGCAAGGACAGTGGCCCGGTCAACGCGCTGGCCAAAGCCCTGGCCAAAGATCTGGGGCCCTATCAGATGTGTATCGACGATATGCATCTGGTGGATTTTCGCGTCCGCATCACCTCTGGGGGTACCGGTGCGGTGACACGCGTCATCATTGACAGCGAGGACGGGCAGGGGCGGCGCTGGTCCACGGTGGGCGTGTCCGCCAATATCGTTGACGCAAGCTTTGAGGCACTGCTCGACGCCATTGTCTGGAAGCTGGTACGCGATAAACAGAAAGTACCGGTATGAAAATTGCCAAAAAACTATTGAATGCCGTAGCAGTGTCACTGGCGATCTATTTCGGGATTGCCCTGACTTTGATATATACACAGTCGCCGGTTGAATTATCGGGCGGGGGTGGGCTTGATTTCTCTAATATTACACGTACCGCCGCGTCCGGACCCGCCACCCAAATGTTCAATGCCCGCGACGGCGCCATGCTGGAAAGGCGTATTTATCCAGGCACGAATAGCGCGCGGCCGTTGCTGATCCTGATCCACGGATCAGGCTGGCATGGTATGCAATTTGACGCATTGGCACCAAAATTGCGCGCCGTTGCCGATGTGGTGGTGCCCGATCTGCGGGGGCACGGTGTTAACCCCAAAAAACGCGGTGATCTGGATTATTTTGATCAGCTTGAAGACGATATTGCCGATTTAATCGCGCTGCACCGGCGCGACGGGCAAAAAGTGATACTGGCGGGCCATTCTTCGGGGGGCGGTCTGGTGGTACGGTTTGCCGGTGGTCGCCACGGCACCATGATCGACGGGGCGGTCCTGATGGCGCCGTTTCTGAAATATAATGCTCCGACGACGCGGCCCAATTCCGGGGGCTGGGCACACGTGTTGACGCGGCGCATTATCGGGCTGACCCTGTTGAACAATGTGAATGTCAAATGGTTGAACCACAAAATCGTCATACAGTTCAATTTTCCCCAAACCGTGCTTGACGGACCATTGGGTGCAACAGCGACGACCGCCTACAGCTACCGTTTCAACCGTGCGTTTGCACCGCGCGACGACTATTTGCGCGACGTCGCTGCCCTGCCCAAATTCCTGTTGATTGTCGGTGATAAAGACGAGGCCTTCGTCGCCACCGCTTACGCGCCTCTGATGTCCGAGGTCAACGCCAAGGGGCGTTATGTTTTGGTCAAAGACGTGGGCCATCTTGATATCGTTAATGCGCAACAAACCGAGCAGGCAATCAGCGCATTTATAGGCGAATTTAATTCAGCCGATTAGGCCGTCGTGGGTGTGCTGCGCCCGTTGCGAATGAGCCAAACCAATGACAAAGCTGCCAAAATCAGAAACGGCACCATGGCATAGTTGACGGCGTTCCAACCGTCGTGCACCGAGCTGCCCGAGCAGTTCATCAATAGACCCGACGTTAGTGACGCCAACGTGACAAAGCCAAAAACGATCATGTCGTTGACGCCCTGGATGGTGCCGCGCTCGGCCACGGAGTGCGCGCTCGCCAGCAGGCTGGTCGCACCGATAAAGGCGAAATTCCACCCGATGCCCAGCAGTGCCAGCGCCACATAAAAATTCATCAGATGGACACCCGCCAGCCCCACGATTCCGGCTCCCGCCAAAATCGCCAATCCGATGCCGACTATTTTTTCCACACCGTAACGAACGATCAGGTGGCCGGTAAAAAAGGATGGCACATACATTGCCAGCACATGCACCATCACCACATCGGCAGCGTGGTTCTGGTGAAACCCCACACCAGTCACGGCCAGCGGTGTCGACGTCATGATCAGGTTCATCAGCGAATAGCCGACCAGCGCACAGATGATCGCAACAGCGATGCGCGGCGTGCGCAGCAACTGGCCAAGGCTGCGGCCCGTGGCTTTTGCCACGGTGCTCGGCTTGGGCACCGGAATATCGAGAAACACAAATAACAGCGACCCTACGACGTTGATCGCGATTACGGCCAGATAGGTGCCCAGAAACGGAATATCGGCCGCACCAGAGGTTATTTTCGATAGCTGCGGGCCGATAACGGCAGCGCCAAGTCCTCCGGCCATCACGTATGACATGGCCTTGGGGCGAAAGCTTTCTGACGCGGTATCGATAGCGGCAAAACGATAAAACCCGTGCGCTGACATATAAATTCCGGTGCAGTACGACCCCAGAAGAAAAAGCGTAAAAGACTCGTGCGCAATGGCGTAAGCGGCAATCGCCGCGCCAATTGTGCCACCGGTAGTCCCGACGAAAAATCCCGTTTTACGTCCGAAACGCTGCATGACGCGCGACATCCATGGCGCTGTGCTCATCGAGCCAAACACGATCATCGAAATCGGCAGCGTGGCCCAGCAATGGTTCGTCGCCAGTTGTTGCCCTGCCAGTCCGCCCAGAACGAATATCATCGGCAGTTGCGCACCAAGCGTCGCCTGCGCGATCACCAGAACGATCACGTTGCGTCTGGCCTGTGGTGTGACGTCGGATATTTGGGTCATAATTGCAGACCTAATGCCAGATCAAAGGCACGTGCAAGCGCTAATCGTGGACTTCAATGATATGTGCAAATGATCCGCAGACGCGTCCCGCCAAAAGACCCATCGGGCGCAGGGGGATGCCCTCGGCGTCTTCGGCGGTGAACAGCGGATCACCTGTCGCTTTTACCGTGGTGGCGTAGTGGAATTCATGGCCCCGATAATGTCCGGTCACGGGTCCGGAATCTGCGTGCAAGTGGCGGTAACCCAGATGCAGCTTGCGGGTCTCAAAGCTGCTTTCTAGTCCCAGCAACCCGACCATGGCGTGACGCGCGCCGGTGGCGTCTATCATCCCGTGTCCCAGCACCATGTAACCACCGCATTCACCATATATAATCGTGTCTTTGGCGCAGTCCCGCAGCGACGACGTGAAGTTGCGCGCTGCCGCCAGTTTGCCGGCGTATAATTCAGGATAACCGCCGGGCAGAAATATCATTTCGCTGCGCTCGGGCGCTTCATCGTTTAGGGGTGAGAAAAAGCTGATGTGCGCCCCCTGCGCACGCCAGTCGGACAAGAGATGCGGGTAGGCAAAGGCAAAGGCGCGGTCTTGCGCAACCGCTATGGTCTGTGCGGGGGGAAGCATAGCGTCACGGTTTTTAACGGTCGCGATGTTTGTGGCCATGTCCTTCACCGCTGCCACGTCGACGGCGGCTTCAATGATTTCAGCGGCGCGTCTAATAAAGTCCTGCAATTCCGGGTGTTCCTGCGCCTGTCTCAAGCCAAGGTGGCGGCTGGGCAGTTCCAGCCCGGTATGCCGCATGACCGCACCCAAGACCGGAATGCGGCTGGGTTTCAGCGCTTTGCGCAGCATTGTTTCGTGACGCTGCGAGCCGACATTGTTCAGAATGACGCCCGCAATTGTGACGGCTTTGTCGTGCCGGGCGAATCCGCTGACCAGCGCCGCCACCGATTGCGCCTGACGGGCGGCGTCGACCACCAGCAGCACCGGCAAATCAAGAATGCGCGCCAGATCGGCGGTGGCACCGCGCCCCTGCGGTGGCGCACCGTCAAACAGCCCCATGGCCCCCTCGACGATCAGCAGACCATCGCCCTGCGCCAGCGATTTTATCCGCGCAGGCTCCATGGCCCAGGCGTCCAGATTGACGCACGCCCGACCGCAGGCAGCTTCGTGAAATCGGGGGTCAATATAGTCGGGACCCGATTTGGCTGCACGGACATTGAGTCCCCTGTTGCGCAAGGCCCGCAAAAGCCCAAGCGTCAGCATGGTTTTGCCGCTGCCCGAGGCCGGTGCCGAAATGATCAATCCACTGTTGTTCATGGACCTGTTATGACAGGTGATCACGCGGGCGAAAAGCGTTTCCGCCATTCGTAGAAAGCCGATTGGCGAAGCGGATGCGCGCCCCTATAGTCGCGTCAAATGAACCGCATACCTGACAAAGAATTGCGTCGTGGCTGGACCACGGGCGCTTGCGCAACTGCCGCCACCAAAGCGGCACTGCTGTGGCTTTGGCAGGGCACAGAAACCACCAGGGTATCGATCACGCTGCCAAAGGGTGAAACACCGGACTTTGCGCTGGCGCACCGGCGCCGCGGTGATGGGTGGGCGGAATGCGGTATCGTCAAAGACGCAGGTGACGACCCCGACGCCACCCACGGTGCGCTGATCGTTGTGCGCGTTTCGGCGTCGCCGGGCGGTGTCGTTTTCAAAGCCGGCGACGGCGTTGGCACGGTCACAAGACCGGGCTTGCCGATTGCCGTGGGAGAACCCGCCATCAACCCCGCGCCACGCGCCATGATGCAGGCGGTTGTCGCAGAAATCGCCACGCAACAGGGCATGGCGGCCGACGTGACGATCACGGTCTCGATCCCCGGCGGCGCGCGCATCGCCGAAAAGACATGGAATGGTCGCCTGGGGATCAAGGGCGGCCTGTCCATCCTTGGCACCACCGGCATCGTGCGCCCGTTCTCGTGCGCGGCGTGGATTGCGTCGATTCACCGTGGCATAGATGTGGCCCGCGCCGAAGGCGCACCGCATGTCGCGGGATGCACCGGCAATACCAGCGAAAAAGCCGTACAGGCGCATTTTGACCTGCCGGATTTCGCCATGCTCGACATGGGTGATTTTGCCGGTGGGATGCTGAAATACCTGCGCCGCCACCCGGTGGCGCGCGTCACAATTGCGGGCGGAATTGGCAAGATGTCCAAACTGGCGCAAGGCGCGATGGATTTGCACTCAAAGCGCTCGACCGTTGATTTTGCGCAGCTTAACAGTTTGGCACGCGCAGCGGACTTGCCGGACGTTGCTGACGCCAATACGGCGCTGGAAGCCTACGGGCGGGCAGGGCCAAAGCTGGCCGAACTGGTGGCCAATAAAGCACGCCTTGTGGTGGCGGATTTTTTGGGCGACGCTGGAATTGACGTCGATACGATGATCGTTGACCGGGCGGGAATAATCGTCGCCAGGGGCATTGACGCATGAACATTCTGTTGCTGGCCGGCACGTCCGAAGCGCGGGCAATTGCCAAAGCGCTGGTCATCGAACGCCGGCTCAACGTCGTTGCCTCGCTGGCAGGTGCCACCCGCGACCCCGATACATTGGGGTGCACCACCCGCATTGGCGGCTTTGGCGGCACCGGCGGATTTACCCGGTATATGCACGACCACAAAATTGACGCCGTCATCGATGCGACGCACCCTTTTGCCGCACGCATGTCCCAAACGGCAGCGGACGTCTGCGCAAAATTGGGCGTCAATCATATTCAGGTGATGCGTCCGGCGTGGACAGCGGGTCCGGGCGACAAATGGTGTCACGTGAACGAAGAAACGGAAATTGGCACGATGATACCAAATGGCGCTGTCGTGTTTCTGGCTACCGGGCGTCAGACGCTCGACCGTTTCACGGGTTTGCAGGGCTGTGAGCTGATTTGCCGCGTCATTGATCCGCCAGCCAAACCGTTTCCATTTGCCAATGGTTATTTCCTGCAGGGGCGTCCGCCGTTTTCTGTTGGCGCAGAAAAAAACCTGTTTGCCCAACTTGGAATCGACTGGCTTGTGGTCAAGAATTCCGGCGGCGCGGCCAGTCGCAGCAAGCTTGATGCGGCCCGTCACCTTGACCTGCCGGTCATCCTGATCAACCGACCGCCGCAACCCGATTGCACACAGGTCGCCACCGCAAACGAGGCAATATTATGGGCGAAATCCCTGCGCAAATAACCAGTCGCACGATCAAGGACAGCGACGACGTCGCCGAGGGTGCCGCTTTTTTGGCGCGAATTGAGCCACGGTTTGCCCATGCGTTGCAGTTTACCGGAGCACTGCCGCTGCGCCGCCGCAAGGGCGGGTTCGAGGCCCTGCTCAGCGCCATCGTTTCGCAACAAATTTCTGTGGCGGCGGCTGACGCGATCTGGAAGCGCCTGAAATCCGCGCGCCTGACCGGACCGCGCAAAGTGTCGGCGGCCAGCGATGACGCGTTGCGGGCCTGTGGGCTGTCGGGCCAGAAAGTGCGTTACGCCAAATCGCTGGCGCAGAGTGGCATCAACTACCGCGCGCTTGAATTCATGCCCGACGGCGATGTGATCGCTGCATTGATTCAGGTGGTCGGCATCGGCAATTGGACGGCGGAAATTTACGCGATGTTTTCACTGGGGCGTGCCGATGTTTTTGCCCCGGGCGACCTGGCGTTGCAGGAAAGCGCGCGGATGTTGTTTGACCTTGACTCTCGGCCAGGCGAAAAAGAAATGCGCGCCATGGCGCTGGCGTGGTCGCCGTGGCAGGCGGTTGCGGCGCGTCTGCTCTGGGACTATTACCGCGTTGCCAAACAACGCGAAGGGATACGCTGACATGGGCGCACTTGAATATGGCCGCCGCGCTGCAAAATCGGGCAATACCAAAAACCTTGTGGTGTTTTTACACGGCTACGGCGCCAACGGAGCGGATTTATTGGGGCTGGCTGATCCGTTAGGGGAACATTTGCCGGACACGGTGTTTCTTGCGCCCGACGCTCCGGAGCCCTGCACCGGCAATCCTATGGGGTTTCAGTGGTTTCCGATTCCGTGGCTCGATGGCTCGAGCGAGGAGATGGCCAGAGACTCTATGCGGGTTTCGGTCGACGCGTTGAACATCTGGCTGGATAAGATGATCGACAAAGAGGGCGTCACCCCTGCCCAAACCATCCTGTTCGGCTTTTCCCAGGGCACCATGATGTCGCTGGAACTGGGCCCCGCGCGCGACATCGCGTTTGCCGGCATTGTCGGATTTTCGGGGCGGCTGCTCGATCCCGGGGCGCTGAAATCGGCCCAAAGCAAACCGCCGGTGCTGCTGGTTCACGGCGATCAGGATCCGATGGTGCCCCACGCGTCGATGCAGGAGGCCACCGAGGCGCTGGCCGCCGCCGGCGTCACGGTGCGCACGCATACATCCCCGGGCACGGGCCACGGGATTGCGCCCGACGGGCTGAGCATGGCCTTGCAGTTTATCACCGACGTTCTGCCCGGCTGAGGGGCGGACACTTGCGCATATAGAGGGTTGCCTCGACAGCACACCCATATATAGTTTTGGCAGAGCTTCGGTTTGGTTTACGATCGAAACGGGGCGTGAAACGCGTGAAAAGGGCGCAAATCAACGCCATGACAGACGGCAATTTCTCGACGCAATTTGTACGCCAACAGGCGGGGCGCAGCCAGCACCCGGCTCTGGTTCTGAACGCTGATTACCGGCCACTGTCCTACCTGCCGCTATCGTTGTGGAGCTGGCAGGACGCGATCAAAGCCGCTTATCTGGATCGGGTTGATATTGTTGCGGTGTACGACGAGGTCGTACATTCGCCTTCGGTCACGATCAACATCCCCTCGGTGGTGGTGCTGAAAGATTTCGTCAAGCCGGTCAAATCCACTGCCTTTACGCGCTTTAATCTGTTTTTGCGGGACGAATTTACCTGCCAGTATTGCGGCGCACACAGCGATCTGACGTTCGATCATGTGGTGCCACGGGCGCGCGGCGGGCGCACGACGTGGGAAAACGTGGTCGCGGCGTGCAGTAGGTGCAACCTGCACAAAGGCGCACGATCACTTGCACGCGCACATATGAAACTGCGCAGGCAACCCGTGCGGCCCAGCGGGGAATCGCTGCGCAACCGGGGCCGAAAATTCCCGCCAAATTACCTGCACGACAGCTGGCTCGATTTCCTTTACTGGGATACCGAGCTGGACCCATAGTCGCGTGACCTGGCCCGGAAATCACCCAATAAGCGAAGCGCAACGGGCAGCGTGGCGTGATGAATTTGCCGAAAGCGACGCAGCATTGGGGTTTGAAATCGGCGACGATTTTGTGCCGTTCACCCAGCGCGACGATATTTTCAGCCGTGCCCAGTGGGATCCCGCCGTGCGCTCAGAAGACAGCGATGCTTTTTTTGCCAGTTACAGGGCAGGGGCCGTTCCCCGGCGCGGGCAGGGATTTTCACAAAAAGACTTTGCCCTGCGCAATGCTGCGTGGGCGGTGTCTGACATCATTTCCGGCCGCGCGGCACATGAGGGTGCGCGCGAAGGGTTCGGCGCGCCGATCCGTCCCGATACGGCGCTGGCCAAAGCCAAAGCACCCGTCGACGATGTGGCCGCCCAGACAGCCGAGATCAAGCGTCTGGCGCGTCTCTTTGGCGCTGACCTTGTGGGGATTACCAAGATCGACAGCCGCTGGCATTATAGCAGCCGCGTTGACAACCGCGACATGTCCGAAGCCGACAATACGCTGCCCGAAAGCGTAACACATGTGATCGTCATGGGGCACGCGATGGACTACGATCTGGTCGCAACCTATCCGTCGGCACTGGCCGGAGCCTCGACGGGGCTGGAATATTCGCACGAAACCGCAATTTGCATCCAGCTGTCGGGCTATATTCGCGCCCTCGGCTATGAGGCCGTGGCCAGCATGAATGACACGGCACTGGTCATCCCTTACGCGATCAAGGCGGGATTGGGGGAATACGGGCGCAACCAGATGGTGCTGACACCCGAATTTGGTCCGCGTGTTCGGTTTTCCAAGATTTTTACCAGCCTGCCGCTGGTCGTGGATCAGCCACGGAAAATGGGGTTAAAAGACTATTGCCGGACCTGCACCAAATGCGCTGTTGCCTGCCCCCCCAAGGCGCTACCCATGGGAGCGCCGCAAACGGGGCGTGACAGCCGTTCGACAATCAAAGGCGTCACCAAATGGTCGGCCAATTGCGAGAAATGTTTCGGTTATTGGGCCAAGTTGAAAACCGATTGTGCGATTTGCATGCGGGTCTGCCCGTTTAACCGGCGCAACACCGGTTGGCGCGACAGGCTGTGGCGCTGGTTGGCTACCGGACGCGCGCGGGTCGTGGCAAGGGCGTGGGATCAACGTCGCGGACGCGATAAACCTGTGAAACCGCGTGATTGGTGGGCGCGACTAACACGGGGGTAGGGCGCAGTTATTGGCAATTGCGCCACGCAGGCGGTTCACCTATAGCAGGGTTCATGCACCCGTAGCTCAGCTGGATAGAGCGCTGCCCTCCGAAGGCAGAGGCCGCAGGTTCGAATCCTGCCGGGTGCGCCAAAATTATTGAACGGTGCAAACCCCACAGAAGCTCAGGCGCTGGCGCGAAACGGGGTATGCTGACCAAACAGGCTGCGCAGCTCGAAACGAATTGCGGGCGCGACTTTTCTGACCTCCCGCTGTACTAACTGCGGATCGGCCACATCGCGAAACAAAGCGCAATACGTGCCTTTGAATTCACGTTCGGTTAGCAATTGTACTAAATCGACGGCGTCAAAACCCCTGCAAACAAGCGGCGACAGCACAAGTTGTACGCGTGCGCAAAACGCAACGCGCTGGTTGCTGAACTCGCTGTATGACATGCGTTGCGGCGGGGCATCGAAACTGTACCCCATCGACTGGAGGCTATGGAATTCAACGGAATCTGCACCAACGAAAATCGGATTACGACCCGTCGGGCAACACTCTGTCCCGTGACAATTTACCTGTCCGTTCTGAAATAGTTTTGGTACTTCTACATCGCCTGCGTTCGCCGCACGCGGTGTTGCGAATGGAATTAGCATTATATCTGCCCCTGCGTTTATACAGCGTGGACCTCAGAAACACAATAACAACAACCACTTACGCCTGAGTGTCCATGCTAATTTGGTTGACCCTAGCGCAAAGCGCTAACCTTAGACGAGAAACTCGTTCGTTTAACCTAGTTTCCGGAGTGCGACGATGTAAACAAAAAACGTAAAATTTTTGCCAAATATCACGAGTCTGGTCGTATTTTCACGCATTTGTGTGATTTGAAGCGCCTCAAAATACCCTGGGAGGGAACAAGCGCCATCAGCCAAAATTTGGAATTTGGTCTGCAATATCAGGCGCATAATATAGATTATGTTAATTTTATCAGGGATTATCGGGCGCTATTGTGTAATAAATTCCGTTTATTTATGGTAGGTTACGAAACGCGGTTAAATTAGCTGGGTTGACCCGAAGATCAATCACCGCCCCGGTTCCGGAATTAACGGCACCCTGAAAAGCCGGAGCAAATTCTTTCGTTGTGTCAACGCGCCGACCGAACAGGCCAAATGAACGCGCCAGCGCCACAAAATCGGGATTTACTAGATCGGTTGCAATAACGCGGGCGGGATACGCATTTTCCTGATGTGCCCGAATTGTGCCAAACATACCATTGTTTATTATCAGAATAATCACCTTAAGCCCAAGCTGCGCCACAGTACCGAGTTCGTTCATCGTCATTTGAAAATCGCCATCACCGGCAAAACAAACGATCTGCCGTCCGGGATAGCGCACGGCAGCTGCGACTGCGGCGGGAACGCCCGCACCCATGGCCCCGGATTGCGGTGCAAGCAATCGCATTTTAGTGTGAAACATCAAAAACTTGGACGGCCAGACCGAGAAATTTCCGGCGCCGTTCGTGACAATGACGTCGTCGTCCAGATTGTCGCGCATCCACGCACAGGCCGCGCGCATGTCAAGCGCACCCTCTTGTGCAGCCGATCCCTGCATAGCCAGAAACGCCTGTCGCGCCTTGTGCCGCCAATTTTTCCAGTCGGTGTTCCACACCTGCGTTGCCAGTGACTTGCACAGCTGATTGGGGCCCGCATGCAGCGCCATTTCGGGTTGAATTATCTTGCCCAGCTCGCGATCCGAACCATGGCTGTGGATCAGCTTTTGCCGGGCGCGTGGTGGTGTCAGCAGGCTCCAGCCGTCTGTCGTACTTTCGCCAAGGCGGATATTCAGGGCAAAAACGGTATCGGCCCCGGCGATGACATCCCGCAGATAACCCGACATGCCAACGCCCGCGTCGCCGACGTAACTGTCCTTGCGATGATCGATCAGGTCCTGACTGCGAAACGCCACTGCGACGGGAATACCACTGGCATCGACGAAACGCTGAAGATCGCGTCGGCCCGTGTCGCTCCACCCTCCGCCACCGACGATCAATAACGGTTTGTTGGCGCGCCGCAACAGATGGCATGCGGCGTTCAGGTCGCCGTCATTTGCTGCCGGTTCGGATATTTTCACAGCAGGTGCAGCAATGGCGCCAGTCTTCTCGCGCAGCATGTCTTCGGGCAAGGACACCACCACCGGACCCGGTCGACCCGAAAGCGCCACCGAAAAAGCCCGCGCCACGGTCTCGGGAATGCGATCGACCTGATCAATCTCGGTCACCCATTTGGCCACCGACCCAAAAAATGCCCGGAAATCAATTTCCTGAAAGGCTTCGCGGTCGCGCATATCGCGACCGATCTGTCCCACAAACAGGATCATCGGCGAGGAATTCTGCATCGCTGTATGTACGCCGATCGAAGCGTTCGTGGCCCCCGGGCCGCGCGTGACAAAGCAGATACCGGGCTGTCCGGTCAGCTTTCCGTAAGCTTCGGCCATAAAAGCGGCCCCGCCTTCCTGGCGCGCAATCGTCAGTTTTATTTGGTCCTGTACATCGTATAGCGCGTCCAAAACCTCCAGATAACTTTCACCGGGCACGCCGAATGCGTGCGACACACGCTGATTGATCAGGCAGGAAACCAAAAGCCGTCCACCCGTTGTCGAATTATGCACCCGGATCGCTCCACCTGTTATGATCGTAGGGATATTGCGGTGAAAACCATTTGTGTGCAACAGGACACAACTGGCTTTCCCACAGCGATTACTTATCGACAAATTCTGCTAAATAGCCTTACCTTGGGTTAAGCGTGCAAGGGAACCCATCGTATGCAATCACTACTGGTCCTGAATGGACCCAACCTTAATTTGCTGGGTCAACGCCAGCCGGAAATCTACGGCAGAACAACGCTTTCTGATATCGAAAAAGCGTGTCGCAAGCGTTTCGAAGCCCAAGACGTTAAACTGACATTTCTGCAGTCAAATCGCGAAGGTGAACTGGTGGACGCCGTGCAAGACGCCGCGGGCGTGCACGCAGGTATCGTTTTGAACGCGGGCGCTTATACGCATACGTCGCTGGCGCTGATGGATGCGATTGCCTCGGTTGATGTGCCGGTGATTGAATTGCACCTGTCCAACATCCACGCCCGCGAGGCTTTTCGGCGTAATTCGTTTGTGGCCAAAGTGGCAATCGGCCAGATATCAGGTTTTGGTTCTTTTGGCTATGAGCTGGCGCTGGACGCGATGCTTCGGCATCTGGACACATAAGGGATGGTCGAACGCGCTGAACTGATCGAGCACGTCAACACCCTGATTTCCAGCACGTCAATCGAAGATGTGTGGAAAATGCACGTCGCCAGAATGCGTGAATTTGGGTTTGACCGCATGATTTACGGCTCTACCCGATTTCGTACCCACGGTGAATTCGGTGACGTTTCCGACGCGCTGGTGCTGACCAACCACGACAAGGCTTACATGGACATTTTCTTTGGTCGCGAACTGTATCTGGTTGCGCCGATGGCTGTGTGGGCGGCGCATAATACCGGGGCCTGCAGCTGGCAGTGGGCCAGAGACCGTCAGGAATCTGGAAGTCTGACAGAACGCGAAGTCGAAGTCATGGACATCAACGAAAAAATGGGGGTGAACGCGGGTTATTCAATCGCTTTTCCGGATTCATCACATCGCAGCAAAGGCGGTATCGGGTTGTGCGCGCGCGCCGGTCTCACCCAAAGAGACGTCGATATACTGTGGGCAAAAGATGGTGCCGAAATTCTGATGTTGAACTATCTGATGAACCTGAAAATCACTAACCTGCCCTACACCGGAATGCGCCAGACGTTGACCAACCGGCAACGCGAAGTATTGCAATGGGTCGCCGACGGCAAAACCATGCAGGACATCGCGGTCATTCTGGATCTGAATACCGCGACGATTGAAAAACACCTGCGTCTTGCGCGCGAAAACCTTAATGTCGAGACCACGGCGCAGGCGGTGGTCAAGGCGTCGATTCAGAATCAGTTTTTTCTGTTTGAAGGCCAAAGGATTAATTGACGGCAAGCGTCGCACGCATGGCGTGTAAAAATCATGCAAAGGTAATGATTTCCTTACCCCCAAAACCTGCCAAATACACCAAAAGTAAGGATTTCCTTACTGTTAGGAATTATGCCATTGGGCGAATATGCAGGTGTTCCATGAGTGGTGGCAATAGATGCCTGGGAGCAAAGCGGGGCTCAAATTTCCGGCTTTTTCGGAAAAAAAGTTTCGCGAGAATCGGGAGATTTTCGATTCATTTGGTCGGTTGTTTGTATAGGTCTTTCAGTCGACCAGTCATAACACTGCCTCGAGGTTCCCTCTTTGGCGCAGCGTCAAGACGAAAAGCGGTGCCGGGTTCAACCCGCACCGCTTTTTCTATTGATTGCGATGACCGCGCCCGTGGCGGGCTGTTCGCCGTTTAGCCGCCAATGGTCTTGGCCACTTCGGCGGCGAAATCTTCGGTCTTTTTGTCGATCCCCTCGCCCACTTCAAAACGGGCAAAACCCTGTATTTCGACACCCGCGTTCTGCGCGGCCTGTGCCACGGTGATGTCCGGATCAATCACGAATTTCTGATTTAACAGCGTGACTTCCTCGAAATATTTTTTCATGCGGCCCTTGATCATATTCTCGATGATATTTTCGGGTTTGCCGCTTTCACGGGCCTGTTCGGTCAGAACCTGACGTTCACGCTCGATCGCAGCGGGGTCCATATCGGCCTCGGATAGTGCCGCCGGATTGGCCGCCGCCACATGCATGGCGATTTGACCGCCGATGTCAGCGTCGTCACCGTTGCCACTTAGCGCGACAAGAACGCCAATTTTTCCCATCCCGGGCGCGGCCGCGTTATGCACGTATGACGCCACCGAAGTTCCCTCCAGGCGCAGCATGCGGCGCAGGTTCAGATTTTCACCAATGGTGGCGATTTTGCTGGTCACCACATCCGCGACTGTAGCGCCCTCCATATCTGCCGCCAAAAGGGCGTCCAGATCGGTTGCGCCCATCGCCGTTTTGGTGATTCCGGCAACCATCGCCTGAAAATCGGCATTCTTGCCAACGAAATCGGTTTCAGAATTGATCTCGACAACGACTCCGGTTTTGCCGTCGGACGCGACGCCAACCAGACCTTCTGCAGCGATACGTCCCGATTTCTTGGCGGCCTTGGCCAGACCTTTTGTGCGCAACCAATCGATTGCGATTTCCATATCGCCATCGGTCTCCACAAGCGCACGTTTGGCGTCCATCATGCCGGCGCCCGATATATCGCGCAATTCTTTCACCATTTGTGCTGTGACAGCCATCCGGGTTCTCCTTAATTCATCTCAAAAACACAAGCCTAGGCTTGTGCAGGCGTTTCGGTTTCGCCTGTGGCGTCGTCAGCTTCTTTTGCTTCGGCGGCTTTGGTTTTTGCCGCTGACGGAACTTTTGCCTTGGCCTTGGCCTTGGCTTTTGGTTTGGCCTTGACTTTCACTTCCACTTTGACGTCTTCGACCGGCTCGGCCGCTTCGTCTTTTGCGACCACCTCTTCAACGGCCTCCTCTGCGGGCGCTTCATCCAGCGCCCCAAGGTCAATGCCCGATGCCCCCATTTGTGCGGTCATGCCGTCCAGCGCCGCGCGTGCAATCAGGTCGCAATAAAGCGCAATCGCGCGCGCCGCATCGTCGTTACCGGGAATCGGAAAATCGATGCCTTCGGGGGCGCAATTTGAATCCACCACAGCAATCACGGGAATACCCAGTTTGTTGGCCTCCGCAATGGCCAGCGACTCCCGGTTTGTATCGATGACGACGATCAGATCGGGCACACCACCCATTTCACGGATGCCGCCCAAGGACGCCTGCAGTTTGCCCTGCTGGCGCTCGATGCCAAGGCGCTCTTTTTTGGTCATGCCCTCGGCACCGGTTTCAAGTTGCTCGTCGTAGGTTTTCAGACGGGCGATCGATTTTGACACGGTCTGCCAGTTGGTCAGCGTACCACCCAGCCAACGGTGGTTCATGTAGTACTGCGCGCAGCGTTCTGCCGCGTCAGCGATGGCTTTTTGCGCCTGCCGCTTGGTGGCGACAAACAGAATGCGCCCGCCTTTCGCCGTGGTCTCGCGCGCCGCGTTCAGTGCTGCGTCAAGCAAAGGCACCGTTTGCGTCAGATCCATGATGTGGATGCCGTTCTTGGCGCCATAGATGTACTGATCCATGCGCGGATTCCAGCGATGTGTTTGGTGACCGTAGTGTACGCCGGCCTCAAGCAACTGGCGTAAAGTGAACTCTGGAAGAGCCATCATTATTTCCTTTCCGGTTTGAACCTCAGCGGGGAGAAGAGCCGTTCGGCCCAACCGGTGGAGCCTCGGGGATGTCTCCCCCGAAAGCCCGCGAACCCCGCCTGTGGATTGATGGGTGGGCTTTAGTGCAATGTCAGCGTGGTGACAAGGGCCATTTATTCCACGGACACACCATTCTTATTGGTGCAAATATCCATGTACACGGCGCACGTTTGCGCATCACCAGACGCTGCCGCCGATCGCGCGCACTTATGTGTGTGGGGGGTCAAGCCATATGCAGCTGCACATATTCGAAATCGCCGGGCAGATTGTTGATGCCCATGCGCGGTGGCGCGATCCAGCCTGCGTATTGCCCCGGTGCGCTGACCGGATGCATCAGAGACGCAATAAATTCGCCGTCGGCAGCCGAAGGCAGCCAGGCATCGGCCCGGGCGTCCCAGTTTTCCTGCGTCAATACCGATCCGTCAGGCGCAATTGGCGCGCCCGTGTAGGCCCCGATCTTGCGATTGAACCCTTCGTGTGGCAGCGACAGCGTAAAATCAATATTCTGCTTGGCAATGCGGGCGTTCCAGCGTTTTACACCGCCGCCCGCGTCTTTGGAATAATCGTCGCGCAGCCGCATGTTGATGGCGGTCAGCGCCGGTACGGGCTTGACTTCGATGATCCCGTTGTCAAAGCCTGACACCGGATAAGTGGCATTCTTCAGCTGGTGATCGTCATCAATTTTGACCTCGCGAAAGCGCCCCTTGACCCCGGCGTTGAATGCATTTGCGGCGTTGGTCGACACCTCGGAACCAAACAAATCCAGCGACAGCGTGTAGTGCAGGTTCAGTTTTTTCTGCAACGTCGGCAGGTCGATCACCCCCAGTGCACGCACAGCACTGATGTCGCCGGCGTCGGCAATCCCGGCGGCATTCATGGCTTCGCAGGTGCGCTGGATAACGCGCCCCACGCCGGTTTCGCCCACGAACATGTGGTGTGCCTCTTCGGTCAGCATGAACCGGCAGGTCCGCGACAGCGGGTCGAACCCCGATTGCGCCAGAGCTTCGAGCTGCATCTTGCCGTCGCGGTCGGTGAAGGTGGTGAACATGAAAAACGACAACCAGTCAGGCGTTTCTTCGTTGAACGCACCCAGCATGCGCGGCGTTTCGTTCGACCCCGACTGGCGGCGCAGAAGATCATTCGCTTCTTCGCGCCCGTCCGCGCCAAAATATTTTTGCAGCAGGTACACCATGGCCCACAAATGACGCCCTTCTTCGACGTTGACCTGAAACAGGTTGCGTAAATCATAAAGCGACGGCGCTGTTTTGCCGAGGAATCGCTGTTGTTCGACCGACGCCGGTTCAGTGTCACCTTGGATCACGATAAGACGGCGCAGCATCGCCCGGTACTCTCCGGGCACTTCCTGCCACGCAGGGTCCCCCAGATGTTCACCAAAGGGGATGACACGGCCCTCGACCTGCGGCGCCAGCAAAATTCCCCAGCGGTATTCGGGCATTTTCACGTAATCAAATTTTGCCCAGCCTTTTGGGTCCACCGAAACCGCAGTACGCAGGTAAACCAGATCTTCCAGATAACCGTCGGGGCCCGAATTTTTCCACCAGTCAATATAGCCGGGGTGCCAGCGTTCCAAGGCTTTTAGAACGCGCCTGTCACTGGAAAGCTCAACGTTATTAGGTATTAACGTGTCGTAGTTGACGTCAAGAACGCTCATTGGTCAAACCCTTGTTTTGTCAAACCTGGCACGCCGTCCCGTGCCGTAGCTAGTTAATGCCCCGGTTTCACCCACGGCATTGGGGCGTTGAAACACCCAATTCTGCCACGCGGTGAGTCGGCCAAATATCCGTGTTTCCATGGTTTCAGGTCCGGCAAAGCGCAGGTTTGCCTCCATCGCGGTCAGCGCGTCGGGCGAAAAACTGGCGCGTTCTTCCAGAAACAGACGGATTTCGTCTGCCCAGTCGATATCATCAAGCGCAAATGTCACCAGACCCAGTGCATGGGCGGTTTGCGCGTCAAGCTTGTTCCCGGTGATCGCGCGGGCGTTTTCAAGCGTTTCGCTGTCATCCAGAAACCGCGTTGCCAACCGGCTTAGCCCATTGGCCATGGGGTATGCATTAAAACTTCCGGCACTCAGACGCAGGTGCGCAGCGGGCCGGTTGTCGCCCTCGAACGTGCCGTCCGCCATATAGCTGCGGTCCGCAGCAAAGGCCAGTTCGGCCAAAACACCGGCAAAACAGGACCCCGGCTCGATCAATGCCACCAATGAGCGCGCGGTTACATCTAAGCGCTTAAGAATGCGTTTCCAATAAAGCAAAATCTCGCGCGCCAGCCAGTCGTCGGGGTGATCAAGCAAAAACCGTTCGTGGGCCGCCACCGTTGCGGGGTCGCCCGATGATGTTACGATCAACAGGCCGGCGTCGGGCGCGTTAAAACGCAGATGTAAAATCGCATCGTCCAGCTCGCGGGCAAGACGCAGCATCCATGCCCCGCAGCCCGATCGATGCAGCTGTGCAATAGTGGACGGTGGCTTTTCGGTGGGACCATCGATCAACAACGTCGCCCGTCCCTTTTGGGCGTCGATGCTGACCCGCAAGGTCGAATACCGGATATCGCCGCCCGCGTCTGCGGCGCGCGCAAGCGGCGGCCAGTCTATCCCAATGGCGTCGGATTTCGCGCCTTTGGCAAACCGTGCCGCCGCTGAGGTTACCGAGTCGTCAAATTTGGAACCGGGGACGATTTCATCCACCAGCCGCCAGTCAAGCGCCCGTTTGCCGCGCACGCCTTCCTCGGTTGCGCAAAACACATCGGCCAGATCGCGGCGCACCCGGCGCTTGTCCGTCAGGCGCGTCAACCCGCCGGTGCCCGGCAGCACTGCCAGCAGCGGCACCTCGGGCAATGCCACGTTGCTTGCGGCATCGTCGGCCAGAATGATGTAGTTGCATGCCAGCGCCAGCTCATAGCCCCCACCAGCGCACGAACCTTTGATGGCGCAGATATAGGTCTGGTTGCTGTCGACGGCGGCGGACTCATAGGTATTGCGCGTTTCGTTGGTGAATTTGCAGAAATTGACTTTGTGGGTATGCGTGGCCCCGCCCAGCATGCGAATATTGGCCCCGGCGCAAAACACGTTGTCTTTGGCTGACCGTACCACCACCGCCCCGACCTCGGGGTGCTCAAAGCGCAGCCGCTGAACGATATCGGCCAGTTCGATATCCACCCCCAGATCGTAGGAATTGAGTTTGAGCTCGTAGCCGTCAAACATCCCGCCCAATTCGTCCACGTCCATGAACAGCGTCGCCACTGCGCCGTCAACGTGCAGCCGCCAGTGCCGGTAATCTTTGGGCGTGCGTTCAAAATCGATCACAGGAGTCCCCTGGTTAGAGCCAAAAAGTACAGTGCGTAATAATACAAGGTCAAGCAGTCCAATCCCGCATCATATTGCGTGCTCCATGTCTTTGCGCCATCTTGTTGGTCAAAATATCCGCGCCGCAGGCACCCTGTCCTCAGCCACGCAACTTGAACCGTTGGATTTTGCCGGTTGCGGTTTTTGGCAGTTCGTCGACAATTTCAATCCAACGCGGGTATTTCCATTTGCCGATGGCGGTTTTTACCAGATCCTTTAACTCGTCCGCCAGAGGGTCGCCGGACATCCCGGCGTTCAGCACCACGAACGCCTTTGGTTTATCCAGTCCGGCGTCGTCCTGATGGGCGACGACCGCAGCCTCCAACACCGCGGCGTGGCTGATCAGCGCCTGTTCGACTTCAAAAGGCGACACCCAAATGCCCGAGACTTTGAATAAATCATCGGTGCGACCGCAGTAAATATAACGCCCATCGCTACGCTGCGTGTATTTATCACCGGTATGCGTCCAAAAACCCGCAAAAGTGGCGCGTGACTTGTCGCGCTGGTTCCAATAACCCTCGGCTGCCGAGGGCGCGCGCACAATCAATTCGCCGATTTCACCCGTCTCCACCGTCTGCCCACCGTCGTCGACCAGCTTCATATCGTAGCCCGGCACAGCGATGCCAGAGGTGCCGTACTCCACATTTCCCGGCGCGTTTGAAAGAAAAATATGCAAAAGTTCTGTCGAACCCACCCCATCCAGAATATCGCTGCCAACCAGTGCCGCCCAGTTGTTGCCGATCTCGGCGGGCAGCGCCTCACCGGCAGAAAGTGAGAGACGGATGCCGTCGGCCCACGCCGGTCTGACGCCATCAATCTGCGCGAGCATCGCCGCATAAAGCGTTGGCACACCGCAAAAAATAGTTGGACTGTGGCGCAGCATAACGGCAAACATCGCGTCCGGCGTCGGGCGGGAGTCCCACAGCACCGTCGTGGCCCCAACAGACATGGGAAAGCTCATGGCGTTGCCCAGACCGTAGGCAAAAAACATCTTGGCTGCGGAAAATATCACATCGTCGGGTCCGATGCCCAGAACCTGAGCCCCGTAGGTGTCGCTTGTGGCTTGCAGGCTGGAGTGTACGTGGAGCACACCTTTGGGGCGACCGGTCGAGCCCGATGAATACAGCCAGAACGCAACCTCGTCCGACGCGGCTGTGACCATCGGCGTGGGCTTGCATTGCCTCAGCTCGGCGTTCAACTCCGGAAAGCCAGCGCTCTCGCCGATGGTCATCACCACAAGATCGTCAATTTCGTCCAGAAGCGGCGCGACCATTGGCAACAAAGCGGATGAAACGATCAGAGCACGCGGGCGGGCATCGCGCAATATCGCGCGGTAAACGTCGGTTCCCAGCATGGTATTCAGCGGCACCGGAATGATCCCGGCTTTGATCGTGCCCCAGAAAATGACAGGAAATTCAATGGTATCCAGCACCAGCATCGCTACGCGGTCCTCGCGTCGCAGCCCGCGGCGCGCCAGAAGATCAGCCATCAAGTCGCTTTGTGCTGCCAGTTCGCCATAAGTGATCTGACGCCCGCCTTCCCGGCCCTCGACAAAGGCGGGTTTATTGGCTGTCGGCGTGCCAATGTGGCGGTCAACAAAATAAAATGCGGCGTTGGCGTTGCTCATGACGTTCATTCCTTAAAACAACGAAAAATATTCTCGCTCTTCCCATTGAGACACCGCCTGCAAGTACCGTGTCCATTCGGCCCGTTTGATTTGGGCGAAGTATTCGACAAACTGTGCACCCAGTGCGGTGCGGTAGAACGAACTGTCGCCAAAGGCCGCGATCGCGTCGCCAAGGCTGGTTGGCAATTTAGGCGCGTTTGTCGCGTATGGGTTTTCAACGGCAGCCGGTGGTTTGCGTCTTTGTGTGATCCCGTCCAGTCCAGACGCTATTTGCGTTGCCAGATAAAGGTACGGGTTGGCTGCCGGTTCTCCAACACGGTTCTCAATTCGCGACGCGGCGTCATCGGCGTTTAACAGCGCACGCAGCATCGCGCCGCGATTATCCACGCCCCAGGCGACACGGTCGGGGGCCAGTTTGAATGGTTGGTAGCGCTTGTAACCATTGACCGTGGGCGTACTAAGCAAGCAACTGGACTGCGCGTGCGCCAGCAAACCGGCGATCCAGTACCCGGCAATCTCGGTGAGTTCGGTGGTTTTGTGAGGCACAAAAAGGTTTTGGCCCGATTTCAGGTCAACAACCGACTGATGCAGATGCCACCCCGACCCCATGGCATTCTTAAAACGTGGTCGGCACATGAACGTGGCGTGCAGCCCCGCCCGCCGACAGGTTTGTTTGACCATATTGCGAAACAAGACCATGGTATCAGCAGCCGCCAGCGCGGGCATTGCGGCGAAGGTGACTTCAAACTGACTGGGCCCGAATTCGGTCTCAAGCGAACGGATCGGCAGGTCAAGCGCCGCAGCGTTCTCTGCGATAAGTGCAGCAATATCAGCCTGTTGGTCGCTGATATTTTCGGTCAGATATTGATGGCCGTGGTTGATCAGACGTGTTGTCGGTGGAATTTCGGGCCAATCGGCGGTGTCGTGATCAAGATTGTCGTCAACAATTTCGAGCACATGAAATTCAACCTCCAGACCGGCAACAAAATCCATGCCCGCGTCGTTCAGATTGCCAATGGCCTTTTGTAATATCGCGCGCGTCGACAGGCGGTGCGGCGTGCCGTCTTTGTGCTGCATATCGCACAGCACCCAACCGGTGTCTTCGATCCACGGCAGAATCTTAAAGGTCGCCGCATCAGGCATTATCACGAAATCCGACGCGCCGGTCATAACGCCCGCACCGAACCCCGAGTCTGCGCCCCACACGTCAAATACCGTGGCGTGCGACGTGTCTTTAAGCAACAATGTCGAGGTCATGGCGACGCCGGTTTTCGCGGCGGATAAAAAAGCGTCCGGCGTAAGTGTTTTGCCGCGCGTCACGCCGTGCTGGTCAACGAATACCACACGGACGGCCTTCAGGCCGCGCTCACTGATTTGTTTCAACACGGATTTGAGTGCGTTGCTCACAGGTCCGCGTCCCATTCACAGGCGGCGCGGCGTTCGGTATCAGCATCGGCCCAGACGTCGTGCCAGCTATCGGTCGGGGCTGTGGTGTCCACAGAAACCGGCCCGTGGATCGAGCGCACCGCACCGTCCCCCATGGGCATGTCCGACAGCCTTCCCGCTGTCAAACTGGCAATCGCTTTGCGCAATTTTCGCCGATAGGCAATGATCCCCACATCGCTTTTGCCCAGATGCTCGTGCTTTCGGTCAAAAATGGCACCGGGGCTTTCGACCGCCCACTGGTCGTGCACGTTGATATCCAGCCCCATGCCGGTATAGGTTTCGCTTTGCTGCTCGGCTGGATCAAACCCGTAATTGTTGTGCCTGCCCTTAAGCGGTGCGTAATCGGGCAAACGGTGTTCCAGCATGCGCTGTGCGCGCATTTTATCGCGGTCAACAGGGGCGGCAAAACTGGTGAACATGCTGTACCAATAACAGCGTTTGTCATCGATCGGTACGTGCCACTGGGTGATCGTCATCTCGCGCGACATCGGAATGGTGATGGCGCAGGGAAACACCTGATTGGTGACACGCACGTGGATCTGACCGTTGCCAAGATCGCGCAACGCGGTCAGGCGCAGCCCGTGTTCCTGATCCTCGACCAGAATTTCGGGGCGCGGAAATTCGCGCAGCAGCTGCGTGCCGGTCAATTCCGAGCCCATGGCTTTGTCGCGAAACTGTTTGCCGTAGCTGTCCTTGGGGTCTTCGTCTTTCAGGAACCGGTGCAGAAACGACGCGTGCGCCGGATCAATCCCGACTTCGAGCGCTTGCAGCCAGTTGCAGTCCCACAGGCCTTTGAAAGCGAAAACATGGCTTTGCGGGGCGCGAAAACAATCGAGATCGGCAAAGTCCGGCGCTGCGCCCTGCCCCATAAAGGCAAAAATGATGCCGTTTTTTTCAACCACCGGATAAGCCGTGGTTTTGATTTGTTCAAACATGGTCGAGCCCGGTGGTTCCGCCGGTTGCTCGATACACTGACCGTGCACATCAAAATGCCAGCCATGAAACGGACAGCGCAGGCCGTTGTTTTCCAGCCGCCCGTAACACAGATCTGAACCCCGATGCGGGCAGTGGCGGGCGATCAACCCCAACGCGCCGCTGTCGTCGCGAAACAGCACCAGTTCCTCGCCCATCAGCGTCACCGGTGCCACGGGGCGCTTCCCGGCCAACTCATCGCTCAGGGCGGCAGGCATCCAGTATTGGCGCAGCACCTTACCCGCCGGTTGATCCACACCGACAAGGGTGATTTCGTCGTTTTTCTCCTGACTCATCATACGGGTGTTCCCCTCTAGACACCAAGATAGCGGTGCAGCACCGCTTTGTCATCGCGCAGCGCCGCAGAGGTGCCGTTCCACACGATTTTACCGCGCTCAATGATATAGTTGCGGTCGGCGATTTTCAGCAGATCGGACAGGTTTTTATCCACCACCAAAATCGACACGTTGTCGGCGCGGATTTGATTGATCGCCGCCCATATTTTCTGGCGCACCAGTGGGGCAAGTCCCTCGGTGGCTTCGTCGAGTATCAAAAGGCGGGGGTTGGTCATCAATGCGCGGCTGATGGCCAGCATCTGTTGCTCACCGCCGGACAGCAGATTTCCCATCGATGTGCTGCGTGCCGCAAGTTCCGGAAACAATTCATAAATCCGCGCGGTGGTCCAGGGATCGGGTAGTTTCAGGTGGTTGCTGGCGGTGGCGATCAGGTTTTCGCGCAAACTTAGGTTGGGGAATATCTGCCGCCCCTCGGGCACCAGCCCCAACCCCAGATTCGCGGTTTTGTACGAGGCCTGACCAACCAGCTCGACGCCCTCAAACGTGACCGACCCGGCAGAGGCTTTGACGATGCCCATGATCGAATTAATGGTCGTGGTTTTGCCCATGCCGTTGCGGCCCAGTAAAGTGGCGACTTCGCCGCGACCCACGTCAAGGTCGACGCCGAACAGGGCCTGAGACGTGCCGTAATGGGCGGTAAGGCCGGCGACGTTCAGCACTTAGTCTTCCCCCAGATAGGCATGGCGCACATCAGCGTTGTTGCGGATTTCATCCGGGGTGCCCGTGGCGATCAGACGACCATAAACCAGAACCGATATGCAATCGGCCAGCGCGAACACCGCGTCCATGTCGTGTTCGACCAGTAGAATCGTGCGTTGGCCTTTCAGGGTTTTCAAGAACGCTATCATCTGTGCGCCTTCATCGGCCCCCAACCCCGCCATCGGCTCGTCGAGCAGCATGAGCTGTGCGCCCGAGGCCAGCGCCACTGCAATTTCCACCAGACGGTGCTCGCCGTGTGACAGCGCTGAGGTCACCATATCTGCGCGCGCGTCCAGCCCGACCTGTTGCAAGTGGCCAAGTGCAGCGTCACGGACAGCTGCAATTTTTCGCGCCGGTTTCAAAAAACGGAACGAATGTCCGCTTTGGGACTGTACCGACAGCGCGACGTTGTCCAGAACCGACATATCCATGATCAGCGACGTGATCTGAAACGAGCGCGTAATCCCCAGTTTTGCACGCGCGTAGGCGGGCTTGAGCGTAATGTCCCTGCCGTTCAGCAAGATGGTGCCGCTATCGGGCTTAAGCGTGCCCGAAAGTTGTGCGATCAACGTGGTCTTGCCCGCACCGTTGGGGCCGATAATCGCGTGGATCCCGCCTTTGTCGACGGCAAGGCTTACGCCGTCGGTCGCCGTCACGCCGCCAAAAGTCTTTTTCAGGTCCGTCACCCGCAACAAAGCGTCCACGTCAGCGTCCCCTGCCCTTGAACAATCCCATGAGACCGCCGCGCGTAAACAAAACCACCCCAATCAGCATCAGCCCGAACGGCAAGTGCCAAAACGTGGTCCAGCTTGACAGGAATTCTTCAAGCAGCACAAAAGCCGACGCACCCAGAATGGGCCCAAGCACCGTGGCAGCCCCGCCAAGTATCACCATGAACATCAGTTCGCCCGAACGCGTCCAATGCATCATGTCGGGCGAAATAAATGTCGTGAAATTGCCCAACAGAAACCCGGCATAGCCGCACATCGTCCCCGAAATCACATAAGCGACAAGCCGGTACAAATAGGTGTTGTAACCCAGTGTCACCATGCGTTCGTTGTTGCCTTTGGCACCCTGCAAAACCATGCCAAAGCGCGAATTGACAATCACTTTGACAAGGATCATCGCGGCCGCGAGCGACAGATAGGACAGTATAAATAGCTGCAAAGGATCATCAAGATTGATCAGCGGCAACTCGCTGCGGATATCGATCGTCAGCCCGTCGTCGCCGTTGTAAACATCCAGGCTTTGGAACAGAAAAAACGCCATTTGCCCAAACGCCATGGTGATCATGATAAAGTAGACACCCGACGTGCGCAGGCTGATGGCGCCGGTGATCAGCGCATAAAGCGCCGAAACGCCGATTGCCAATGCCAGGTGAAACAGGCCGTTGTAGCTTGCCACCAGCTCGAAGCCACCCCACGTGGCGTGATAGGCCGGAATGCCGACAGCATAGGCCCCCAGCCCGATGAAAGCCGCGTGGCCAAAGCTGACCAACCCGCCAAAACCCAGGATCAGGTTCAGGCTGACGGCGGCGATAGCCAAAACGACCAGCCGTGAGGCCAGGTCCATATAAAATGGCTGTCCGCTCCACAGTAACAGCGGCGGCAATACCGCCAGCGTCGCCATGGCAATCAGGGTAACCCAGCCGTTACGCGTTAGTTTTGGCATCAGCGCACTTTCGGGGGAAACAGCCCCTGTGGGCGAAACGCCAGAACCACCGCCATCAGGATGTAGATTGCCATCGCTGACACGGCCGGTGCGGCGGTTTCCGCGGCGTTTTCGGACATGAAAAATTCGAACCCCTGGTCAAGAAACGACCGGCCCATGGTCTGGATAATCCCGACGATCAGCGCCGCAATAAACGCACCCTTCATGCTGCCGATTCCACCAATGATGATCACAACAAACGCGGTGATGATGATCTGTCCGCCCATCCCCAGGGACGCCGTGGTAATTGGCGTAATCAGCATTCCCGCAAGCCCCGCCATCATCGCGCCCAGTGCAAACACCAAAGCAAACAGGGTGGCAATGTCTATACCCAATGCCGACACCATGGTGCGGTTGGAGGCACCGGCGCGGATCAACATGCCAAGGCGCGTGTAGTTCACCAACCAAAACAGCCCCCCGGCCACCGCCAGCCCGGTCGCGATGATCAACAGTCGGTAGGATGGAATAACCGCGCCGTCAAACAGTTCGACCTGCCCGTCCAGCCACGCGGGCAGCGGCACGGTGATCCCGGCAGGCCCCCAGATCAGATGCGCACCGGTTTCCAGTACCAGTATCAACCCGAAAGTCCCCAGCACGTGGTCAAGGTGATCTTTTTCGTACAACCGCCGCGCCACCAGTTTTTCAACAGCAAAACCCAGAGCGCCGGTCACCGGCAGCGCAATGACAACCGCCCACAAAAAATTGCCCAACCACAGCGTTAGCGATGCGCAGATAAAAGCTCCGATCATATAGATCGACCCATGCGCCAGATTGACGAAATCCAGAATGCCAAATACAAGCGTCAACCCCGAGGCTACCAGAAACAGCAGCAAACCCAACTGCAACCCGTTCAGCGTTTGCACGAATAGCAACGTGTAATCCACAAAGACCGGCCCCCGTCTCTAAGTAACTGTGGCCGAGGAACGATCCCCGGCCACAGCTTTGTTCACACTGCTGTTTCTTAGTTCAGCGAACACTCACTGGCGTAAGTGTCCTGATGCGCCTCATACACCGTTTGCACGATTTTCGTCGTCCAGTTGCCGTCGGCATCTGTCACCACTTCGCGCAAATAGAAATTTTGGATCGGCATATGGTTATTGCCATAGGTGTACGGCCCACGCACCGACGGATAGGTCTCGGCCTCCATGGCAGCGCGCATACCGTCCATATCGGTCAGATCGCCGTTCACACCTTCAACCGCTGATTTGATCAAAAAGATCGAATCGTAGGCCTGCGCGGCATAAAACGATGGATAACTACCATATTTTGCACGGAAATCAGCCACAAACCGCTTGTTTTGCGGGTTGTCCAGCGTTGGGTCCCATTGCTGGGTGAACTGGCTGCCCAGCACATCGGTGAATTCGGCCGCCTGAAATTTTGGCAGGCTCAGCGCGTCAACCGTGAAGGTTGTGTACAGCGGCAGGCTGTCTTTCAGACCGGCCTGTTGGTATTGTTTCATGAACGCACCACCGGCCTTGCCGGGGTAAAACACAAACAAGCCTTCCGCACCGGATGCTTTGGCCTTGGCCAGTTCGGCAGAGAAATCCAGTTGGGTCGGCCAGGCGGTCATATCGGTGCCCATGACCTCGCCCTTAAACGTGCGTTTAACACCCGCAACCATACCTTTACCGGCAGCATAATTGGGCGCGATAATATAAAGCGACTTTACGCCGTTCTGGTTGAGCACCTCACCCATCGCCATGGGGGTCTGGTCGTTTTGCCACGATGAAGAAAAGAAATTCTTGTGACACAGCTTGCCCGCGACAGGGCCCGGGCCGGCGTTGGCGGTGATCAGGAATTTACCGGCGTCGAGCACCGATTTGCGTGACGCCATCAGAACGTGGCTCCAGATATATCCGGCAACAAAATCAACATCGTCCTGCTTGACCAGTTTATCGGTGGCCTGCTTGCCGATCTCGGGCTTAAAGCCGTCGTCGGCAAAGATCAGATTGACGTCAAGATCGCCCATTTTGCCGCCAATGTGTTCCATGGCCAGATCAACACCTTTTTTGATGTCGTTGCCGATCACCGCACCGCCGGTGGTCAGCGTGGTGACAAAGCCGATCTTGACTTCGGCTGCGTGCGCCGTGCCAGTCAGCATGGTGGCAACCAGTGCCGCACCTAATAATCGTTTCATGGTGTTCTCTCCCTTTGATGATTTTTCCCTGCAGTGATTAGGCCACGGTTGCGCCCTGTCCGCAAGGGCCACAATCATTTTCGCCCGGCGCGCCGGTTGATTGCCAGTGCACTTGATCACACAATAAACATTGTCGAAAATCAAGTTTTTATTTTAGGCTTGAACTAAAAGAGGTGCGCATTGGCGAAACAGCCTATCATAATTACCGGCGGTGGTATCGGTGGACTGGCGGCTTCGGTCGGTTTGGCACGGATCGGTGTGGCTACCGTTGTCTTGGAGCAATCATCGCAATTTGGTGAAATCGGCGCAGGCATTCAGATCGCTCCGAACGCGTTCCACTGTTTTGATGCACTTGGCATTGGTGATCAGGCGCGCGCCGGTGCGGTTTTTATCGACAGTCTGCGTCTGATGGATGCGTTAAGTGGTGACGAAATTACCGCGATTCCGCTGGACGCGCAATTTCGCGCGCGATTCAAAAATCCTTACGCGGTGGTGCACCGCGTTGATTTGCATGGTGCCCTGCTGGCTTTCTGTGTGCACAGCGATCTGGTCGATTTGCGCACGTCGCAACGTGTGACGCGCTATGATCAGGACAGTGACGGTGTGCGCGCCATCACCGATGACGGCCATGTGATCAAGGGTCACGCGCTGATCGGGGCGGACGGCTTACATTCGGCGGTGCGCGCGCAATTGGTCGGGGATGGCGATCCGGTTATTTCCGGCCACACCACTTACCGCTCGGTCATTCCTGCTGACAAAATGCCCGCAGATCTTCGCTGGAACGCAGCAACGCTTTGGGCCGGACCCAAGTGCCATATCGTGCATTACCCGCTTAAGGGTGGCAGGCTGTTCAATCTGGTGGTGACTTACCACCGCGACGTTAAGGAGGCGATTGTCGCCAAACCGGTCAGCAAAGCCGAGGTGGCGCAGGGGTTCGAGCATATCGCCCCGCGCGCCCGCAAGATTATCGAGCACGGCGAAAACTGGAAGCTGTGGGTGCTGTGCGACCGCGAACCCATTGCGAACTGGATCGACGGGCGCGTGGCGCTGCTGGGGGACGCGGCGCATCCGATGCTGCAATATTTTGCGCAAGGAGCCGCCATGGCGCTGGAGGATGGTGTGTGTCTTGCCCGAAATATTGAGGCGCACGACGATATTCCGGCGGCGTTTGCCGCGTTTCAGGCAGCGCGGGTCACGCGCACCGCGCGCGTACAGATGAATTCGCGCCTGATCGGGGAATATATTTATCATCCCGCAGGTCCAGAGGCCGCCGTACGCAACGCCATCATGCAGGACATGTCGCCGCAAGACTGGTACGATCGGTTAGAATGGCTGTATGGTTCGATGGGGTTTTAGGGAGGTAACACCGTGGCGCTGAAACAAAAACCACAGGACACGCCGGAACGGCTGGCGTTTTACAGGAAAATCGACAAATCCGCCATGACACCTCTGTGGGCGGTGTTTTCGGACATTATCACACCCGAACCCAAAAGCGACTGCGTGGCGCATCTGTGGCGCTTTGATCAGGCGCGCGATTATCTGCTTGAAGCCGGCGACCTGATCACCGCCCGCGAAGCCGAGCGCCGCGTGCTGATCCTGGAAAACCCGGGGCTGCGCGGGCAGTCCAAAATCACCACGTCGCTTTATGCGGGGCTGCAACTGGTTACACCGGGCGAAGTCGCCCCGGCGCACCGTCACAGCCAGTCGGCGCTGCGTTTCGTGCTTGACGGGTCGGGCGCGCACACCTCGGTGAATGGCGAGCGCACGGTGATGGAGTTCGGTGATTTCGTCATCACCCCGCCGCAGGCGTGGCACGACCACGGCAACCAGACCGACAAGCCGATGATCTGGCTCGATGGGCTCGATATTCCGATTGTCAGCCAATTTGACGCGTCGTTCGCCGAAAGTTTCAGCGCCGACACCTTTCCCGCCACGCGCGGCGCAGGCGACAGTCTGGCGCGGTTTGGCGCGGGTATGCTTCCGGTGGACCACGTGGCCCGACAAGTGGCCTCACCGCTGTTTTCTTATCCCTATGCGCGGTCGCGCGAAGCGCTGGAGACCATGAAAAAGCAACAGGATTTTGACCCCTGCCACGGGCTGAAAATGCGCTACGTCAGCCCGGTGGACGGCGGCTATGCCATGACGACAATTGCGCCATTCTTACAGCTGCTGCCCGGTGGGTTCAAAAGCAGCGCCTACCGCAGCACCGACGCGACGATCTATGTTGTCACCGAAGGTACGGGGCGCAGCACCATTGACGGGCAGGTGTTCAACTGGGGTCCCAGGGATATTTTCGTGATCCCCAGTTGGAAATGGGCGCATCACGAGACCGAAACTGAATCGGTGCTGTTCAGTTTTTCGGACCGCGCCGCCCAACAAAAACTGGGCCTCTGGGTCGAGGATCGTGGCAATGTCTGAATTTGTGCTTGATCCCCCGTCGCAGGCCAGCGTCGCCGTTGCCGGTTCTGACGTCCGTTTTGCAGTGCGCCGGATTTTTTGCGTCGGGCGCAACTACGCCGCTCACGCCCGCGAAATGGGCAAAGACCCGGATCGCGAGGCCCCTTTTTTCTTTACCAAACCTGCCGACGCGGTGCTCGACAGCAGCGCCACCATCCCCTACCCGCCTTTGACGCAGAATTTGCATTACGAGGCTGAACTGGTCGTCGCCATGGGCGCAGGCGGCGTGAATATTTCGCAAGAACAGGCGCTTGACCACGTCTGGGGTTACGCTTGCGGCGTCGATCTGACACGCCGGGATTTGCAAACGCAGGCCAAAAATGCCGGACGCCCCTGGGACTGGGGCAAAGCTTTTGACCGCTCGGCACCCTGCGCGCCACTGCACAGCGTTGAACAGGTCGGGCATCTTGACGGCGCGGGCATTGGGCTGAAACTAAACGGCGAGACAAAACAGTCAGCCCACCTGTCGGACATGATCTGGTCGGTCCCGGAAATTATCTCGATCCTGTCGCGTTCCGTGGCGTTGTGTCCGGGCGATTTGGTTTTTACCGGCACGCCCGCTGGTGTCGGGCCGATGGTGGCAGGCGACAGCTGTACTGTTGAGATAGACGGGTTAACGCCGCTGCAGTTTAGTATTGCCTTGTAAGGGTTCGAAAAATAGAGTTTCTGGTGTAGTATTGATTTTCTCCGGGTGAATATGCTGACGAAACCAACCGCGTTGATCGCCGACGACATCCACAAGAGCTTTGGCGCGCTCGAGGTGCTTAAGGGCGTGTCCCTGAGCGCAACCGACGGTGACGTGATTTCCATCATCGGCAGTTCCGGTTCCGGCAAAAGCACGTTTCTGCGATGCATTAACTTTCTGGAGACCCCTGACAGCGGCCGGATCGTTTTGGGCGGTGAAGAAGTGATCGTCCATAAAGACCGCAGCGGTCGCCTTTTGGGAGCGGACGCGAAACAGATACAGCGTCTGCGCAGCCAGTTGGGCATGGTGTTTCAAAGCTTTAACCTGTGGTCGCATATGACGGTTTTGCAAAACGTCATGGAAGGCCCGGTGCAGGTTCTTGGCCGTGATAAGGCCGAGGTCAAAGACGCAGCAATGGCCATTCTCGAAAAAGTCGGTATCGCGACAAAATTTGATAGTTTTCCAAGTCAATTGTCCGGCGGGCAGCAACAACGCGTGGCCATCGCGCGTGCGCTGGCGATGGAACCCAAGGTTCTGTTGTTCGACGAACCCACTTCGGCGCTGGATCCCGAACTTGTGGGCGAAGTTCTGAAAGTCATCCGTTCACTGGCCGAGGAAGGCCGCACGATGATCGTCGTGACCCATGAAATGGGATTTGCCCGCGAGGTCTCTAGTAAAACGATGTTCCTGCATCAAGGTCAGGTGGAAGAAGAAGGTCCACCCGCCGCGCTGTTTGGAAACCCGAAATCAGAACGCTGCCGCGCCTTTCTGGCCAGCACGCTCTGAGCAACGAAGTGTAACTTAACCGGGAGAACACAAATGAAAACATTTCTGAAACTGGCGGGGGTGGCAACGCTTGCGGCCTTGATCGCGGCACCCCTCGGCGCGCAAACAGTGCGCATGGGCACTGAAGGCGCCTACCCCCCATACAACTTTATCAACGACGCAGGCGAGGTCGACGGGTTCGAGCGCGAAGTCGGCGATGAGCTGTGCAAACGCGCCGGGCTTGATTGCGTCTGGGTCACAAACGACTGGGACAGCATAATTCCAAATTTGGTGTCAAGCAACTACGACACCATTATCGCAGGTATGTCGATCACGGACGAACGCGATGAAGTTATTGATTTCACGCAGGAATACTTTCCACCCGACCCCTCTGCCTATGTGGCGCTGACCGGGGCCGCCGCGTCGGTCACCGGCGGGGTCGTGGCTGCGCAAACGGCAACCATTCAGGCCGCTTATGTGGCTGCGTCCAGCGCAACGGTCGTGGAATTTGCAACGCCCGAGGAAACCGTGGCAGCGGTACGTTCGGGCGAAGCGGATGCCGTACTTGCCGATCGCGCTTATCTGGCACCGCTGGTCGACGCCTCTAACGGGGAATTGGCGTTTGTCGGCGAAGGTGTCTCGATCGGAGGTGGTGTCGGCATGGGCGTCCGCGAAAGCGATACCGAGCTCAAGGCCAAAATGAACGCCGCCATCGACAGTATGAAAAAGGACGGTTCACTGTCGGCGATGATCGCCAAATGGTTCGACGGTCGCGTGGTTAATTTCTGATCGCAGCTTTGCCATACATCACAGGGCCGCGCTTTTTGTGCGGCCCTAATTCGTCCGCATCCGGATCTTGAACCCACATGTTTGAATTTTGTGCCGACCCCAAGAATATCGAAGGGCTTCAATGGTGGAGCTGCTATCTGTCTAGCGGCAAACACATGGGGTTTTACCTGAGCTTTGTGACGGTACTGGCGCTTTTGTTTGTCACCACACCTTTCATTCTGCTGCTGGGTTTTTCCGGTGCACTGGCACGGCGTACAAAATTTCCACCGGTCCGCTGGCTGGGCATCGCATACACATCCATCGTACGCGGTGTGCCCGACATCATTTTCTTTTTGTTCGCACTGATTGCTATGGATCAGGGGATCGAATATCTGCGCCATATAACGCTTTGCCCCGAGGTGACCGCGCCGGTGCGGCAGGGCAATGACTTCATCGTCTGCGCCAAAGCCAAAATGCCGCTCAGCACGGCGCCGCCATGGGCGCACAAAGCCTATGCGTTTTTTCAGGCGTCCGTAGCCTTCGCAGTGGTGTTTGGGGCGTTTGCCGCCAACACGCTTTACGGTGCATTGGCCGCCGTGCCTGCTGCACAACTGGAAACTGCGGCTGCCTTTGGCATGAGCCCGCGCCAGATATTTCGTCGTATTCACCTGCCGCAAATGTGGGTCTACGCCCTGCCCGGCCTGTCAAACCTGTGGATGATCTTCATCAAGGCCACGCCGCTGTTATTTCTGCTGGGCATTCAGGACATCGTTTATTGGGCGCGTGAGCTTGGCGGCACGAAAACCGCCATTTTCTCTTACCCGCACGCCGACTGGCGACTGGGCTATTTCGCGTTTCTGCTGGTGTTTTATCTGTTCATGACGTGGATCAGCGAAAAGGCCTTTGCGGCGCTGACGGTCAAAGTTTCCAAAGGTCAGGCCACAGTCGGGGGCACGGTGTGAGCTGCGCTGAAACATTTGCCGACTACGGTTTGCGCTCAATCGGCCTGGGGGCGCGGCTGTTGCCCAAATCGGATATCACGCTGTGCGATCAGGTCGTGCTGATCGGATCCGGCATGATATGGAACATTTATTTCGCCGCTTTGGCGATGTTTTTCGGGTTTTGGTTCGCCACTGCACTGGCGCTGGCCAAAGCGTCGGACCGGCGGTTTTTGTCGTCACCCGCTTCGGCGTTCATCTTTGTTTTTCGCGGCTCACCTTTGTTCATCCAGTTTTTTCTGGTTTACGAAAGTTTTGTTCTGATCCCCAAGGTGGGCGTCGATCTTAATTTCTATTTCTTCGAGATCACGGCGCAGACCCGCTGGCTGACCAAGGCGTGGCTTGGTGCGTTGATCGTGCTGTTTCTGAACACGTCGGCGTATTCTGCCAATATTTTTTATGGCGCGCTGATGAATATCCCCAAAGGCGATATCGAGGCCGCCGACGCAATTGGACTGGGCGGGTGGAAGAAATTTCGCCGCATTATCTGGCCGTCGATGCTGCGCCTCGCGTGGCCGTCTTATACCAATGAAGCAATTTTCATGGCACACGCCACGACGCTGGTATTTTTCTCCAGCTTTCCGGCGTGGCGGCAAAAAGGTGATGCGCTTTATTACGCCAGTTATTTCGCGGACAAGACTTTTAATCCCTTTGTGCCTTATCCCATCGTTGGGGTTTATTTCGTGATCTTTACCCTGCTGTTGATCGGGCTGTTTGGGGTGGCCAACCGATACCTGAACCGACATCTCGATCCGGGGAGACGCACAGGGTTGAAATACAGGCCGCAGATTTTTCGTTAGTCACGCGCGACACAACTATGGGCTTTTCCAAAGTTCAAAAGGCATTAGACTGGTCGGGATTTCCAACCGACGGACAAAATGATGCCTGTGAAAACCGCACCTTTACCGACCGGGCCGCTTACGGGTCTGCGCGTTCTTGACCTGTCGCGCATACTTGCCGGTCCGACCTGCACACAGCTTTTGGGTGACTACGGCGCCGAGATCATCAAAATCGAGCGCCCCGGTCAGGGCGACGATACGCGCGGCTGGGGACCGCCGTATTTGCGGGATGATGGCGGGCGTGAAACCAACGAGGCCGGTTATTACCTTAGTTCCAACCGCAACAAACGGTCAGTTGCGCTGGACATTTCCACGGCTGAGGGACAGCGCGACGTGCGGGCCCTGCTGGCCACCTGTGATATTCTGCTGGAGAATTTCAAGGCGGGCGGCCTGGCAAAATACGGCTTGTCCTACGATGATCTCAGGGTCGAATTTCCCGCCCTGATTTATTGCTCGATCACCGGTTTTGGACAGACGGGACCCAACGCGTCGCGACCAGGGTACGATCTTTTGGCACAGGCGGCGGGCGGACTCATGGCGCTGACGGGCGAACCCGACGGCGAACCGATGAAAGTCGGCACCGGCATCGCCGATATCATGTGCGGCATGTACGCGTCCACCGCCATTCTGGCGGCGCTGCATCACCGCACCCGGACCGGCGAGGGTCAGTGTATCGATATTGCGTTGCTTGACACCCAAATCGCGTGGCTGACCAATCAGGGCGTCAATTATCTGGTGGACGGCAAAAATCCGGCGCGACTGGGCAACCAGCACCCCAACATCGTGCCGTATCAGGTGTTTGAAACAAGCGACGGGCATATGGTGATCGCGGTGGGCAACGATGCGCAATTCGCGCGTTTCTGTATGTTGCTCGGGCTGGACAGCCTGCCAGATGATCCGCGCTTTACCACCAACATCGCGCGTATCGCCAACAAGGACACACTGATCGCGTTGCTGATCCCGGCCATCCGGCGGTTCAGGCGCAACGACCTTATGGCGGCGATGGACAAAGCTTCGGTGCCCGGTGGGCCGATCAATTCAGTGCCCGAAGTTTTTGCCAGCGAACAGGTCAGCGCGCGCGGCATGCGCATTCATATGGATCATCCCTGCACAGAAAAAGGTGTCGATCTGATCGGCAATCCGGTCAAGTTCAGCAAAACACCCGTCACCTATCGCCGCGCGCCACCGACCTGCGGGCAGCACACCGCCGAAGTTCTGGCAAGCCTAAAGACGCAGGGCAAAACATGAGCGCTCTGAATACAGACCAACAAGATTTGCGCACCCGCGCCCGCACCTTGGCGCAAGAGGACTTTGCACCGCGCGCCGCAGAGGTGGACCGCACCGAACAATACCCGTGGGACAACGTGGAATCGCTGACAAAGGCCGGTTTCATGGGCATGACAATTCCAAAAGAATATGGTGGTCAGGGGCGTTCGTATCTTGACGCGGTTCTGGTGGTCGAGGAAATGGCCAAGGTCTGCGGTGTGACCGGGCGTATCGTGGTCGAGGCCAACATGGGTGCGCTTGGCGCAATCATGACATACGGTAGCCACGCACAAAAAGAACTGGCGGCGGGGCTGGTTTTGGCGGGTGACAAACCGGCGATTTGCATCACCGAACCGGATGCGGGTTCCGCGGCAACAGAAATGACGACGACGGCGGTCAAACAGGGTGACCGCTATATCATCAACGGCAAAAAACACTGGATCACCGGCGGCGGCGTGTCAAAGCTGCACCTGATCTTTGCGCGGGTTTTTGATAACGGCCGGGACATGGGCATTGGCGGGTTCATCGCGGTGCGCGGTGAAGCCGGTGGCCTGAAAGTCGGGCGGCGTGAACCGGCCATGGGGCTGCGGGGCCTGCCCGAGACAGAGCTGATTTTCGAAAATATGGAAATTGCCGACGATCGGGTCGTCATTCCCCCCGAGGGATTGCAGCGCGGGTTCGCCGGACTGATGCGGGCTTATAACGGCCAACGGATCGGTGCGGGCACTGTGGCGCTTGGCATTGCACAGGGCGCGTTTGATCTGGCGCTGGACTATTTGAAAACACGCCAGCAATTCGGGCGACCGATTGCCGAATTTCAGGGACTGCAATGGATGCTGGCAGACATGTCCATCGGGCTGGCGGCAGCACGGGCGCTGATCCACAACGCGGCGGCCAATACGGTTGACGGATTTCCCGACATCCGCGCAGCGGCGCAGGCGAAAATTCTTGCGTCCGAAACCGCGATCAAGGTCACTTCCGATGCGCTGCAGATGCACGGTGCTGCCGGTTATTCCCGCGACAATCCGTTGGAACGCACGGTGCGGGACGCGCGCATGTTCACCATCGGTGGCGGCACCGCGCAGGTGCTGCGTACGCAGGTTGCCGCCTCTTTGCTTGCAATGAAACTTCCTCAGACGCGCGACGGTTATGCGCGGCGCAACGCCCGCGCGCATAATGAGCGTCTGGATGATAAGGCATGAGCACAACGTCGATCCGCTTGAACGCGCGGCGCCTGTTTCAGGCCGGTTGTCGCCACATCTTTGGCATTCCGGATAGCGAGGTTCCGGACCTGCCGCACGCGCTGGTCACGGGCTTATAAGATCGCAACCAGATCCAGAGAGATGCGGTCTGCACTGGCAAATTGAATCCACGAATTGTTGCTGACCATTGGCGGCATCTTCCTGGCGGTCACCGTTTTGAAAACGCCCGAACCGTCAGGTTGCCGCCGCGGGTTGTTGGCGCTCGCGAAAACCCTGCCAGAGATATACCAATACGACGATCAGGAAACCCGGTAAATAAAACCAGTGTTTGCTGATGCGTTCGTGTGTGGATGTGGCGCTCATGACCGTCATGCCGTTGGACAGCCCCGCCTTGGCACCGGCGCCGGCAAATTTTGTCAGGCTCAGCTGCAGACCGCTTTCCTGAATGAGCGAAGGCCGCGCCGAAACGCCCAGAGTTTTCCAGGAAATCACCTGACCGTCCATGTCTTTGCGTTTTATCGTCACTTTGCGTTCATCGCCAAATGCCGTGACAATATTCAATGTCACGCGGTATTCGTCCACGCCGTCTTCGAATTGCGTGATGGCGACATCCTTTCGTGTTTCAGGCACTACCTGATTCAACAGCAATTCCGGTACAAACAGAATGACCGTCGCAACCCCCAACAAAAGATATTCGGCGATATTCAACCGGACCCGCATGTACCCCTGCGAAATTGCCGTAAAGGACAACACCGCCAACAGGCTCATGCAAAATACCAGAATACCAATGAACCAGCTGTCAACGCCAATCAGCAGCAATTCTGCGTTGAACAAAAAGACAAACGGCAGGATCGCCGTGCGCGACGAATACCAAAACGCCTGAATCCCGGTCCTGATCGGGTCTGCCCGGCTGATACTGGCCGCCGCATAGGAGGCCAACCCGACAGGCGGTGTGACGTCCGCCATCAGCCCAAAGTAAAAACAGAACAGATGGATCGCCACGAGAGGAAACTCATAGCCCGCCGCCAGACCGGAGTTCGCTACGATACCCACCATCAGCGTTGAAACGATCAGATAATTGGCCGTAGTCGGCAAACCCATTCCAAGGATGATCGACAGGATTGCAGTGGCAACAAGGATCAGGAAAATGTTGTCACCGGCTGTCGCGGTCAGGATTTCCTGCAAAGCGTTGGACAGACCGCTTGCGCCGATCGAACCCATGACCAGACCCGCCGCCGCCACGGCGATTGACACCGTGATCATGTTGCGTGCGCCTGAAAGCAATCCTTCCCAGATCACCAGTGCGGTGTCCCAAAGGCTGGCCAGTACAAAGTTTCCGTTACCTCTGGCGCGGGACTCCAAAATGCGTTCGGCCCAAAAAACCGCAAGCAAGGTCAGAATGCTGAAGAACACCGCCCGGTCCGGTGATTTCAGCAGCACCGTCAGCGAAAAAATCAGCACCACGATGGGAATGAGATATTGCCAACCAACCCGGAGCAGGGCCAGCGCGCGGTTCAGCCGTTCGGCCGGTTGCAGGCCAAGCTTCAGAGCCTCCAGATGAACAATGTAAAACAGGGCGATGTACGAAATGATCGCCGGAATAAAGGCGTGCTTGACCACCTCAAAATATTGAATGCCCAGCACTTCGGCCATCACGAATGCCGCCGCGCCCATGATCGGTGGCATAATTTGACCATTGACCGACGCGGCTACTTCGATGGCACCGGCCTTGACCGGTGGATAGCCATTTTTCTTCATGATCGGAATTGTGAACGTGCCTGTTGTCACCGTGTTGGCGATGGACGAGCCTGAAATCATTCCGGTCATGCCGGAGGCCAGAACTGCCGATTTCGCCGGGCCGCCGCGCATATGACCGACACTGGCGAATGCGATATCGATAAACCACTTGCCAGCGCCCCCTTTGTCCAACAACGCACCAAACAATACGAACAGGAAAATGGTCTTTACGGAGACGCCAACCGGAATACCGAAGATGCCCTCCTGACCGTACCACTGCGTCGTGACGTAGCGCAGCGGGCTGACCTTGGACAGCCCGAATGGTTCGGGCAGGTTGTGGTTGTAAAGCGAATAAAGGATGAAAAAGACGCCAATCACCGCCAGCGGCAAACCCACCGCCCGGCGCGCCGCTTCCAATATTATCGCGATAGCGATCCAACCCAGAAAGAATTCAAACTCTATCTCACCAAGAATCGGCACAGTCACCGGACGCGCGGCACCGGTGGTGCCGATAATTTCACTAAAAAATGTCGCCTGCCAGAAACAGGCCAGAATAATGACCAGCGCGATGGTATAGTCGTACCAGGGAATGCGGCGCGGGCCGTCGGTTGCCTTGCCCCCGGCGAACAGCAGAAAACATAAAGATGCGCCAAACGCCACATGGGCCGCACGCGCATAAATGTCATTGATAATGCCAAATCCGACATGCGAAGCCAGATAGGGGCCAAGCCCCGATGAAAGATACAGTTGGAACAAAGACCACCCGGCCAGCATGGCAATCGTCAAAACATTTGCGGAACCGGTCAGCGCAATTTCACCGCTTTCACGGACCAGCGCCTGTTCAACTGTTTCGGCTGACTGATCGTTCTGCTCTGAACCCGTCATTTTTTGTCCCCCAGATAAAAAAGCACCACCGAAACAGTTTTGCTTCGGTGGTGTTTGGTTTTGTCAGGTTAAGCGAATGTAACTTACATCCAGCCCCGCTCTTTATAGTACTTGATCGCACCGGGGTGGAAGGGGGCGGAAATGCCGCGCGTCAGCATTTCTTCGGGAGTCAGGTTCGCAAACGCAGGGTGCAGCGAACGGAACGCATCGAAATTTTCGAATACCGAACGGACGACCTGATAGACCATGTCGTCGGACACATCCGCGGAGGTTACAAAGGTTGCCATGACGCCGAACGTCGTTACATCTTCCTTGATTGTGGAATACGTGCCGGCCGGTATTTTGGCAAACGCGTAAAACGGGTTGTCCGCCACCAGTTTTTGCACGGCGTCGTTATTGAGATTGATGATCGTGGCACCGCAACCATCTGCAGCCTGCGCAACACCCGAATTGGGAATGCCGACCGTATAGCCGTAAGCATCGATATCACCGTTGCACAGCGCGCTGGATTGTTCGGACGATGTAAATTCGGTCGCCGCTGAAAAATAACCGTCGTCAACGCCGTTGGCTTCAAGCAGCACTTCAAACGTGCCGCGCTGGCCTGAACCTTCATTGCCGATATTTACGCGCTTGCCTGCAAGATCTTCCCAGGTATGCACGCCTGACTCTTTTCCGGCCAGAATCTGGAACGGTTCGGGGTGAACAGAAAACACCGCCCGCAGTTTTTCAATCTTGTTGCCTTCGAATTTCGACGTGCCGTGAACCGCGTGATACTGCCAGTCAGACTGGGCCACGCCGAATTGCAACTCACCCGAAGCAATGTTCGAAATGTTATAAGTGGAACCTGCTGTCGAAGGGGCTGAGCAACGGTAGCCATGTTTGGCGCCGCTGGAGCGGCCTTCGGCGGCTTCCTTGTGAACCATCTGGCACACGGCGTTACCCACCTGGAAATAGACGCCCGTCGGGCCACCGGTTCCGATGGCAAAGAACTCTGCCGACAGGGCCGGGACGCCACCAAAGCAAAGCCCGGCAGCCAGTGCCAGTGTAGAAGTATATTTGTTCATTGTTATTCTCCCAGTTGTTTTGTCCGATTATAGGATCGCAGGCGCAGCTTAGACTTTGCGTGACCGGAGTCAACTCTGGGTCCATGGCGCATGCGTTTGGGCCACCTTAAGGGTGAAAAAGAACGGTCATCGTGCGTCGTGCGGGGCAATTACCACCGCCTTGTCGCCCCTCTTGGGACCTGTGCCCACTGGTCTTGTAGCGATCAGCTGTAGCCGAAAAAGACGCCGCCGATGAATGGGGCAAATGGCTTTGACGTTTATTCGCGAAAGTCGCACACCGCGCGCCACGCGCACTGCCAAACAGGCGTTTTTCGTTGTCCCAGATCGGACGCACCGACCCGGCGTGGCTATTTCACCCAAACATAGGTAATCGTGGGATTGCCGCGGCTAACCATGATCAGCGTGGTCAGGTTGGGGTCCATTTGGTAATCGTAAATCACAACCGGCCCGTTTTCGGTGACCGCCCCGCGCCCTGCCCCGACCGGCGGCACCGCTGCCACACCCCGGATGGCCACGACTGTATCTGCACCGGGACAAATGATCGTCGGCTTGACTGCAACCGACGGGTCAAACGCCGCCTCCATCCACGGCAGACCCATCAAGGCCTGCCCGTCGTCGCCAAGATGGTCCAGATCAACATCGAATGGCGCATACAACCTGCCACCGGCCATGCCACTGATCTGCCCGGTCTCGGCGCAGGACAGCGGCACGCCCGACGGCATGACACCTGATGGGGGTATCCAATCCATTGTGCCGGTGAATCCGGGCGTGTTGGCTTCGCTTTGTTCCAGCATATGGGCAGTTCCGTAATTCATGGTAAAATTCCCATGGTTATCGATGCTGAGTGTGTGACCCGACACCGGAAACTGAATCGAGTTGCCGCCGGAATCGACCACGGCTGTGCTCAGCGTCCAGATACCGGCCCACCCGGTATCGACGCCCGCGGTCAGCACGGTATCCCAACTGGTCCAGATGCCCTGCTCGCCTGCTTCGTGTTCCGTCGCTGCGACCGATGTGCCCAGCAACAGGGACACCAAAAACCCGGTAATTAGACTTTGTGACATATTACATTACTCCCGATTCCTTTGCTAAACATGCCCGGAAGATAATCGATTTTGCGAATTTTTCATAGGGCGTCGGGCCCGGTTTCCGTTAAGGATCGGCGGGCATTGCGGAGGCCCGAATTGACTCTGGAGCGTCAAGACTTTCGAATTGTGGCAGACCACGTCCGCGCCATTTGACCAACCACAAAACAGGTTGTGGTGCGCCTCCTGAAGCGATCTCAGTTCGTCAACTGCGGCCCTTCCACGGGACCAGCCAGTTTTCAGCTTTTCGCATCAGTATGTCGATGGTGTATCCTACGACACCGATCAGAATGATGCCCATGATGACGATATCGGTCAGCTGGAATTTCGAGGCGGCAATAATCATCATTCCGGCCCCTTTTTGGGCTGCCACCAGTTCGGCGGCCACAACGGTACCCCAACACACGCCCATTGCCACGCGCGCACCGGTGAAAATTTCCGGCAACGAGTTGGGCACAATAACATGGCGCATGATTTGCCTCCGCGAGGCCCCAAGGCTGTAAGCGGCGTGTATCTTGGTGATATTCACGCCCGACACCCCTGCTCTTGCGGCTATGGTCATGATCCAGAGAGCCGCCAGAAACAACAGAATCTCTTGCCGGGTTTCTCGATACCCTACCGATTTTTTGACTTCACGCAAATCAGCGCCGACACCGCGTTCGGCAAAGGGCAGGCGATATTCCTTGTGTATGCGACCAGGGCGCGGAGCCATGACGATCAGTCGCTGGCCCAGGAGCAAAGCCTCCTCGACCGAGTGAGTGATCAGGATGATAGTTTTGCCCGTCTCTTTCCACAGGTCCAGCACCAGCCCCTGCATTTTTTCACGGGTCAGGGCGTCAAGCGCGCCAAGCGGTTCGTCCATCAGGATCACGTCGGGGTCATTGGCCAGACAACGGGCCAGGGCCACGCGCTGTTGCATACCGCCGGACAGCTCGTATGTAGCTTTTTCCTTAAAGTCCTGAAGCCCGACCACATCAAGCAGGTGATCGACATTCGGAGTGTACTGAGAGGCTGAATGCCCCTTCATGCGGCGACCGAAACTAACGTTTTCTCGTACCGACATCCATTCAAACAATGCCCCTTGCTGAAAGACCATGCCGCGCGCGGCATCGGGGCCGTTTACACGGCTGCCGTTAAGTACGACCGCGCCTTCAGTCGGGGCAAGAAACCCCGCTACAATGTTCTAAAGCGTGGTTTTTCCACAGCCCGAGGGGCCGAGAACGGACAGTAGATCGCCCGGCTTCAGATCGAGAGATACGTTTTCGAGCGCCTGAATATGGGTGCCGTTCGGCAACTCAAAACGCATCGAAATATCGTCGATCGCCAATCCAGAAGATTTATCAGCCATTTCCTGCCCCTAAAAACAAACTCCGGGCGACTGCACCGCCCGGAGAACTGTTAAGATTGTGACGACTCTATTTGGCAGCTGCAGCGAGCGGGCCAACATTCACCGCGCTTTCATAGCTGTCGCGTGCCTTAGGAATTGCACCCGCGTTTACAAAGACCTCGGCAACACCCTTCATGAATGTTGTGGCATTGCCACCAAGCCACGTCTGGGAAAGCTGCGCATCCGCGCTTGGAAAGATGAAGGTCGACATGGTGGCGGCTGTCGCCTCCTCATCCATACCGGCATCCTTGGCTATCACGGGGATCATTGCCTTGGCAGCGTCGCCGCCCGCATTCCACGTCGCGTTGGCATCCGCCGTCACTTTTAGAAATTTAGCCAGCAACTCAGGTTCTTCCGCAGCGAATGACGCAGGAACGGTTGTCACGTCAAACACCAAGATACCAAGCTCGGTCTTTTCAGCGCCCGTCAATAGCACGTTTCCAAATTCGGTCATTCTGCGCAACGCGCCACCCCAGCCACAGACCATGTCGAGATTTCCTTGGCCAAAGGCGGCAGCGCCTTCGGCGGGGGCCATATCCACGACTTCCATGGTGTTGATGTCAACGCCGAAATGCTCCATCTGCTTGAGAAAACCATAATGGGCAGCAGTACCGATAGGCACGCCCACGCGCTTGCCTTCAAGATCGCTGGTGTTTGTCTTATCGATTTCCAGCGCCTCGCTAAATCAGGTTCGGTACAGAATGTGGCTGCCGAGACCGGTTTGTCAATCAGCACTGTTTCACATCACTTACGCAGTCTCGAAGACAATCTGAACGTTAAACTACTGGATCATGCCCGCCGTCCAATGGTGTTAACCCCTTCTGGTGTCAATTTTTTGCGCTATATAGAACTTGGGTTGCGTATGATCCGCAAGGGCGAGGCGCAGTTGACCTCGAGCAATCTGGCGGACGCGCGTGATCTTCGTATGGGCATCGTGGATGATTTCGACAGCGAGATTTCACCGGAACTGGCCCAGTTTTTAGCGGACGTCATGCCCAAATGCACATTTCGCCATCATACCAGGCCCAGCCATGAAATCATCCAGCTGTTGCTCGAGGGCAAGCTGGACGTCGGAGTGGCAACACGGCCAATGAATGATTTGCCGGGATTGATCGAATATCCCCTGCTGCGAGACCCGTTTGTTCTGGCTGCGCCGGCCGACGACAAAACCTCCCCCGAGGATTTTTTAGCTGCAAAATCCGAGCTTCCGCTATTGCGATATTCCCACACGCAAATCATTGGCGGTCGGATCGAAGCGCACCTACGCCGAATCAGAGTCACCCTGCCCAACCGGTTTGAGTTGGAAAGCAATCAGTCGATCATCGGTATGGTGGCGGAAGGCAGCGGTTGGGCGATTACCACGCCCGCAAGTTATTTGCGCGCGAAACGGTTTCACGGCAGAGTCACTTTGCACCCGTTTCCCGGTAAAAGTTTCTCGCGTACCTTGTCTTTATTCACGACGGAAATTTACGTTTTGTCGGTGGCGGAAATGATATTGGCGACGTTGCGGCGTCTAATCAACCTTCATTTCATGAAGTTCGCGATCAATGAAATGCCATGGCTGGTGGATTCGTTTTTCCTGATGCCTGAAGGTGAAATCTAGCCCGTCGCGCGCTAAATTGTGATTGCTTCGCCAAGTACAGAGCATTTGCGCAAAATCAAAAAAATGGTGAACACGCTTTTTTAGAAGGATAGTTTCGATTAATTAGGATTGACGGCTAGGCTGTTGACGAATTGGACGAATCTCCGCTCAAAAGGGCGACAATTGCAGGAGCTGATTTCCGGATGCGGTGTCGTGCCGGTTTCTAATTGGCCTGAAAATTGCACGGTAACCAGATGCGCGGGCGAATTCCGTAATTTTCGGATCGCCGGTATATTTCCGCCCCGCAAACTGCCGTTAACCTTCTCGATTCATTCGGGAATAATTAAAAGGACGATACATGCTTCTTTCCCGGTTTCCCCGTCTTCGTCTGGCACATTTGCCAACTCCGCTGGAACGGATGCCGCGCCTTTCAAAAGAGCTTGGCGTTAATCTCTGGATCAAGCGTGACGACTGCACCGGCATGAGTACGGGCGGTAACAAGACCCGCAAGCTGGAGTTTCTGTTTGCCGAAGCCGAGGCCGAAGGCGCAGATATGGTGATGACTCAGGGTGCGACCCAGTCAAATCACGCCCGCCAGACCGCTGCATTTGCGGCGCGACTGGGCATTGCCTGTCATATTTTGCTCGAGGACCGTACCGGCTATAACAACGCCAATTACAATCACAACGGCAATGTGCTGCTGGACCATTTGCACGGGGCCAGCACGGAAAAATTTGCTGGCGGTCACGATATGGTGGCCGAAATGGAAAAAGCCGCCCAGCAAAAGCGGGACGAGGGCTATAAAGTTTATGTCATCCCCGGTGGCGGCTCCAACCCGACCGGCGCTCTGGGCTACGTGAATTGCGCGTTTGAATTGCTGGGGCAAGCCAATGACAGCGGTCTGGTGATTGACCGGCTAGTGCATGCAACGGGGTCATCGGGCACACAGGCGGGTCTGGTGACTGGTTTATGCGCCATGAATGCCAATGTACCGCTGCTTGGCATTGGGACGCGGGCACCAAAGCCAAAGCAGGAACAGATGGTTTACGATCTGGCCCTGAAAACCGCCGCCAAAATCGGCTGTCCGGACGTCGTCAAACGCGACGATGTGGTCGCCAACTCGGATTATGTGGGTGAAGGTTACGGGTTGCCAACCGACGCGGGGATCGAAGCGATCCGGATGTTTGCCGAACTGGAAGGCATATTGCTTGATCCGGTTTATTCGGCAAAGGGTGCCTCGGGCCTGATTGATCTGGCCCGCAACGGAGAATTTAAGGACCAGACAATCGTGTTCCTGCATACGGGTGGTGCTGTGGGGTTGTTTGGCTATGACTTTGCTTTTGATCATGACGCGCGTTGGGTGACCCTGTAAGTCATGGAAAAGGTCCGCTATTCAGGCAGCTTTACGCAACAGGAAGCCATTCCAGAAGCCGCGATTGCCGCGGCGGTAGCCGTAATGCGAAGCGGAAGACTCCACCGGTATAATCTGGCCGAGGGTGAGATTGGCGAGGTTGCACAGCTTGAAAAAGAATACGCTGACTGGCAGGGGCGCAGGTTTTGTCTTGCCCTTGCCTCGGCAGGTCAGGCGATGCAAATCGCCATGCGGGCCATGGGAGTCGGTGCCGGTGAAAAGGTTCTGACTAACGGCTTTACCCTTGCACCCGTGCCCGGTGCCATTCACGCCCTTGCCGCCACACCTGTTCTGGTGGAAATCACCGAAGATCTGCGTATTGATCTGGATGATCTGATGGCGAAAGCGGCCATATCAGGCGCACGCTATCTTTTGTTGTCCCATATGCGCGGGCACTTATGCGACATGGATCGACTGACGGAAATCGCCTCTCAGGCAGGTATCCAGGTGATCGAGGATTGCGCTCATACAATGGGTGCGCGCTGGAACGGCGTCCTGTCGGGGAATTTTGGACTTGCCGCCTGTTTTTCAACGCAAACTTACAAGCATCTGAATTCCGGTGAGGGCGGATTGCTGGTGTCGGATGACCCTAAACTGATGGCGCGGGCCACCATACTGTCGGGCAGTTACATGCATTTTGGTCGCCACGGCGCCAGACCGGATCTTAGCTGCTTCGAGCAGCCCCGTCTGGACATGCCGAACCTGTCGGCACGTATGGATCACTTGCGAGCCGCGCTGTTGCGACCTCAACTACCGACGCTGGACGCAAAGGTCGAACGCTGGAACCGGCGCTATCAAGCGGTGGCGCGGGAATTGATGCGCTCCAACAAGATTGTGCTGCCAATGCGACCGGCGGCAGAGCACATGGTCGGCTCGTCGATCCAGTTTCGTATGCCAGAATTTGACCCGAAACGTTGCGAGAAACTACTTGATCTCTGTGTCGCACGTGGCGTCGAGCTAAAATGGTTCGGTGAAACGGAACCCGCGGGATTTACCTCGAACCACAGATCATGGCGCTACATGGCAGCGCAAGACCTGCCGCGCACCGATGCGATCACGGCAACATTGTTTGACATGCGTCTGCCGCTGACATTTTCAGAGCACGATTGTAGTGTGATCGGGCGGATCATCTGCGAAGTCGTGGCCGGGGTGCAGGCGTGAACGTCCCGCGTCGCATCGGTATTCTGGGGGGCATGGGGCCGCAGGCGACGATTCTGTTGCAGCAAAAGCTTCTGGACGCGGTCACGGCTGACGATGATTGTGATCACATCCCTTTGATCGTGGACATGAACCCGCAGGTACCCTCGCGGATCGAACACCTGATACATAAGCGCGGCGACAGTCCGGCACCGGTTCTGGTGGTGATGGCCAAACGGTTGCAAGCCGCCGGTGCTGAAGCCTTGGCGATGCCGTGCAACACCGCGCATTGCTATAGCGATGCCATTCTGGACGCGGTTTCACTGCCGTTTCTGGATATGGTTGCGCTTGCAGTGGAAAACGCCGACAGAATCTTGGGGCAAGGTGGGCGGGTTGGCATTCTGGCGTCGCCGGCCGTGCAAATGACAGAACTTTTTGACAAGGCACTGGCGCAACGTGGACTGACGACGGTCTGGCCCAAAAACAGCGCAGAAATGTTGCAGGCAATCCAACTGGTCAAATCTGAAGGTCCCTGTGCACAGGCAAAAAAGATTTTTTGCGCCGCTTCGCATGAACTGGCCGTCAAAGGGGCTTTGCTCCAACTCGTTGCGTGTTCTGAATTTTCACTTCTGATCGACAACGTTGTACCGGGCGTGCGGGCTGTCGACACTCTCGATCTGCTTGTCACCGCAATTCGCGACTTTTCGCTGAAATTCACCGGCGCACCGGAAACTGTTTCATGACGATCACGTATTTGAAATCTGCCGACCGCCGCCCGACAAGCGAAAACGGCAATATTCGCGCGCGCGTGACAGAAATGCTGGAGCGGATCGAGTCTCAAGGCGAGGATGTTGCCCGCAGTTACGCAAGCGGGCTTGACCAATGGGAAGGTGATATCGTTCTTTCCGATACAGCGCGCGCAGCGGCGGTTGCCCGGGTGCCACAGCAGTTGAAAGACGATATCGGCCTGGCGCAGGATAATATCCGCCGCTTTGCCGAGGCGCAAATGGCGACCCTGACCGATTGCGAGGTCGAACTGATGCCCGGTCACTGGGCCGGTCAAAAGCAAATACCAGTCAATTCCGCTGGCTGCTATGTTCCGGGCGGTCGCTACAGCCATATCGCCAGCGCATTGATGACGGTCACAACCGCGAAAGTGGCGGGAGTGAAGCACATCACTGCCGCTTCACCTACACGGCCCGGTATCGGTATTCCCGACGCCATAATCTACGCGATGGACCTGTGCGGGGCGGACACGATCCTCAATCTGGGCGGCGTTCAGGCCATTGCCGCCATGGCGTTCGGGCTGTTTGGCATTCCTGAGGCGGATATACTGGTCGGACCCGGCAATAGCTATGTAGCCGAGGCCAAGCGCCAGCTTTTTGGCCGGGTTGGGATTGATATGTTTGCCGGGCCGACGGATTCGTTAGTGATTGCGGATCACACCGCAAGCGCCGAAACTGTTGCCTGGGATCTGGTGGGACAAGCAGAGCACGGACAGGACAGTCCAGTGTGGCTGGTGACCTCGGATCGCGTACTTGCGGAATCTGTTATCGCGCGCGCGCCACAACTAATCGATACATTGCCGCAAGCAAATGCTCAGGCGGCCCATGTTTCGTGGACTGAGCGAGCCGAAATCGTACTGTGTGACAATCGCGCCGAGATGGTGCTGATTTCTGACCGGTACGGCCCCGAGCACCTGCATGTGCAGGCGGATGACCTTGACTGGTGGCGCGATAATCTGTCGGTTTATGGCTCGCTATTCCTGGGCGAGAACACAACCGTTCCCTTCGGGGACAAATCGTCCGGACCGAACCATGTTTTGCCGACCGGTGGTGCCGCGCGATATACAGGTGGTCTGTCGGTGCAGAAATTTACCAAAACTGTAACGTGGCAACGCACCGATCTTGTCGCTATGCGTGATTTGGCTGAGGCCACGGCTCGAATTAGCCGCATCGAAGGCATGGTTGGTCATGCGCGATGTGCCGAAATTAGGCTGGAAAAAAGCCTGAACGAACACACAGACTGACAACGTGTCAGAATGGCGACAAGCCCGCCCAACGACCGCTTCTGCCCATACACACCGCCCCGGTCGTGTCGGGCACGCCTTAACCGCTTTTTACTATCAGAAAGTGCCGTCAATACAGTTTCAGCTTCGGCACGTGCAGGATGCGCAAACGTATCCAGCGCTTACTGTGAACAGTGTGTGTCAACCCTACACACATTCAGTTTTCTATGCGCTACGCGAGAGTGGGCGCCTCTCAACGCCGAAGTGTATTGAGTACCAAACGAGGCTACAACGCCAGTGACCCCGTCCTGCGACTTGACCGGATAAACTGTCGCGATAGCGGTCCACAATACACCCCATAATATCAGGTACTTAAATCTGTATACTCAACCGCATATAGGCAACAGTTTTGGACACATTTGGGGCAAGAGACTCGTTCTCGGTCAACCCAACAAGCCCGTACTCAACAGCCCAACCGCTACAACCTTTGAAAACAACAAGAAAATCGGGATCAGCCACAAGCGGAGAACGGGTTCAAAAAGGATAGTGGCGGAGG
>CAZPQL010000012.1:0-50182 GCA_964588725.1 uncultured Rhodobacterales bacterium
GTTTTACGCCGGTCATCGCGGTACGCATATCACTAAGCGAATACTGGTTGCCGACAAAGATTTCGGCGCCAGCGCGCTCGAGCTGTTCGCTTCTGTGATCCAGGCGTCTCACGAAGGCCCGAACGGGAAATCCTTGTTCCAGCAGTTGTAGGGCGGTCGGAAGGCCCGTCTTTCCGGTGGCAGAGGTGACGAGGACTTTGGGTCTTGCTGGCATGACGATCGTTCCCTATAAGGTTAATTGAGGAACTAAAGGAGACACTTTATAAAATAAAGTAACATTTTTGTGAACACGATGAAACAAAAGAGCCGAAGCTACAACTTACTCTGCCCGATTTCCCGCGCGCTGGATCACGTTGGTGACCGTTGGACGCTCTTGATCTTGCGCGACCTCCACGCGGGTCCGGCGCGGTTCAAAGACCTTCAGACCGGCCTTGCCGGCATCGCGTCGAACCTGTTGTCCGATCGACTGCAGGCACTGGAAAAAAGCGGTCTTATCAGAAAAACCGAAGGGGAATTTGGTGTCTCACTCTATTCACTGACTGAACGCGGTGAACGAACTGGTGAACTGATTTTTGAACTGGCGCGGTTCGGCAGCCTGATGCCGCGTCCACAGAACATCCAAAAACCCGGAAATCTCAGGACCGTTGCAGTGTCGCTTGGAACGGCCAGCAAAAGGGCGATTGGCCCTGTTCATGATTTCACTGCGACGCTGGTGATCGACGGGGAAGAATTTCGGATGATTGCGAAAGACGGCGACGCGCAGATCCGTGCGGGGGCAGCAGTGAATCCGGATGTGGTCATGACCACGTCTTACGAACCGATAATGGCCCTTGCCGACGGCGAAATCCAACAGAGCGACTTCTTGTCGAACCACATGGATCTTGAGGTTCATACACCCGGCAAGCAGGCCGAGTTAATGGACTTGCTAACACGCGCGATCCACGAGTTTGATTGACGCTGCCAGACTGGCGTGGCTGGCGGATTCACCCACCCACCGGACATTGGCCTTGGCGACCTAAACCACCCGCGCCAGCATCATTTTCTTGATCCCAGCAATCCCCCTTGGCCGGGCTCAGGCCCTTGGGGCGGGTTTTGGTGCAGTTCATAATGGTATGGCAACGGCACAGCCTGAACGGGTCTTTCAGATCGTCCAGCCGCTTATCCGTTTGTTGTAGGTTTCACGGTATTTCTTTTGACATTCAGGCGTGTTGCTTGGCATCGGTTTTCTTTATAAAGGGTGTGCAGAGGGAATATTCCCTGCTCGGGTTTGAAGGGTGACACCCTCACAAGATGCACCTTACAGTGGAAGTAGCGTTTAGCTACCTTACAGTGGAAGATGCAATCTTGCCACCTTAACCCTACGGGTTTTAGTGTATAGGATATTTTCCGAATAAATGAGCTGAAGTCAAAATTATATCGGGGATTTTTCTGGCGATATTTTTGACTAGCTTTCGGATTTTTACTCGCTTAAATAAAAAAGAGGCCGTGGTAATGGCTTTCTTTATCTTGGGCGGCGAATGGATTTATTTGAACGCTGGTCTTTCACATGAAGAATGCGGATTTCTGTTTTTGTGAGCTGGTATATGAGCGTGAACGGTGTGTTCGGGATGGGATGTTCTCGGAGTGAATCCACGACTTCTGAGGGCGCACCCGCCTTGGGGTTGTTGCGAATAACGGCCAGCGCGTTGCGATACCGTTTTGCCGCTTGGGGCTTTCCAGCGGGAAAGATGGATTCGTAATATCGTTTCATCCACTCGAGGTCATCGAGCGAAGACGGCAAAAATACAATTTTCATGATCTAGGAATTACGTGAAAATATGTCGGCTTCAGGCTTTGGAAGCTCCGTATCTGTGAACCATGAATCGACCCATGCCGTTACGCGGTCTTCGGACACGAAGACGCCAGCCTTTGCCTCTTCCATTCGTCCAAGAAGAAGTTCACGCTCCCATTTTTGGCGCTCGAGATAATCAGAGATTGCCCGTGAAGCGAGGTAGGAAGCTGGTCGGTCAACCCGCTTGGCTTCTTGGTTTAGATTGGCTTTCAGGTCTTCTTCAATTCTCATGGAAAAAGGGACGGTGGGCATTTGGTTCATACTTCCGATTGTGAGTAGATATTCGTAATACAGTGTATTACAGTTATGGTCTTTGTCAAAAGAACTTTTCTATGTAGTGTAACAAAATCCCAACTTTGAATTAAAAATCGAGCAGATTATGACAACAGACGACAGTCCAGTAGCCCTACGCGTGGCTTCGTCGCGGGTGTCTATGTTCCAGCGTCAGGCGTGCAAACCGAAAAGGCGATACGATTGAGGACCGAGGATTGATCGACTTGAAAAGCACCTTGACGTTCACTATTTATATCTATAAATCTTGATATATGGATAAAAGCAAAGCTCTCGGTGCTTTCGCCGCCCTCAGTCAAGTCACGCGGCTTGATGTGTTTCGTCTTCTCATCAAAGCTGGCGGGGCCGGAGCGTTGGCGGGCGACGTCAGTGACACTCTGGGGGTACGTCAGAACACCATGTCGACCAACCTGGGCGTGCTTGCGCGCTCCGGTTTGATCAGGAGTGAACGCGAAGGGCGCAGCATCCGCTATTTTGCCGACATAGACGGGATGCGCGGTCTGCTGGCCTATCTGATGGAAGATTGCTGCGGCGGGCGTCCAGAACTATGCCAGCCGGTTATCAATGAGCTTGCTTGCACCTGTTAGGAGACAGCCATGACCGTCGTCATTCATCACAATCCCGGCTGCGGCACGTCGCGCAACGTGCTGGCCATTATCAAAGCTTCAGGCGTGACGCCGGTGGTCATCCCCTATCTTGACACCGGCTGGACCCGTCCCCAGCTTCTGGCGCTGTTTGCTGCCGCCGGTCTGACACCGCGCACCGCCCTGCGGACAACAAAATCTCCGGCCGGGGAACTGGGGCTGCTTGATCCTTCCGTGCAAGACGACGCGTTGCTTGCGGCGATGGTAGAGCATCCTGTTCTGGTCAACCGTCCGATCGTCTGCGCGCCAAAAGGCGTTCGGCTTTGCCGACCCAGCGAGGCCGTGTTGGATCTTCTTGACCGTCTGCCACCCGGGCCGATGACAAAAGAGGACGGCGCGCTGCTGATTGACGCAAAAGGAAACCGCGTTGGCTGATACCCCGAACCTTGACGACACCCATTTTCAGGCAATCGATATCGATCGCCTGCTTGCACCTGTCCGGGGCACCCACCCCGCGCGCATTCTGCTTCTTTATGGCTCGCTCCGGGACCGCTCGTTCAGTCGGTTCATGACCGAGGAAGCCGCCCGCATCCTGACGCGACTGGGGGCCGAGACGCGCGCCTATTGCCCATCCGGCCTGCCGCTGCCGGACGACGCAGAGGCCGCTCATCCAAAGGTTCAGGAACTGCGCGATCTGGTCACCTGGTCCGAAGGGATGGTCTGGTGTTCGCCGGAACGCCACGGTGCGATGACTGGTATAATGAAAACACAGATCGATTGGATCCCACTCTCCCTTGGCGGCGTGCGTCCGACACAGGGCAAGACACTTGCCGTCATGCAGGTCAGCGGCGGCTCGCAAAGTTTCAATGCCGTGAACCAGCTGCGTATCCTTGGTCGGTGGATGCGCCTGTTAACGATCCCAAACCAGTCCTCTACGCCAAAGGCGTTTCTGGAATTTGATGAGACAGGACGAATGAAGCCGTCGCCATTCTACGATCGCGTTGTTGATGTGATGGAGGAATTGATGAAGTTTACGTTGCTGACCCGAGACAACAAGGATTACTTGTTGGATCGCTATAGCGAGCGGAAAGAAAGCACTGCCGCATTGTCAGTGCGCGTCAACCAAAAGTAAATCTGATCGACATTTCTTGCATGACAAAAAAACCAGTTTTAGCCGCAGCAGGGCGACAGTCTCTTGGGCTCGTTGCCGCCAATAGCTAAGCGACGGAAGTTACCTTGTTCCGAAAACGCGCAACGCCGGCTTCACCCACCCACCACACACTGCCTTTGGCCATTCAAACCACCCGCTCGACCATCATCTTCTTGATCTCCGCAATCGCCTTGGCCGGGTTCAGGCCCTTGGGGCAGGTGTTGGTGCAGTTCAGAATGGTGTGACAACGGTAGAGCTTGAACGGGTCTTGCAGCTCGTCCAGGCGCTCGCCCGTGGCTTCGTCGCGGCTATCTATGATCCAGCGATAGGCTTGCAGCAGCGCGGCCGGGCCGAGGTACCGGTCGGAATTCCACCAATAACTGGGGCAACTGGTTGAACAGGACGCGCACATCACGCATTCGTAAAGCCCGTCGAGTTTTTTGCGGTCCTCGATCGACTGACGCCATTCGGATTCCGGGCGGTTGGTTTTGGTTTCCAGCCACGGCATGATCGACGCGTGCTGGGCGTAAAACAGGGTCAGATCGGGGATCAGATCTTTGACGACGGGCATGTGCGGCAAGGGATAGATTTTGATGTCGCCCTTGATGTCGTCTATGCCGTAAATACAGGCCAACGTGTTGATCCCGTCGATATTCATGGCACACGAACCACAAATCCCTTCGCGGCATGAGCGGCGGAATGTTAACGTCGGGTCTATCTCGTTCTTGATCTTGATAAGGGCGTCCAGCACCATCGGCCCGCAATTGTCCATATCGACAAAATAGGTATCGACGCGCGGGTTGGATGTGCCGTCCGGATCATAGCGGTAAATCCTGAAGGTGCGTACATTCTTTGCCCCTTCGGGCCTGGGCCAGCTTTTGCCGACCGTCATGCGCGAGTTTTTCGGGAGGGTCAGTTCAACCATTTTTCAAGTTCCTCAATAAACCCGTTTCTTGGGCGCAAATTTCTTCATGTCCACGCCGCCCTTGGCCTTGCTGGTCAGCGGTTTTTCGTGAACAGGGCGATAATCCAGCGTCGTTGTGCCGTCTTCAGCGACCCACGCCAGCGTGTGTTTTCGCCAGTTCTTGTCGTCGCGGTCCGGGAAATCCTCGTGCGCGTGGGCGCCACGGCTTTCCTTGCGGGCCTCTGCCCCGGTAATGATGGTTGCTGCGTTGGCCATCAGGTTTTCCAATTCCAGCGTTTCCATCAGATCGGTATTCCAGATCAACGAGGAATCCGTGACGTTGAGGTCCCTCATATCGCCCCAGACTTCACCGATTTCGCGGCAGCCTTCGGCAAGGGACGCGTTGGTACGGAAGACGGCGGCGTTGGTTTGCATAGCACGCTGCATCTTCAGGCGCACTTCTGCTGTCGGGCTGGCACCCGAGGCATGTCGCGTGGCGTCAAACCGCGCCAATATATCGTCGGCCTTGGCCTTGCCCGCATCGGGAACCGCAGCGTTGCGGTCGATCACTTCACCCGCGCGGATCGAGGTTGCGCGCCCCAATACCACGATGTCCAGCAGCGAGTTTGTGCCAAGCCGGTTGGCGCCGTGCAACGACGCACTGGCCGCTTCGCCCGCAGCCATCAGGCCGGGAACCACTGCATCAGGGTTATCCGCAGTTGGCCGCAGAACTTCGCCCCAGTAATTGGTTGGAATGCCGCCCATATTGTAGTGACAGGTCGGCAAAACCGGGATCGGTTCCTTGGTCACGTCCACGCCCGAGAAAATACGCGCGCTTTCAGAAATCCCCGGCAGGCGCTCGTGCAGGGTTTCGGCAGGCAGATGGCTGAGGTTCAGGTGAATATGATCCTTGAGCGGTCCGACCCCGCGTCCCTCGCGAATTTCCAGCGTCATGCAGCGACTGACAACGTCGCGGCTGGCCAGATCCTTGAAGGTGGGGGCATAGCGTTCCATGAACCGCTCGCCGTCAGAGTTGGTCAGGAAACCGCCCTCGCCGCGTGCGCCTTCGGTAATCAGCGGGCCAACGCCATAGATGCCGGTCGGGTGAAATTGAACGAATTCCATGTCCTGCATCGGCAATCCGGCGCGGGTGACCAGCCCGGCCCCGTCGCCGGTGCAGGTATGGGCGGAGGTGCAACTGAAATAGGCGCGCCCCGCACCACCCGTGGCCAGAACCACCAGCTTGGCGTTGAAACGGTGCATGGTGCCGTCGTCAAGTTTCCATGCCACGATGCCAGTGCAGCTGCCATCGTCGGACATAATCAGATCCAGCACGAAATATTCGATGTAGAATTCTGCGTTGTGTTTCAGTGACTGACCATAAAGCGTGTGCAACATGGCGTGGCCGGTGCGATCGGCGGCGGCGCAGGCACGCGAAACCGGCACGCCTTCGCCGTATTCGGAAACATGGCCGCCGAACGGGCGCTGGTATATCCTGCCGTCCTCGGTGCGGGAAAACGGAACGCCGTAATGTTCCAGTTCATAAACCGCGCGAGGGGCTTCGCGAGTGACATATTCGATCGTGTCGTTATCGCCCAGCCAGTCGGAACCTTTGACCGTGTCATACATATGCCACTGCCAGCTATCCGGGCCCATGTTGCCAAGACTGGCCGCAACGCCGCCCTGTGCCGCGACAGTATGGGAACGCGTCGGGAAAACCTTGGTTATACAGGCCGTTTTCAAACCCTGTTCGGCCATGCCAAGCGTCGCGCGCAACCCCGCGCCCCCGGCCCCGACAACCACCACGTCGTAACTGTGGTCAGTGAATTCATATGCGGTCATTGACGGGCTCCGAAGCTCAACTGGAAAAAGCGATTTTGGCTACCGCGAACACGGCTATGACGGCCAGAGCACGCATGAGCAGCGCGTTGGTGATCAGCAGCGCGGCGCGCGCCCGACGCGAGGAAACGTAGTCCTCGATCACAACCTGCAGGCCAAGGCGCAGGTGGCGGAATGTGGTATAGAAAAATCCAATAGCGATCAGCGCGTGCACCGGATTTTGATAAGTTTCGTGTACGGCAAGACCACTGGCGCCCAACAGTTGCACAAAAGGATACAGGAAAGCCAAAGTAAGCGGGATCAGCGCAATGGCCGTCAGACGTTGCGAAACCCAGTGTTGTGTACCGTCTTTGGCCGTTCCAAGACCGCGGGCGCGCTGAAGGTCGGTTCTAAATGACATTGTCCAGACCTCCGCTCAGCCACGCAACCGACACCGTCGTTGCCAGGACCGAAAAACCCAGCACCCGCCAGCCCGAGCGGGTAGACTGCGCAAGACTGAGCCCCTTGCCCGCGTCCCAGCGCAAGTGTCGGATGCCGTTGAAAAAGTGAAACCAGAACGCCCAGAGAGAGCCGCCGAGTATCAACAACCCAGCCCACGACGTCAGCAGACCATCCACGAACCTGAAATAGCCTGGCGACGTAGCGGCAGCCACGAACCACCAGACGATCAGCACCATGCCAAGCGTCAGGCCCGCGCCGGTTATCCGGTGGACAATCGACAGAACCGAGGTGATTTGTGGGCGGTAAATCGTGATATGCGGCGAAAGCGGCCGGTTGGATCCGTTGCTGTTATCCATATTGCGTCGCCCCAAACTACTTGCCGTGCTGTTACCAAGTGCTGTGACTATCCGCCGATTACGCTGCGAAAGAAACCGTAAAATGTACCTGTTGATCAATTTTTCTTGCGCGCTGCGATAGCGCTCGCTCTATCGTGGTTAAAAAAATACCCAAAGCCGTGCGGCGTGGTAATCCTGCCAACGGGCGCGCAGCCGGTGTGCGCGCTCTTGAAAATTAAGTTGGGCGACTCCTGTGTTACACGGGCATCAAAACCCAATAATCCAGATCCAGCAGTACATTTTTGGCGTATTTTCCGTCGTCGTCGATAAGAGCCGCGTCGGGTGAATCATCTTTGTATGCCAGCATCCGCAGACGCAGCGCGCCCACAGAGTCGGTGCGGGTTGCCGCTTTGTCCAGCACAAACGAGCGCACCCGCACCGTGTCACCGGCAAAACAGGGATTGACGTGCTGACCGCTGTTGATTGCCGCAACCATCTGTGCGTTCGCCAGCCCGTTGAACGTCAGACTGCGCGCCAGCGAAATCACGTGGCCACCGTAAATGATGCGCCGTCCGTCGGGGCGCGCGCGTACATCGAAATGAACTTTAGAGGTATTTTGCCACAACCGCGTGGCCATCACGTGATCGGCTTCAAGAACCGTCACACCGTCGACGTGATCGATGACTTCGCCGACGCTGTAATCGACCATGCGGTGCGGCTCACCCGCCAGCGTAAAATCGTAATTGGAAAAAGCCAAACCCGTGGGGACGATCAATTCCGCGGCTTTAACAGTATCGGCCAGTTTCGGAACAACCGCGTCGGGCGCAGGGGACTGCGGATCGCGTTTTTTTACCATCACCCAGCGCTTGAATTCGATCACGATATCGTCGTGCTGATTGTATCCCTTCGTATGGACCCAGACCACGCCTGTCCTGCCGTTGGAATTCTGTTTGACACCGATGACGTCGGAAGTTGCGCGCACGGTGTCCCCCACGTAAACAGGTTTCACAAACCGGCCTTCGGCGTACCCGAGGTTGGCAATCGCATTTAAGGAAACATCGGGCACGGTTTTTCCGAAAACCACATGAAATCCTAGCAAATCATCAAGTGGCGCGCGATCCAGCCCGCAAGCGCGTGCGTATTCGTCGGACGAATAGAGGGCATGACGCGCCGGATACAACGCATGGTACAGCGCCCGTTCGCCCCCCGAAACCGTGCGCGGCACCGCGTGGACCAGCGTCTCACCAACGGTGTAATCCTCAAAAAATCGACCGGGATTGGTTTTGGTTTTTGGCACGATTCTTGTTGTCCTTGCGCAATAATCAACAGCTGCCGTACCATGAAAGCAATGCACAACAGAGGCAAGTGGTACTCTTGCGTAAAGACTGACGCACGGTGAATATTCAGGCAATTTCAGATACGCGGTCCCGCGATCAAAGTTGGCCCAGTTCGATGTCTGTGCTGTAGCGTGCGTCGACGTCCTTTGTCACGGCCTGCGCGCAGCGCATGACACCGCGCCCCGTGTCAAAAGCGTATGTCGGACTGCCGTAAAGTGCCCAGCCATTTGACAGCGCCTCTGTTACCTTGTGGCAGAACGCCGATGTGTCGTCTTCGGTCAGCAAACGATAGGCAATCACGTGTAGGTCCCCAGAAACGGGCTGTGGCCCAAAAGCCAGTGAATGCCCGCAATCACGAAAAACGCGAACAGAACAATAAGCGCCAGCTTCCAGTCCTGCAGCGCATTGCCCGGCATCGGGCGCTCCCACGGACCTTCGTGCTGGTTGATCAGATACATCTGGACCGGCCCCCACAGACCCAGCGCGCCAAACATGACGATCGACGCGAGATCACCGTTGACCAAGAGATGCGCTACGCCCCAGATGAAGACACCCCACAGCATCGGATGGCGGATGCGTGCCGACAGCCTCCCGCCCGCACGACCAATCCCGAACGTGAATAAGGCAATAAGCATCAACAGGTTATTAAGATGTCCCACCCCGGGAAGCGGTGTGTAGACCGCAACATAGTCCGCGCCGCGATAACCGGTGACGATCAGAAAGAGCGCCGCCAGCAGCACGATTGAAATGATGCCTTTTGACGCTTTTTGACCGATGGCGCTGTCGATATCGCGCCGCAATCCCGGTGCCAGCCGCGCAAGCATATGCGCGCTGAACCACAGGCCTAGTCCCACAAGAAGATAGATCATAGCTGCTCCTTCAACTTTCCATTTGCGCAATCGCGTCCGCACGCACAAGCAGTTGGCGGGCGCTTTCAACGTGCAGGTTTTCCACGATATTTCCATCCAATACCGCAATACCCTGGCCGGTTTTCATAGCCTGGTCAAATGCGACGATCCGACGTTTGGCCAGTTCGATTTCGTCCGGCTTGGGGGCAAAATAGCCGTTGACGATATCGATCTGCGACGGGTGGATCACGGTTTTGCCGTCAAAACCAAAATCGCGGCCTTGCCGGCACATGATTTTCAGGCCGTCGTCGTCGCGAAATTTGTTGTATACGCCGTCTACACACACCAACCCGTAAGCCCGCGCCGCCACCAGACATATGCCAAGGCTGGTGATCATCGGCGCACGGTCTGCGGTTTCGTGCGCGTGCAGATCCTTGGCCAGATCATTCGTCCCCAAGACAAACCCTTTCAGGCGCGCCGAAGATGATGCAATTTCCTGTGCATTCAACACACATAGCGGACTTTCCATCATCGCCCAGATGACCGTGTCGCTGCACTTGCTGTGGCCATCGAGAAAATCGTCCAGCTTTTGAATGTCGCGTGCGCGATGCACCTTGGGCAACAAGATCGCCGCCGGCGCCGCCGCGCAAATCGCGGCAAGATCATCTTTGGCGAACGTGGACTCCAGACTGTTGATACGCACCATCTGTGTGCGCGGCCCAAATCCGCCTGCGGCGACAATTTCGGCAACACTCGTGCGGGCAGCGGATTTCTTGTCCGGCGAAACTGCGTCCTCGAGATCAAAAATAAACGCGTCCGCCGACAGTTCTTTGGCTTTTTGCAGTGCCCTTAGGTTCGAGCCCGGCACGTACAGCAATGATCGGAACGGTCGCGATCTGTAGTCCATCAATCGTCCTTTAGTGCCATTTTCATCAACACAGGATCATACGTCCGCCCGTGATGCAAGTCGCCACTATTGCCGCCGCTGCGAACAATTTTACTAAAACCGTTGCTGGAATTATCAACGACCGTTCGGTCGCTTTACCTGATCTTTGTGTGCCTGTGACCTGATATATCCATCGCCGGGAACCCAGTACAAGCTGCTCGCTGGCCACGAAACACAGGTTCAAGAAGACCGGTACAACCTTCCCCGAAACGGGGGCGGCGCTATTCCCAGGAAAAATTCCGGGCTGGCCATGATGGCGCTGCATACCTGAAAGAAAGGTGTGACGATGTATAAGACACTATTTGCTTTGTCGCTGGGATTTGGCGGCCTTGTGCTTTTGGCACCGCCCACGCACGCGCAGGCGCCAAACTGCGCCCAGCGTCATCAAGTGGTCGAGCGACTGACCAGCCGTTTTGGCGAAATTCGCCAAAGCATCGGAATTGCCCGCAATAGCGGCGTGGTAGAAGTTTATGCTTCGACCGAAACCGGAACGTGGACCATCGTCGTGACTTTGCCCAACGGCATGTCGTGTCTGGTTGCGTCGGGACAAAGTTACGAAAAAACTTTGCCGCAAACCCCGGTAATCGAAGAAGACGTCTAAAGCATTTCGCGTTAAACCGAACGCGCCCAGCGCTGCCTGAAATCAAAGATTTCAACGCGTTCGGTGAAACGCGATGTTTCATGCAAAACGCGAAATCCTGTAAACAGCGACGCACCGACACCTGTTTCACAACGATTTTTGTGGCGTTGAATCGCGTCCACAGTTGATCCGACCTTCCAATTGGTGTGGTTCCGAGACTGGTTCCTGCGCCGGTAAATTGCGTGCTAAACGGCCTTGCAGCCCCGCGCCAAAGCGCATACCGATTGGTCTCCCTGAAGGCAGCAAGGACAATTTCCCATGGCAAGAGCAAAAATCGCGCTGATCGGCGCAGGTCAAATCGGTGGCACGCTGGCCCATTTGGCGGCGATAAAAGAATTGGGCGACGTGGTGATGTTCGATATCGCCGACGGAACACCGCAGGGCAAATCGCTTGATATTGCGCAAAGCGGTCCGGTGACCGGATTTGACGCCGTGATGAAAGGCACCACGGATTATGCGGATATTTCCGGTGCCGACGTGTGCATTGTCACCGCGGGCGTTGCCCGGAAACCGGGGATGAGCCGCGACGATCTGCTGGGCATCAATCTGAAAGTCATGAAATCAGTGGGCGCGGGCATTGCCGCCAACGCGCCCGATGCATTTGTCATTTGCATTACCAACCCGCTGGACGCCATGGTCTGGGCACTGCAACAGTTTTCCGGCCTGCCGGCCCACAAGGTGTGCGGCATGGCGGGGATTTTGGACAGCGCCCGATTCCGCCATTTTCTGGCCGACGAATTTGGTGTGTCTATGCGCGATGTGTCGGCCTTTGTGCTGGGGGGCCACGGTGATTCAATGGTGCCGCTGCCACGTTATTCCACCGTGGGCGGCATTCCCCTGCCCGATCTGGTGGATATGGGCTGGACTACGCAGGACCGTCTTGACGCCATCGTACAACGCACCCGCGACGGGGGCGCGGAAATCGTGGGCTTGTTGAAAACCGGTTCAGCGTTTTACGCACCCGCCGCTTCTGCGATTGAGATGGCCGAAGCCTATCTGAAAGATCAGAAACGGGTGCTGCCCTGCGCTGCAAATGTGGACGGAGCCTATGGTCTTGTAAACACGTATGTAGGCGTGCCGACCGTGATAGGTGCTGGCGGCATAGAAAAGGTCATCGCAATCGATCTGGACAAGTCCGAACAGGCCATGTTCGACAAATCGGCGTCCGCTGTGCACGAGTTGGTGGAGGCCTGCAAGGCAATCGACGCGACGCTGGGATAGTTCCGCGTTCACCCGCCAAGAGCCCGACGTGCGCTCGTTTTCTAACCGGGCTATGCTTTAATCCGCCGCTGCGGAGTCGAGCGCGACAGTCTGCGGCACCCTTGATTACCTAAAAATCGTTGACATTTTGATAATTCGTGATCACACAATAATTTTTGTGATCACGAATTATCATTAATCCGTCATAAACGCCTGATTTCTATAAACTTGGGTTCAAACGCTTTGCATCTTGTGCCAGCGTAATCGCATGCACAGGTCAGTCAGGGATAACGCGCAATGAACATCCACGAATATCAGGCCAAGGCTTTGCTGCGGCAGTTCGGGGCTCCTGTATCCGAAGGGCGCGCCGTACTAAAAGCCGACGAGGCCAAAACCATGGCCGGTGAGCTTGACGGACCGCTTTGGGTGGTCAAGGCACAAATCCACGCGGGCGGGCGCGGCAAGGGAAAATTCAAGGAATCCGAGGCGGGCGAACAGGGTGGCGTGCGTCTGACCAAATCGGTATCGGAAGCCGCGTCAGAGGCGGAAAAAATGTTGGGCCGTACGCTGGTAACGCACCAGACCGGACCCGCCGGCAAACAAGTCAACCGCGTCTTTATCGAAGGTGGTGCCGACATCGCGACCGAGCTTTACCTTGCCTTTCTGGTCGACCGGCAAACTTCACGCATTTCGATTGTTTGCTCGACCGAAGGTGGCATGAACATCGAAGACGTTGCCGCCCAGACCCCCGACAAAATACTGTCGTTTTCGATCGACCCCGCGTCGGGGCTCTCGGCGTTTCACGGGCGGCGGGTGGCGTTTGCGCTGGATCTGACGGGCAAGCAGGTCAAGCAATGCGTGGCCCTGATCGGGACGCTGTTTGACATGTTCAAATCCAAAGATATGGAAATGCTGGAAATCAACCCGCTGATCGTCACCACGGCGGGTGATCTGGTCTGTCTGGACGCCAAGATGGGCTTTGATTCCAACGCGCTGTACCGGCATCCCGACATTGTGGCGCTGCGTGATGAAAGCGAAGAAGACGCCAAGGAACTCGCAGCCTCTAAACACGATCTGAACTATATCGCGCTTGAGGGCGAGATCGGCTGCATGGTCAATGGTGCCGGGCTGGCCATGGCGACGATGGACATCATCAAATTATTTGGTGCACAGCCCGCCAATTTTCTGGACGTGGGCGGCGGTGCCAGCAAGGAAAAGGTCACTGAGGCCTTCAAGATCATCACGTCCGATCCGCAGGTCAAAGGTATTCTCGTCAACATTTTCGGCGGCATCATGCGCTGCGACGTCATCGCCGAAGGCGTTGTGGCCGCGGTCCGCGAGGTCGGTCTGACGATACCGCTGGTTGTACGTCTCGAAGGCACCAACGTGGAAAAAGGCAAGGAAATTCTGAACAACAGCGGATTGGCGGTCATCGCGGCCGATGACTTGGGCGACGCGGCGGCAAAGATTGTTGCGGCGGTCAGGTGATAAATTGATGCCTGAAAATCGGATTAACCGTAGTGAGACGCGCCAGTGAGGGCAGTAATCCACATTGGATTGGCAAAAACCGGATCGACAACGATTCAGGCGTTTTTGCACGAAAACCGTGCGGCGCTGACACGCCAGAATATTCGCTACCAAAGATTCACGCCACATATAAGCAGCCAGTTCGAACTGGCGCTTTTGGGGCGCTCCAAGGCCACAGGCAAATTTCCGAAACACATTGAGAAATCCATTGCTTTGATGATTGATCGGGCGCCAACCCGGCAATACCTGAACGAATTTGAGACATCTTTTGCGCAATCTTTGGAGCACTGCACCGAGGACACCTATGTAGCGTCAAGCGAACACATCAGCGCGTGGCTCAACACGCCCAGTCAAATCAATAGGATGCATCGCTTTCTGAACCGTTTTTTCACGCACATTCAATATGTTGTCTATTTGCGACGGCAGGATGAACTTGTGCTATCTTCGTTTTCGGAAAAGCTGAAGCGTGGCAGCGAGGCATATCTTGCGGCGCATTCGGATCAGAGAAAAACCTATAATTTCTGGCGCATGACCCGCATGTGGAAAAATGCGGTTGGCGGCGGGAATTTTGAGGTTAGGTTGCTTGAACCGGATTATTTGGTCGACGGCGATTTGATCGCTGACTTTTGTTCATTCGTCGGTATCGACAACCGCGATCTTGTTCTGCCGTTGCCTTTGAACACGTCGCTTACCGTTGGTCGGGCGCGCAATCTGGGGCGGCTCAACCGTCTCGTGCCGCCGCTGACAAAGAACAACAAACGCATCCGGATGCATTTTTTGTTGAAAAAATTGATCATGCACGCGCCATCCGCAAACCGCAGACTGGCGCTTGACACACAGCAAATCACGGCGATCCAAAAGGCCAACCACAAAAGCAATGAACGGTTGCGCCGCGATTTATTTCCCGAGCGGGCCTCTTTGTTCACATCCGAAAAGGCGGCCAACCGATGACCTGCGTCAAAGGCCCGATAATATGAGGAATATTTTTCTGTCCCTGGTGTTGGCCACTGTACCTTTGACGGGGTGGGCACAGTCTGATCTTGAAATTCTGCCTTTTCAGGCTGCGGCACTGTTTGACCGCGCCCGCAGCAGTTTGCCGTGCATGGATCGATTTAGCGCCGTTGCTCTGGACGCGGGTCTGACGCTGAGCGACGACATTTCCAGCCACGATTTTGCGCTACGCCTGTTTCGCGACGCCGACCGTGCACTGGCGCTGGAACTGGCAGCCGAAGACACGCCGCTTGGTACGCAGTTCATTACCCGCATCACGGTGGAAGGCACCGATCCGGCTTACCGTGACGAGCTTGAACAGGGCCTGCGCATTCGCACAGGGCTGCCCGCCGCCAACGCCATGCCCGCGCTGCCACATCAATCGGCGGGCTGGAGATTTGATTTTGGCAAGGGCCCGACCATCATTATCATCGAATTCAATGCAGTCACGGGAACGACGGTGGTTTACGCCGCTGTCGAGCCCATCAAACCCGGCACACCTCTTGGCTGCTGACACAATAAACCGAACACAGGGATAAAAATGGCCGTACTCGTCAACAAAAACACCCGCGTCATTTGTCAGGGGCTTACGGGCTCGCAGGGCACCTTTCATTCGCAACAAGCGCTGGACTATGGGACCCGGATGGTTGGCGGCGTGACACCGGGCAAAGGCGGGCAGGATCATATTGGCCTGCCGATTTTCAACACTGTAGCGCATGCCAAACAGGCCACCAGCGCCAACGCCACCGCGATCTACGTGCCGCCACCCTTTGCCGCTGACGCCATTCTGGAAGCCATCGACGCCGAAATGGAATTGATCGTCTGCATCACCGAAGGCATTCCGGTTCTTGACATGATGCGGGTCAAACGGGCGCTCGACGGGGCTGTGTCGCGGTTGATCGGGCCCAATTGCCCGGGAATTATCACGCCGGGTGCCTGCAAAATCGGCATCATGCCCGGGCACATCCATAAAAGCGGCTCGGTTGGCGTCGTGTCACGCTCGGGAACGCTGACATACGAGGCTGTGGGGCAAACCACTGCCATCGGGCTCGGGCAATCCACCTGCATCGGCATCGGCGGCGATCCGATCAAAGGCACGGAACATATCGACGTTTTGGAAATGTTTCTGGCAGACGAGGACACCCAAAGCATTATCATGATCGGCGAAATTGGCGGTTCCGCCGAAGAGGACGCCGCACAGTTCCTGAAAGACGAAGCGAAAAGCGGCCGTGCAAAACCCGTGGCCGGATTCATCGCCGGGCGCACCGCGCCACCGGGGCGTCGCATGGGCCACGCCGGTGCCATTGTCTCCGGCGGCAAAGGCGGAGCGGACGACAAGATCGAGGCGATGCGCTCGGCCGGAATTATCGTGACCGAAAGCCCGGCCAAACTGGGCGAGGCGGTGCTGGAGGCGATTGGGTAGCAGCGCACAATTTTTGTAGAACCGACTGGCAAAGGCGTATGAACATGACCGAACATCCAAGCAACGAAACTTTTCATGCCAGCTCGTTTCTGCTGGGCAACAACGCCAAATACGTTGACCAGCTGTATGCAAAGTACACCCAAGACCCAAATTCAATCGACATCGCCTGGGCGACCTATTTCAAAGCGCTTGGCGACAGCGACCGCGAAATAAACGATACGGCTAACGGCCCGTCGTGGGCGCGCAAAGACTGGCCGCCGCAACCCCGTGACGAATTAACATCGGCGCTCGATGGGCAATGGGCCGACGATCCAGTCAAGGTTGAACAAAAAATAGCCGCCAGCGCGGCCCGGCACGATGCCACGTTAACCGATGCCGATATGCGTCAGGCCGTCGTCGACACGGTCCGCGCCCGCAAGATTATCACCGCATACCGTGCACGCGGCCATTTGTCTGCCGACCTTGACCCGCTTGGCTTGAAACCGCCAACGGACCAGCCCGAACTCCGGCCGGGAACTTATGGCTTTACCGATGCCGATATGGACCGGCCCATTTATATGGATCATGTGTTGGGGCTGGAAACAGCCACGTTGAATCAGTTGATTCCTTTGCTCAAGTCCACCTACTGCGGGACTTTTGCGCTGCAGTACATGCATATTTCCAACCCAGAACAAAAGGCGTGGCTAAAGGAACGGATCGAAGGCTACGGCAAAGAAATCAAATTCACCCGCGAGGGGCGCAAGGCCATTCTGAACAAGTTGGTCGAAGCCGAAGGTTTTGAAAAATTCCTGCAGGTCAAATACATGGGTACAAAACGCTTTGGGCTCGACGGCGGCGAAAGCCTGATCCCGGCCATGGAACAGATCGTCAAGCGCGGCGGCGCGATGGGGGTAGAGGACATTATCCTTGGAATGCCGCATCGGGGCCGGCTTTCGGTGCTGGCTAACGTTATGGCCAAACCATTTCGTGCCATATTCAACGAATTTCAGGGCGGCAGCTTTAAGCCTTCGGACGTCGAAGGTTCGGGGGACGTCAAATATCATCTGGGCGTTTCTGCCGATGTCGAATTTGACGGCAACAACGTCCATTTGTCGCTGACCGCCAACCCCTCACATCTAGAGGCGGTCAATCCGGTGGTTTTGGGCAAAGCGCGCGCCAAACAGCAGCTGCGCGGCGACAAAGACCGCTCGAAGGTCATGCCACTTTTGCTGCACGGCGACGCCGCTTTTGCCGGTCAGGGGGTCATCGCCGAATGTTTCGGCATGTCGGGTCTGACGGGTCACCGCACCGGCGGCACCATGCATGTGATCGTCAACAACCAGATCGGATTTACCACCGCGCCCAGTTTCAGCCGCTCCTCTCCCTACCCCACCGACATCGCACTTATGGTGGAAGCGCCGATATTTCACGTTAATGGCGACGACCCCGAAGCGGTGGTTCACGCCGCCAAAGTGGCCACCGAGTTTCGCCAGCTGTTCCAGATGGACGTGGTGCTTGATATTTTCTGTTACCGGCGCTTTGGTCACAACGAGGGCGACGAGCCCATGTTCACCAATCCGACCATGTACAAAAAGGTCAAGCGCCAGAAAACCACACTGCAGCTTTATACCGACCGGCTTGTGGCCGACGGGCTGATCCCCGAGGGCGAGATAGAGGACATCAAGGCCGAATTTCAGGCGCATCTCAATGCGGAATTCGAAATCGGCAAAGATTACCGTCCCAACAAGGCCGATTGGCTTGACGGACGCTGGTCGCATATCGACAAAAAGGATGCCGATTATCAACGCGGTCTTACCTCGGTGGCGGCTCCGCGCCTAAAAGAAGTTGGGCGCGCTTTGACCAAATATCCCAAAGATTTCCACGCCCACAAAACCATTGATCGCATCCTCAAGGCCAAGAAAGAGATGTTTCAAACCGGTCAGGGCATTGACTGGGCAACGGCCGAGGCACTGGCTTTTGGCACCTTGATGCTCGAAGGATTTCCAGTTCGACTTGCCGGTCAGGATTCAACGCGCGGCACCTTTTCGCATCGGCACAGCGCGCTTGTCGATCAGGAAACCGAAGATCGGTATTACCCGCTCAGTCACATAAAATCAGGTCAGGCCGGATTTGAGGTAATCGATTCGATGCTGTCGGAATACGCGGTGCTGGGGTTTGAATACGGCTACAGTCTTGCCGAACCCAACGCGCTGACGCTGTGGGAAGCGCAATTCGGCGATTTCGTCAACGGAGCGCAGATCATGATCGACCAGTTCATTTCGACGGGCGAACGCAAATGGCTACGCATGTCAGGGCTGGTGATGCTGCTGCCCCACGGCTTTGAGGGTCAGGGACCCGAGCATTCCTCGGCAAGACTGGAACGGTTTCTGCAAAATTCCGCCGAAGACAACTGGATCGTTGCCAACTGCACCACACCGGCCAATTATTTCCACATTCTGCGCCGCCAGATGCACCGGAGTTTCCGCAAGCCACTGGTCATGATGTCACCAAAATCTCTGTTGCGCCACAAACGGGCCGTATCTTCGATTGCGGATTTTGAAACCGGCTCCAGCTTTCACCGGGTGCTTTGGGATGATGCTCAGCTGGGAAATTCCGGGACAAAGTTGAAAACCGACGACAAGATCAAAAGATTGGTGCTGTGTTCAGGCAAAGTCTACTATGACCTGCTGGCCGAACGCGACGCGCGCGGAATCGACGACATCTATCTGATGCGAATAGAACAGTTCTATCCATTCCCCGCCATGTCCGCAGCCAAGGAACTGGGCCGCTTCAAGCAGGCCGAGGTCGTATGGTGTCAGGAAGAGCCCAAAAATCAGGGCGCGTGGAGCTTTATCGAACCCAATATCGAATGGATGCTCGGTCGCATCGAGGCCAAAACCAAACGACCGTCTTACGTGGGGCGTCCCGCCGCCGCCGCACCGGCAACCGGTCTGGCCTCGCAGCACAAGCAACAACAAGAAGCGCTGGTCAATGACGCGCTGACACTGGAAGGGAAATAACCCATGTCTACCGAAGTCCGCGTCCCAACCCTCGGCGAAAGCGTCACTGAGGCCACAATCGCCACATGGTTCAAACAACCGGGCGATCCGGTCGCCATAGACGAAATGCTGTGCGAACTGGAGACCGACAAAGTGACCGTCGAAGTTCCCGCACCGGTGGCAGGATCGTTGGCCGAGATTATCGCCGCCGAAGGCACGACCGTCGGGGTCGACGCATTGTTGGCCACAATAAATGAAGGGGCCGCCGCGCCCGCACCCACACCCGTCGCACAGCCGCCCAAGGCAACTGAACCCACGCCGACACCGGAACCCGCAGCCGCCACCAAAGACGTCGAAAACTCGCCCGCCGCCAAAAAGATAATGGCCGATAACGCGCTATCGCCGGATCAGGTCACTGGCACGGGACGCGACGGACGGATCATGAAGGAAGACATATCGCAGGTTTTGAAAACTCCCGCCCCGACGCCTGCCCCTGCGCCGGCTCCAACGCCCTCACCAGCGCCCGCCCCTGCACCGCGCGCGCCGGTCAGCGTCGATGACGCGCCCCGCGAGGAACGCGTGAAAATGACCCGCCTGCGCCAGACCATCGCCAAACGGCTGAAAGACAGCCAGAACACCGCCGCCATGTTGACCACGTACAATGAGGTCGACATGTCCGCAGTCATGGAATTGCGCAAGGAATACAAAGACTTATTTTTACAAAAACACGGCGTGAAACTGGGATTCATGTCGTTTTTCACCAAAGCCTGTTGCCACGCCTTGAATGAGGTTCCCGACGTCAACGCCGAAATCGACGGTGTGGAGGTGATCTACAAGAACTTTGTTCATATGGGCGTCGCCGTGGGCACGCCAAACGGGCTTGTGGTTCCTGTGGTACGCAACGCCCATTCCATGAGCTTTGCCGCCATTGAGAAATCCATCGCCGCTTTGGGTCGCAAGGGTGTAGACGGCAAGCTGACGATGGCCGAAATGCAGGGTGGCACGTTCACCATTTCCAACGGCGGCGTGTACGGATCGCTGATGTCCTCGCCAATCCTGAACCCGCCGCAATCGGGCATCTTGGGCATGCATAAAATTCAGGATCGCCCGGTGGTGGTCGACGGTGCGATCGTCATCCGCCCGATGATGTACCTTGCGTTAAGCTACGATCACCGTATCGTCGACGGCAAAGGTGCGGTCACGTTTCTTGTGCGCGTGAAAGAGGCCATCGAGGATCCGCGGCGATTGCTGATGGATTTGTGAGGGCATTCGATATTGATTCTGATCTAAGGAAGCCACGTTATGTCCAGTGAACTTAACATTCTCGCGCTTTACGGTGTTCTTATCGTTGTGGTGATATTTGCACAGGTCGTGGTGACCCTGGCAGAAAACCCGTTGGGATATCTTGCCAGTGCCCGTGATGAGGCTGCCGCGCCGTCTGTTTTGGGTGGCGCTGTCTTAGCGCAATAAAAAACAACGCTATGAACCAACCCATTCAAATCTATCTGACGGTACGCGGTGGACTGGAAGCGATCGCCTGGTACGAAAAAACCTGGACGGCAGAGTGTACGTTCAAACAGATGGCCGACGACGGAAAGCGCCTGTTGCACGCTTCGCTTGCAGTATTCGGTGGCACCATCATGTTTTCGGACGAATTTCCCGAATTCGAAAGCTATGTCACCGCCCCGCCAAGCAGGGACGGCACCACGGTCACTGTTCATATCAACCTGCCGACGCGCGAAGATGTGGATGCGGCTTTTGCGGCGGCCAAAGATCACGGTGCCAAAATCACCATGCCCGCCGCAAAAATGCCATGGGGTGCCTATTACGGGCGCCTTGTTGATCCGTTTGGCCATAGCTGGTCGTTTGCAGCGGAATGAGTGACTGGACAGCCCTGAGCATTTTGAAAAAGGAACCACCACCAAAATGACGAGAACAACATGACCCAAATGCCGCAAGAAGTTTTCGTGTTGGCGCTTGCCGCCTTTTTGCAGGGGTTGCAGTACACCGCCCTGTCCATCGCCGCCGGTGTGCGTTTTGGCACAAAAATCAGCATGGGAAAGCGCGACCATGAATTGGACATGACAGGCTATACCGGACGGATAAACCGCGCACTTGATAACCACTTCCAGGGCCTGATCATGTTCACCATCGCTGTTGTGGTGGTGACCCTGTCAAATCAAAGCAGCGTCGTGACCGTCGCCAGTGCCTATGTGTATCTCATGGTTCGCGTGGTTTACATCTTTCTTTATATCTACGGCATCAGCCCCATGCGCAGCTACGTCTGGTCGGTTGGCGTTCTTGCCATCTTTACTATGATCGTGGCCGCGCTGATCCCCTGATCTTGAAATCCAGTACCAACGCTCTAACCCATTAACGGCCACCGCCGCAAAACCAGACTCCAAGGAGCTCCATTATGTCCCACTATGACGTCATCATCATCGGCGGTGGCCCGGGCGGTTACGTCTGTGCCATCCGCTGCGCCCAACTGGGTTTGAAAACCGCCTGCGTTGAAGGGCGCGGCGCGCTTGGCGGCACCTGTTTGAATGTGGGGTGTATCCCGTCCAAGGCACTACTGCACGCCAGCCATATGGTGCACGAGGCGACGCATAATTTCGGCAAGATGGGCCTGCTGGGGGACGCACCAAACGTCGATTTCCAGGCCATGATCGCTTATAAAGACAGTGTTATTGGTCAGAACACGGCTGGCATAGAATTTTTGTTCAAAAAGAACAAGATAGACACGATAAAGGGCTGGGGCAAAATCACCGCAAAAGGCGAAGTGACCGTAGGCGATCAGGTTCATACCGCGGCAAATATCGTAATCGCCACCGGCTCGGAGTCCAGTTCGCTGCCGGGCGTCGAAATCGACGAAAAAGTGGTTGTCACCTCCACCGGCGCGCTGGCCCTGCCCAATATCCCCAAGCGCATGACTGTGATCGGTGCCGGTGTAATCGGGCTTGAACTGGGTTCGGTTTACGCACGCCTTGGCACCGATGTTACAGTTGTTGAGTTTCTGGACACCGTCACCCCGGGCATGGACGCCGAAATATGCAAATCACTGCAACGGGCACTGAAAAAACAGGGGCTCAAATTTGTCATGGGCGCTGCGGTTCAGTCGGTGGAACGCGCGAACGCCACGGCGTCGGTGCACTACAAATTGCGCAAAGACGACAGCGCGCATTCGCTGGACACCGACGTGGTGCTTGTGGCCACCGGTCGCAAACCTTTTACCGGCGGTCTGGGACTGGCGGAGGTTGGCGTCGCAGTATCCGAACGCGGCCAGATCGAAACGCAAGGTTGGAAAACCAATGTCGACGGCATCTGGGCCATTGGTGATGTCATTACCGGTCCGATGCTGGCCCACAAAGCCGAAGAGGAAGGCACCGCCGTAGCCGAGACGATCGCCGGACAGACCGGGCACGTAAATTACGGCGTCATCCCCGGTGTGATCTATACCGCGCCCGAGGTCGCCTCTGTGGGTAAAACCGAAGAGACGCTCAAAGCCGAAGGCGTTGAATATAAAGTTGGCAAATTCAGTTTCATGGGCAACGGGCGCGCCAAGTCGATGTTCGCCGGCGAAGGATTCGTAAAAATCCTGGCCCACGCCGGGACCGACCGGATATTGGGGTGCCATTTGATGGGACCGGCGGCAGGCGAATTGATCCACGAGATCTGTGTTGCCATGGAATTTGGCGCCAGCGCCGAAGATATCGCCCGTACCTGCCACGCCCACCCCACGTTTTCCGAAGCCGTGCACGAAGCAGCGCTGGCCTGCGGGAGCGGGGCAATTCATGCGTGACCTGTCGAATATATTAGCTACGCCGGGATCGCCTGTGGTGGGCGGTTTTCAGTCGCGCAGCATCTGCAGACATTTGGTCACATCTTCGCGTACTGCCTGGCGCAACCCTGCTTCGTCCCCGGCAGCCAGTCGCGCGATGATTGCCGCGTGTGATCCAACCTGATGCGACGCGTCGGCCTGCTGGTAAAGACTGGCCAAAGTCGGCCCCAATTGCAGCCAGACGGTTTCGACTATGGCCAGCATCGCCGGTGATTGCGCCCGCAGATACAAGGTGCGGTGAAATTCAAGATTCCCACGAATATAGCCGCTGGCGTCGCGTTCAAGAATGCGCTGCCGCAAGCTGTCGTTCAGGCCACGCAGCCGTGAAATCAGCGCCCCGTGCACCCGTGGCAGCGCCCGCTCTGCCAGCGCCGGTTCCAAAAGTGCGCGCACGGCACACAGCTCTTCAATGCGCGATGAATCGAGCGTGGGCGTACGCGCGCGCCCCGAGCTCGTCAGCGCCAAAGCGCCCTCTGCAGCCAGCCGCCGCGCAGCTTCACGTGCCGGAGTCATGCTGACTCCGTATTGCGCCGCAATCCCGCGAATGGTGATCGACCGTCCGGGCGCCGTGTCTCCGTGCATGATCGCCTGTCGCAGACTGCGATATACGCGTTCGTGCGCGGGTCCGGTAAATTCAGCGGCAGCGGTGCGTGTCTCCATTGTCAAATTGTGATCACGCTCGGGCGGGGCGTCAACCCTGCATTTATTCGAAATCGACCCGGTGCAATTCGGCGCCGTGATTTTTAAGCCAGCGGCGGTGCGCCTCAAATTCAGGACATATCTCTGCGACGATCTTCCAATACGCTCCGGAGTGGTTTAATTCGCGCAGATGCGCGACCTCGTGGGCCGCCACGTAATCCAAAACAGCGGACGGTGCCAAAACAAGCCGCCACGAAAACATCAGCCGACCCCCCGGCGCACAGGATCCCCAGCGCGAAGACGTATCGCGCAAGGTCAGTCGGTTGACATCGACGTCCAGCCTTGCCGCGTATTTGGCGCTGGCCGCCGCCAGCGAACCACGCGCTGTTTCTTTGAAAAATCCCCTGAGTCTAGACGCAATCTGAGGCGCAGCACCCGGAACAGCGATCGTGTCCCTGTCAACCAAAACGCGCTGTCCGCCCGTGCCAACAATTTTGTGGGGATGCCCCTGAAACGGCACTATCGCGCCAATTTCGACCTTGATCACCGGTGGTTGCGCGGCCAATCTGTCGTGCAGCCATCCGGCATGATTGCGGGCAAATGCAACGGCCTGCTTTTGCGACGCACTCAACGGCATCGTCAGATGCGCGTGCCCGTCTTTGCCTGACAGGCGCAGCGTAAATTTTCGGGCCCGCGACACGCGGCGGATACGCACCTCTAACGGTGGATCCCCTATCCAGATTTTTTCTAGCATTCTACCCGTGTTCGTCGCACTCCAGAAAGTGCTAACAAACCTGCGGCGCAAAAGCAAAACACCACAGGCCAAAGCAAATTAGCGGGTGCACTTTCGGGTTCTTGCCCTAAAGGCTTTGACAATGCCCGCGCGGTTGTGGCAGGTGGCGTTTGTTATCTGCCAATCACCTTTGAAAGGTTACAGAATGCCCAAAGACGAATGGGGCGTAAAACGCGCGTGTCCGAAATGTGCTACCCGGTTTTACGACCTGCAAGCCGACCCCATGACCTGTCCCGCCTGCGGCGCGACGTTTGATCTGGCCAGCCTCACGCAGTCCAAGACCCGCACGGTTGCACCCGTAAAAGCCTCTGAACCGCAAAAGGAAGCCGCACCCGAGACGCTCGATGACGACGTGGATACTTTGGTGGAAGACGACGATGCGGGCGACGCGATTTTGGGCGACGACATCCTGGACGAGGACGACGACACGGTCAATCTGGACGACATCGCCGACGTACCCGACGAGGACTCCGAGAACTGACCTCATCGCTGACGCAGGGTGAATTTCGGGCTTGAACCGCTATTCAGGGTTTCATAAAACCCACGGAACGTCTTATTCAAAATGGACACAGGGGCCATAGCTCAGATGGGAGAGCGCTTGCATGGCATGCAAGAGGTCGGGGGTTCGATCCCCCCTGGCTCCACCAAATCCGGCTCGCGATCCAAATAAATGGGATCGGTTTTCGGCTTACGCTTTTTTGTCTGCCGTATCGAGTGGAGAGGATTGCCGTTATTTGTGGCTTCTCTGATTCGGCCTGTAGCGCTGGCGCCGGCAGATTATTCATGCGCCGCGGCGCGTTTTGCGAAATCACGGTCGATCAGACTATTCGCAAAACGCCATTATCGCGGGCTCAGGCCGCTGCGACGGCGCGTTTTGTCATGACCTTGATCAGATTGGCACGATACGCACTGTCGCCGTGAAGATCAGACAGCAAACCTTTCTCTGACACCGTCACGCCGTCGACCACGTCGGGTGACCAGTCGCCGGACAGCGCAGATTCAAGTGCCGCGTCGCGATAAACGCCGCCTTCGCCTGCGCCGGTCACGGCCACACGGACGTCACCGTCATTATTGGCCACAAACACGCCCGCCATGGCGTATCGGGACGCGGGGCTGGGGAACTTGGCGTATCCGCAACGCGCGCCGGTGTCGATCCTCACGGCCGTGATGATTTCACCGTCAGCCAGACTGGTGGCAAACAAACCGTCAAAAAAGTCACCCGCCGTGATCTCGCGGCTGTTGGTGACAATAGTGGCGTTCATGGCCAGAACCGCCGCCGGATAATCCGCCGCCGGGTCGTTGTTGGCAAGTGACCCACCGATAGTGCCCATGTTGCGCACCGCAGGATCACCGATATGCGCCGCCAGCCCGGCAAGCGCCGGACACATTTTTTGCACGTCAGCATTACCGGCAACTTCGCCGTGGGTGGCCGCTGCCCCGATGGTCAGGGTGCGGCCGTCTACGCCAATAACGTCCATACCCTCGATCGCCCGTATATCCACGAGATCGGACGGTGCAGCCAGATGTTGTTTCATCGTCGGCAACATCGTCTGGCCACCGGCGAGTATTTTGGCGTCGTCACCGGCGGCCAATACTGCAACAGCGGCGTCGATGGTGGCGGGCCTATGATATTTTGTCGAATACATGATTTCGCTCCTTTATTCTGCAGCAGCTGAATGCGTGACCTGAATGGCGCGCCACACGTTTAGCGGCGTGGCCGGCATGGCCAGATCGTTGTTGCCGATGGCGTCGGTGATCGCGTTGATGACCGCAGGCGGTGCGCCGATGGCACCGGCCTCGCCGCACCCTTTGACACCCAGCGGATTGTTGGGGCTGGGGGTGGCGTGGTGATCGACCGTAAAGAACGGCAGATCGTCGGCGCGCGGCATGGTGTAATCCATGTAAGACCCGGTCAAAAGCTGTCCGGCATCGTCATAAATCACCTGTTCCAGCAGCGCCTGCCCGACGCCCTGCGCCACACCGCCGTGTACCTGGCCCTCGACAATCAGCGGATTGATGATGGTGCCAAAATCGTCGGCGGACGTGAATTGCACGATTTCGGTGGTGCCGGTTTCGGGATCGACTTCGACCTCACAAATAAACGTCGCCGACGGGAACGAGAAATTCACCGGATCAAAAAACGCGGTTTCTTTCATGCCCGGTTCCATGCCTTCGGGCAGGTTGTGCGCCATATAGGCGGCCAGCCCGACCTCGTGCCAAAGCATCTGTTTATCGGTGCCCGCCACTTTGACGGCACCGCCCTCGAACACCAGATCGTCTTCGCTGGCTTCAAGCGTATGCGCCGCCAGTTTTCTGATCTTAGCCTCAACTTTGTCCATGGCCTTGACAACCGCCGACAGACCCACCGGGGCGGAACGCGACCCATAGGTGCCCATGCCGAACTGCACCTTGTCGGTGTCGCCGTGCACAATTTTGACGCCTTCGATCGGGATGTCAAAACGATCCGCCACGACCTGCGCGAACGTGGTCTCGTGGCCCTGTCCGTGACTGTGGCTGCCGGTCATCACCTCGATGGAGCCGACCGGATTCATGCGCACCTCGGCACTTTCCCACAGACCGACACCTGCGCCAAGTGACCCGGCTGCCGCCGACGGGGCCAGCCCGCAAGCCTCGATAAAGGTCGAATAGCCCAGACCGCGCAACTTTCCGCGGCTGGCAGCCTCGGCCTTGCGGTCGGCAAACCCGGCCACGTCGGCATTGTTCTGCGCCATGTCCAACAGCTTCGGAAAATCGCCGGCGTCATAGGCAAGTATGACCGGTGTCTGGTGCGGAAAACTTTGGATAAAGTTGCGCCGCCGCAATTCCGCCGGGTCCAAATCCAGCTCGCGCGCGGCTGTTTCCATCATCCGTTCGATCAAATACGTCGCCTCGGGACGGCCTGCGCCACGGTAAGCGTCCACCGGCACCGTGTTGGTATAGGCGGTGCGTACGTTGCAGTGGATATTTGCCATATCGTACTGACCCGACATCAACGTACCGTAAAGATAAGTCGGTACGGCAGATGAGAACAGCGACATATAGGCACCAAGGTTGGCGACGGTGTCGACTTTGAAACCGACGATCTTGCCGTCCGCGTCAAACCCCATTTTGGCGTTTGTCACGTGATCGCGGCCATGCGCGTCGGTCATGAAGGCCTCGGAGCGGTCCGAGGTCCATTTCACAGATCGGTTGGTTTTCATCGACGCCCAGAGACAGACGATTTCTTCGGGGTAAATGTAAATCTTGGCACCAAACCCGCCGCCAACGTCCGGGGCAATGACGCGCAGTTTGTGTTCGGGCGCCACGTTATAAAACGCCGACAATACCAGGCGCGCGAGATGCGGATTCTGGCTGGTGGTGTGCAACGTGTAGTGGTCTTCGGCGTCGTTATAAGTGGCGATTGCCGCACGCGGTTCCATGGGATTGGGCGACAGACGGTTATTGGTGATATTCATCTCTGTGATGTGGGCCGCCCCCTCAAGCGCCGCGTCGGTCGCGGCGGCGTCGCCTATTTCCCAGTCAAATATCTGGTTGCCCGGCGCGTTGTCGTGCACTTGCGGTGCCCCGTCCGCCAGCGCCTTGTCGACGTAAACCACTGCAGGCAATTCTTCATAGCTGACATCGACGGTCTCGGCTGCGATGCGCGCCAGAGCCTGCGTCTCAGCGATCACGACAGCCACCGCGTCACCCACGTAGCGCACCTTTTGCGTAGCCAGCGCCGACCATGCACCCATATTCATCGGGCTGCCGTCTTTGGAACTGACTGCCCAGCCGCAAATAATGTTGCCGATCCCGTCGCCGGTCAGCTCTGCGCCGTTCAACACGGCAATAACCCCGTCCATGGCCGCGGCGGCAGATGCGTCGATAGCTTTGACGTTGGCATGGGCGTGCGGGCTGCGCACGAATGCGGCGTAAGCCTGATTATCAACGCGGATATCGTCGGTGTAATTGCCTTTGCCGGTTGTAAAGCGCTTGTCTTCCGAGCGTTTGACACGGTCTCCGATTTTCGTACTCATAGTGCTGTCCTCCCCCGGGGGTGCCTTACATTTTGGCAGCCGCGTCCTGAATTGATTTCACAATGTTATGGTAGCCCGTGCAGCGGCAGATATTGCCTTCCAGCTCGTGGCGGATCGCGTCGGCCGTTAGCTCGCGCCCGTCCGCTTTATAGCGGTTCACCATGTCGACGCCCGACATGATCATCCCGGGCGTACAAAACCCGCACTGCAGACCGTGATTGTCGTTGAACGCCACTTGCATGGGATGCAGACCGCCGTTTGCAAGACCTTCGATTGTCGTGACTTCGGCCCCGTCCATAGACGCCGCAAGCGCCGTGCACGACTTGATCGATTTACCGTCAACGTGAACCACACAGGCGCCGCACTGGCTGGTGTCGCAGCCCACATGCGTGCCGGTCAGGCGCAAATCCTCGCGTAGAAAATCAACCAGCAATGTGTTGTCCTGCACATCGCGGGTCACCGATTTCCCGTTTACCTTTATATTTACATTCGCCATATGGTCCTCCCCGACCTTTTTACATCGCGTTTGCGCCGAATTACCCGTCCGGCAATCCTTGGTTCGTCAAGTAATCGTGAAAATTGTCAAAAAATTTATTGGTCAGTTTCTTGGCCGTTGAGTCTATCAGCCGGTTACCAAGGCGTGCCAGTTTGCCGCCAACCGTCGCACGGGCCACAAAAGCCAAAACCGTTTCGCCGTCCTGTGCGGTCAGGGTCACATCTGCGGACCCTTTCGCGAAACCCGCGACACCGCCAAGTCCCTCACCCCTGAGCGTGTAACTTTGTGGCTCGACGATGTTCACCAGTTCCACTGCCCCTTTGAATTTGGCCTTCACCGGCCCGATTTTCTGTACGATCACCGCCATCAATGCGGTGTCGGTGGTTTTTTCAAGCGATTCACACCCGGGTATACAGGCGCGCAACACCTCCTCATTGTTAAGCGCGGCCCAGACGATATCGCGGCTTGATGCGATGTGATACTCGCCGGTCATATCCATACAGTGCGCTCCAGGAATGCAGACTGGTAAGACCCGACTATAGGCTCCATTTGATTCTGCGCAAGATTGACGCACCCAATTTTCACGGCAATCACTTGCCGCTCAGCGCGTTGGTCAGATCACCAAGACTATCGAGCGAGTGACACGGCAAGAATTCATCGACATGCGGTAAAATCGCTTTGATTCCTGCGGCTTTGGGCGTGAACTCCTGCCAGCGCAACAGTGGGTTGAGCCAGATAAGACGGCGACAGCTTCGCGACAGACGGGCGATTTCGGCTGCAAGCACCGAAACGGTGTCACGCTCCAGCCCGTCGGTGATCAGCAACACCGCCGTGCCCTGCCCCAACACGCGACGCCCCCAGTCACGGTTGAAGCGAAACAAAGCGTCACCAATCCGCGTGCCACCCTGCCAATCCGGGGCCAGTTGGCCAACCGACGCCAGCGCGTCATCAACGTCCTTTTTCCGCAGCGATTTTGAAATGTTGGTCAGACGCGTACCAAACGTAAAGGCGCTGACCTGTCCCCAGGTGGGATTTGGCGACCAATGCAGCCCGTGCAACAGGTGCAGCATCATGCGCGAATAGACCGACATCGAACCGGAGATATCGCATAATGCCACCAGATTAGGCGGGCGTTTGCGCGGCGCTTTACGCAGCAGTCTGTCAATTTCGCCACCGCGCCGAATGGCCCGCGCCAAAGTCGCGCGCGCGTCTGGACGGCGTCCAAATATCGATGGCGTCAGACGCCTGGTCAGCAACGGATCAATCGGCAAAGACAGTTGCTGAATGGCGCGCGCGGCCGCGGTGGCTTCTGCCGCGCTCATCTGTTCAAAATCCATATGGCGTAAGATTTCGTTCTGCGACCAGCTGAGATGCGCGTCGGCTTGCAATTCATCTTTTGACGACAATTCGCCGGAAGGAGCAGTGTTATCGGTCAGTGCGTCAAGCGCGCGCCGGTTGGCGGCCTTTTCCTTTTTCTCTGTTTGGTCTTCGCGTCGCAAGAGCGGTGACAACAAATGAATCATGCGCTCCAGATATTCCGGGTCGCGCCAGAACATGAAAAACACCTGATGAAAAACGTCCATGTGCTCGGGTCGCGTGATCAACGTGGCGCGCAGTGTGAAATAGTAATCGAACCGGTTGGAAAATCCGGTCGCCCGCACGGCGGAAATCGCGGTTTGCAATTGGGCCGTTCCAACCTGAACGCCGGCTTTGCGCAAGGCCCGGGTGAAATGAACGATGTTTTGCACAAACCGCCCCTCGGTCGGGGTGCGCAATTCCTGCGCCGCGCTCAAGAGGCTTTGGCCAGATTGGCGCGCGCTTCGTTCAGAATTCGCGTGGCTTCAGAGCCCGCGATTTTGGCAATGTCGTCCTGATATTTCAGCACCGCGCCCAGCGTGTCGGAAATCACTTCGGGTGACAGGGCCACGGCATCCAGCGCAATCAGGCAACGCGCCCAGTCGATGGTTTCGGCGATACCGGGATTTTTGAACAGGTCTTCGCCACGCAGTTCCTGCACAAACGCAACGATATCGTTTGACAGCGCCGCCGTGCATCCGGGCACGCGCGCCTGTAAAATCTCGACCTCGCGCGTAAATGTCGGGTAATCGACCCAGTGATACAGACACCGTCTTTTAAGCGCATCGTGGACCTCGCGCGTGCGGTTGGACGTCAGGATCACGATGGGCGGTTCCTGAGCTTTGATGGTGCCGATTTCGGGAATAGTTACCTGAAATTCCGACAAGGCCTCCAGCAAAAAGGCCTCGAACGGTTCGTCGGTGCGGTCTACCTCGTCGATAAGCAACACAGGCGGGCCTGCGTCGTGCGGCTCCATCGCCTGAAGCAGCGGACGGCGGATCAGATAATCCTGCGAAAATAATTCGGACTGCAGGGCACCTCGGTCGGTGTTTCCCGACGCCTCGGCGGTGCGGATCGCGATCATCTGCGCCGAAAAATTCCACTCATAAATAGCCGCTGCCGCGTCAAGCCCCTCGTAGCATTGCAACCGGATCAGGCGCCGCCCCAATCCTGCGGCCAAGGCCTTGGCGATTTCGGTTTTCCCCACTCCGGCTTCGCCCTCGAGAAACAGCGGTTTTTGCAGATTAAGCGCCAGAAACGCCACGGTTCCCAAGTCACGGCCACAAATATAATTCTGCCCCGCGAAAATGCGCAGGACATTGTCGATCGATTGCGGAAAAGAGGCCACGGCGTACTTTCATCAGTCAGCGTCAAGGTTAGCGTCAAGATTAGCGTTGCGCAAATCAACCTTAATAGCAATGGGTTGCGCTTGGACAATTGCTTGTTGATAGTATTGATTGACCACTTCAAAAGATCTCGGGACACAACCATGAACAGGGACGCCGATCCAATTGACGCGCTACTGCTGGCAGACGGGCGTGGTGTACTGGCGATCATTTCCAGAGTTGAGGGCCCGTCATACCGCCCCGTGGGCGCTATGATGGCGATACTGCCGGACGGGTCTCTGGTCGGGTCGCTGTCGTCGGGCTGCATCGAGGCCGATCTGGTTTTGCAGGCCAAAACGTGCCGCAGCGCCGGGCGGCTGAGCCGTGTCATTTATGGGCGCGGATCGCCTTTTATGGACATCAAACTGCCCTGCGGCGGCGGGCTGGAAATTCTGCTGCTGCCCGACCCCGACACCGGCATCATGAGTAGACTGCAAACCAACAGGCAAATGCGCGAACCCTGTACACTTGATATCGACATGGAGTCGGGAACGATGTCGATTGCAAGCACGGGCAAAACAGCCATGACCGCACAGAATTTTCAGGTCGCGCTCGCGCCGGAAGTCAATTTCTTCGTCTTTGGCAAGGGTCCGGAAGCATCAACATTCGCAGGATTGGTCCAGTCGGCGGGATTTCAGAACGTGCTGCTTTCACCCGATGATGAAACCCTGAATCCTGCCCGCATATCAGGCAGCACCACGATCCACCTGAGATCGGCGGCATTTCCTCTGGAAATCAAACCCGACCAATGGTCGGCGGTTGTTTTGTTCTTTCACGACCACGAGTGGGAGCCGCCGATCCTGCTGGAGGCGTTGGCCACGCCCGCCTTTTATATTGGCGCGCAGGGCAGCCAAAAAGCCCGCGACAACCGCATAGCAGAACTGGTGGCAATGGGTGCAACCAAGACCGATCTGGCGCGCCTGCAGGGACCGATTGGGTTGATACCTTCGACGCGCGACGCGCGCACATTGACGGTAAGTGTGCTGGCGGAAATTCTGTCGCGACGGATTTCCACTTTGCCATAGCGTCAGGGTTGACGTGCCGCGCGCCCCTAAATAGCGTTCGCGACATTCAATTCTGACTGGAAATTTCATGTCCCTATCCAGTGGCCACAGCTATCTGGCCATCCCCGGCCCGTCGGCTGTTCCCGACCGCGTACTGAATGCCATGCACCGCGCCTCGCCCAATATTTACGCCGGGCCGCTGATCGATATGGTGGATACCCTGTATCCTGACCTGAAATCTGTGGCGCGGACAACCGGCGATGTGGCCATTTACATGGGCAACGGTCACGCCGCATGGGAAGCGTCGTTGAGCAATCTTTTCAGTCGCGGCGACAAAATATTGGTGCTGGCAACCGGCGCGTTTGGATTGGGCTGGGCGGAAGCGGCGCAAGGTTTGGGGATCAATGCTGAGGTTATGGATTTTGGCAAACGAGACACGATCAGCATGGCGCGGGTGCATGACCGGCTATCTGCTGACACCGCGCGTGAAATCAAAGCGGTACTGGCTGTCCACGTGGACACTGCAACCTCGGTGCGCAACGATATTCGCGGCTTGCGCGCCTGTATTAATGCAAGCGGCCATCCAGCCTTGCTGATGGTGGATTGTATCGCGTCGCTGGCGTGCGACAGGTTTGAAATGGACGCGTGGGGCGTCGACGTGGCAATTGTCGCCAGCCAAAAAGGGCTGATGATGCCTCCCGGATTGTGTTTTGTCTATTTTAACAAAAAGGCAGATGAGGTGCACAAATATGCCGGTCTGGTATCGCCCTACTGGAACTGGACGCCCCGTACGCGCGCGCCGGAGTTATTTCGAAAATTCTGCGGCACGGCGCCGACCGCGCATTTGCTGGGGTTACGCGAGTCACTGGATATGATCGTTCATGAACAGGGCATGGCAAGCGTGTGGGCACGGCACGAAACACTTGCAACGGCCGTGTGGGCCGCGCTTGATTGCTGGGGGACGACCGGCTCGATTGCCATGAATATAGCTGACCCTGCGTGGCGTTCCTGTGCGGTAACGACCGTAGCGATCAATCCGCCGCTTGGTACCCGGCTACGGGTCTGGGTTGAAGAACACACCGGCGTCACATTGGGCATCAGCCTTGGCATGGCGCTGGCAGACGATCCGGCATGGCACGGGTTTTTTCGCATCGCCCACATGGGTCACGTCAACGCCCATATGACACTGGGCGCTTTGGCCTGTATCGACGCAGGTCTAAAGGCGCTGGATATCGACCACGGACAAGGCGCCGTCGAAGCCGCAACCAAGGCCATTGCCGCCGCTGTGAATGCCGCGAATTCCTGACACCTCGAACCCCGGCACGACGTCGATCAACCCGCACCCGCTCCGGGCGGTTATTAAACCCAACCGACTTTGCGCGCATGCGCAGCCGCTTCGCCCCGCGACGAAACTTCCAATTTTCCCAGTATCGCCGACACATGATGATCGACGGTTTTGGCGGACACGAACAGCCTTTCCCCGATTTCGGCGTTGGACAATCCGTCGTTCAGCAGGCGCAGTACGTCAAGTTGGCGCTTGGTCAGCCCCGCTGGATTGGCTTTGGTCGAAGCGCGTGGTTCGTGAGTTCTGATCGCGATACCGGCGTCACGCATTTTTTGGCGGGCGAACTCTGCGACAACACCGGCGCCCAAGCCATCCAGAATTTTCAGCGCGTGGATTTTGGCGGTAGCATCGCCTTCCAGCAAGGCCAATGCTTGGTGATAGGGACTGCCAATTTCGGCCCACGCAGCGGCTTCGCCCTGCCAGTCTCCGGCCAAACAGCGCCGGAAAGGTTCGTTGAAAATCTGGTTCTTGGAATAAACGGGTGTTTCGCCCAACCGTTTCTGCCAAGGGAAGAGTTGTTCGACGCCTGCCGGAAAGATTGGCAAATCCAACACGCTGTCCATGAGGTCCAATGCCGGTTCCGGTTTAGCAAGACCCAAATATGCCCTTTCGGCCAAAAGAACGGCGTAGACGATTTGGTGACGCGCGTCTTCACCGTTGCTTACGACTTCATCCAATTCTGAAAATAGTGCGTCTGCGTTGGGCAAGCCACGGCGCATCGCGATCCGCGCCAGACAAACGCTGGCATAAAATCTTGCAGAAGAATGCTGCGGCCTATCGGCGAGCAAATTTTGTGCGCCAACAAAAACATCGTCCCAAAATCCCATTTTATCTAAAACATCGAACCGCCAAGCCTTTAGAAACTCGCTGCCCGCGTGTATTTCATGTTGATCGCAATAATGAATGCCTTCGTCATAGATTTTTATCGCGTCGGCAAACAGATAGTGCTCGTTATAATAAACACCAATATTCGCGAAACCGCGCCCGACATTTTCGGGAAAATTGTTGTCCAGTCCCAGTTTCAGACTGTTTCGCAATATTGGAATTGCCCGCTCAACATCGCCCCAATAGCACATACCCAAAGAGGACTGGGCAAAACTTTTAACATCCAAAAAACCATTGCTCTCGGCCAGTTCAATCGCCTTTTTTGATACGTTGGCTGCAATTTCAAATTCAAATTCCGCCATGGCGATTTGGCCGCGCTGCGCATAGGCCCAGGCCAATTCATAACTGTCGCTGCCTTCGGCTATCCTGACTGCTTCTTCAGCCAGCGAGCTGGCCATAGGTTTCATCCCGACTTCCCAGTGCAGCCGAGCGAGTTTTCGCAGATCGTCGGCACGGGCCAATTTCTGCCCAAGAAATTTTCGAATATCCAGCGCCTGCCCAAGGTTGGCAATAGCCTTGGGCTGTTGCGCGGTGAGCCCAAGAACCCGTGCAGATTTTTCTAACAAATCGGCCTGTTCCTCTTTTGGCAGCTCATCCCCGAACTCCAACGCGATTTCATAGTATTCCGCCGACTGTGTGAACGCGCCAGCCGCTTCGGCTTCGCGCGCTGCATCCGGTGCCAGTTGGCGGACCGCATCGGACAATCTGCCCACGCGGGCATGGTGCATCAGGCGCGCTTTTGAGGTCGTGTTGATCGCCGACAACAGATTATACACAGTGGCGTGCAAGGCGCGCTTCCTTATGGCGGACAGCCCGTTTTCCACCGCCAGTCGTGCAATTTCGTGACGAAAGGTCAGAAAGTCGCCCGCATCGATCAGCAGCCCTTCGGCAATACAGTCTTCTACCGCCGAAAACCCGTCGCTGTCGCTTAGTTCCATCACCAGATCAAGCTCGGCACGGCGCGGGAAAATCGAAACGGTGTTCAGGATATTTTGCCCAGCATCGCTTAAGGTGTCGACCCGCGACAGCACAGCGTCTTGAACGCTTGCGGGCATGTCAAAGTTGCGATTGCGCAACAACTCGGTCACGTAAAACGCGTTGCCCCCCGATTGCCGGTACAGTTTGACACCGTCAATGCCGGCCTTGTCGGCCAATTCGCTGACCGTGGATTGCGAAAGCGGGTTCAGTTCGATCCGCGTCAGGTTCTCGGCCGGTACACCATTAAAAGCCGCACGCAATTTCTGCCGCGCAATTTCGTCCACATCACGCGAATTGATCAACAAAACAATAGGTCTGCCGGCAATCCGCCGTGCCAAAAAGCGCACAAAGTCTAGCGATGCCTCGTCCGCCCAGTGCAAATCCTCGATGATCAGAACAGTTGGCTGATCTGAGTCATACGCCAATTCAAGGATTTGCGTGAACATTTCCAGCCGTTGACCATCCATCAACTGATCAAAATCCACATTCCATCCGGCAGAGCGGACGAGTTCGCGAACCGGGCCAAGCGGTTCGGGGATCGACAAATCCTCGCAAGCGCCTCGAAACATCCTGACGCCACTGCCAACCGTGGCTTCAAACGCCCGAAAAAAAGTTGTTTTGCCGGCACCCGCATCGCCTGTGACAATCACCGAAGCACCAACACCTTCTGCTGATCTGGCAAGAATCGCGCGAAGCTGCGCGAGCGGTGTTTCGCGTTCCAATATCGTGTCGGTCACCTGAGTACCATTTCAATTGTCGCGCCAACGATTGCCGCCAATATAGGGAAGCCTAGCACTGGATTGGCCGGTCTCACAAGAATTCGGTGGCGTGGTGGCAATAAATAGGGAGCGGGAGTTTACAATATAGGCAATGCCACCGATGCGCGACGACAGCGCATTTGCGAAAGTGGGGTCAAGCCATAAACGTCAATCCGGAGATCAAAATGACCCACGCACCAGTCCAATTCAACGTAGTTGACACCAAAATTGCAAATGCCGCACTCTTTCGCACGTCGAAAGCGCTTGCGGCAACTTTCCACAGCGCGCTCACGATCCTGCGCAACCGGCGACAGTTGAAAGCAGAGTTTTTGATACAAGGGCAGCACCGCCGCGAACTGGCCAGACGCCGGGTGGACAGCCTGCTGCGTTGAGTCGGCGGTGCGAGCAGTGTCGTCAGACTTTGAGCCAGTGGTTGTTGCGCACTGGGTGATTTTCCCAGTTTGTAACGGGCTTTAATCGTCAAATATCGCCACGGCGCGTGTAAATCCGGCGGACGCGCCTTTGATTTTGTACGGGAAGCACGAAATCTCGAACCCGGTGGCGGGGAGCGTGTCCAGATTGGTCAGTTTTTCCATGTGGCAATACCCGATTTCCATGCTGGCTCGGTGCCCTTCCCAAATCATCGAAGGATCGGGGTTTTCGGCGAAAGCCTGCGCCGTCAGCGCAAACGGTGCGTCCCAGCTCCACGCGTCGGTGCCGGTCACGCGCACCCCGCGGCTGGTTAAATAAAGTGTGGCCTCGCGCCCCATGCCGCAGCCTTTGATCAGGTAATCCGGCTGCCCGTAACTGTCGCCCGCCGCAGTGTTGACCACGACAATATCAAGCGGGCGCAAACTGTGCCCGATCCGGTTCAATTCAGCCTCGATATCATCGACGCTGACAATATAGCCGTCGGCAAAATGGCGGAAATCAAGCTTGACGCCGGGATTGAAGCACCATTCAAGCGGCACCTCGTCGATGGTGATGGCGCGTTCGCCGTTGTTCATGGTGGAATGGTGGTGGTACGGCGCGTCAAGATGGGTGCCGTTGTGCGTGGCAATCTGCATCGTCTCGATTGCCCAGCCCTCGCCGCCGGGCAGGTCGTCCGGAGTCAGCCCCTCAAAGAACGAACAGATCTGCGCAGTGGTGTCTTTGTGCGCCATATAAGTGATTTTCGGTAACATTATTTCCGGGTCTGACACGATCCCCGTTTCAAGAGCCACCGACAGATCGACGTATTTTCGGGTCATTTTTATTCCTTTTTCCGGCTCAGGTCACTATTAGGCTAGCCTTAAAATCAACCTACAAGTAGGAGATTTTTCTTACGTCACTGATTTCGTCGGGCGAGGTGGTCAATCGATCAAAATATCCAGCTTTGCATGGCTGCGCTTTAGCGACTGCACCACCTGATCGGGCGTCTCGCCGCTGGCGAATATAAAGCCAAGATATCGCCCGCCTTCCGGGGCGGGCCGGAGCATGGCGCCGATATGGGCGCTGATCACCACATCCGTGACTCCGGCAATTTCACGGGCCGCGCCGACCCCGTCGATCCTGCGAAATATACCGTCGCCCGGGATGGGAACCATCATGACTCCGCGCGCGCCTCCGTCAGGCACGAAATCATTGCCCGGCAGATCAAGCGCCCGACGCAGGATCATCTCTTCCAGTGTCGCACCGCCAAAGACCAGCATGCGTCCGCAATGCCCACCTATCGATCGCGCGGCGATTTCGATCACCGTGGAACCTTTGGGTCCAATCCGCACCTCGGCGTGGATCGCGCCCTCGCGCAGGCCAAGCGCAAGGGTGGCGGCCTGCACCTGCGCTCTGGCATCGTGCTGCTGTGCCTCAGGCAGGTGCGACGGTGTCACGTAGATCGTTTCCTCGAAATATGGCCCGTCCAGCGGATCGGGTTTGTCGATCATGGCAAGGACCTGCAATCGGCCCCTGCGCAGTAAACCCTCTACTGCCACTTCGACACCGGGGATAAATTCTTCGATCAGTATCGACGCAGGCCGGTCGGCTCCGCGGCTGAGAATCGCGTCGATCTGATCGCAGGCGCGTAGAAATTCGCCGCGTGTGTCAGCACGAATGACACCACGGCTACCCGACAGGCTTCTGGGTTTCAGGACAACCGGATACGGTGCGGTTTCAGCGGCGGTATTCCACTCATCACGCCCATTCAGCACCGCAAACCACGGAGCGCGCACGCGGGATTTTTGCGCGGCCCTGCGAAACAGGTACTTGTCCCGCGCCGCGCGCACCGCCGACAAGGGATTGCACGGCAATCCCAGTTCAAGTGCGGCGGCAGACGCCAGTTCGACCGTTTCGTCGTCGGTGCCAAGGACAGCGTCAAACGGAGCGGTATCGGCGAATTGTGCAATGCAGGCGACCGCACGGGGATGGGCGCGAAAATCCAGCGCAAGCGATCCGCGCGTTGCAAGCGGTGACAGCGCCTGCCTGTGGTCCGTCCCGACCACAGTTTCAACGCCCAGCACCCTTGCCGCATCCAGAAAGCTCTGCGCCCGATAAGACGTCGAGGGGATCAATAACAGAACACGCAGCTGTTTTGGCCCGTGAAAAGGTAAGTCTGCTTTGACGCTGCGTGCGATATCAGTCCGCCCCTTTTTGGGTCTTGAAATGCGGGCGCGTCCCCAGACTGTGGTCGGTGACGTCGTGAACCGCAATTATTTCGGGCACGTTTTGCTTGATCAAAACCTCGACGCCCTGACGCAGGGTAACGTTGGCCATAGCGCAACCCTGACAACCGCCTGTGAACAAAACAAATGCCACGCCGTCGCGCACGTCCGACAGCGCGATTTCACCTTGATGCGCTGCGACCGACGGATTGATTTGGGTGTCAAGAACGTGCTGCACACGCTGCCGCGCCGTGGGTTCGGGCGGCGCAGCGGTTGACCGTTCGTCAAAGGATTGCGCCAACAGTTCAACGCGATGAACTGCGGGGACGTAGTGGCGCAGCATGGCGCTGATGCGTCCCAAAATCGGAATTACAGCACCGGGCGATCCCATTGGTCGCAGACACAACACGCCGTCCTCAAAACTGTCGAAGATTACATCGCCGCCGCGGTCGGCCAGCATCGGCGACAATTGTTGGCGCAACACATGCTTGATCTTATCAATGGATATCTCTGTCATTTTGCGCTACCCGCCCATGGGCGCCGCCGCCGGATCACCGTGAACGTGGTGCGCGCGATCCAGGGCCTGTTCCAGATCGTTGATCAGATCGGCGGGCGTCTCAAGCCCGATAGACAGACGCAACAGATCCTGTGGCACCGGCGTTGAAGGCCCCTCGACCGTAGCGCGATGTTCGATCAGGCTTTCCACACCGCCCAGAGATGTGGCCCGCTTGATCAGCATGACATTGGCCGCCGTAGACACCGCTGCCGCGCCGCCGGCTTTCACACGGATCGACAGCATGCCACCAAACCCGCCCTGCATTTGCCGCGCGGCAATCTCGTGGCCCGCAAAGGTGGGCAGACCGGGGTAAAGCACGTGGGAAACCAGCGGGTGCTGCGCAAAGTGTTCCGCAATTTGAAGCGCGCTTTGGCTGCTATGACGCACCCGCACAAATAACGTGCGCAGTCCACGCAGCAACAACCACGCCTCGAACGGTCCCAGCATAGCGCCCCCGTCGCGCCGCCACGCCCGCACGCGGTTCCAAAACGAATCCTTTTCCCGGCACACCAACGCCCCCGCCAGCACATCCGAATGGCCATTCAGATATTTGGTCGCCGAGTGCATCACCAGATCGGCGCCCCAGTCCAGCGGCCGCGTCAGAACCGGCGTCGCCACCGTACTGTCCACCGCCAGCCTGGCGTGGGCCGCGTGGGCAATATCGGCGGCTGCGGCGATGTCGGTGATGTCCCACGTTGGATTGCCCGGCGTTTCGATCCAGACCAGACGGGTGCTGCCGGGGCGCATCGCGCCGCCCAGTGCCTGCAAATCCGTTGTATCCACGAATTCCACATCCAGACCCCACGACATGGCAAAATCGATCAGCCAACTGCGCAACGCCCAATACATGACTTTCGACGCCACCACGTGATCACCGGGCAGCAGCGACTGAAACACTGCCGTCGCCGCCGCCATGCCTGACGAAAACAACAGGCAGTCGGTCCCACCTTCAAGGACTGAGAGAAGGCTTTCGGGCTCGTCGTATGTCGGATTGTGCGGGCGTGTATAACCGCGCCCCGAACGATACCCACCGTCGCCGTCACGTTCGTACGTCGTGGACAAATGCAGCGGCGGTACCAGGGCGCGCGTGACGTCGTCCACTTTACCCAAAGCCTGCGCCGCCAGCGATTCGTGCGCTGGCACCGGAATTTCGGAATTATTTTTGCTCATGGGCATGTCCTTTGAATTTATTTTGCGCGCGAAACCGGGCCTAGGCAAGCCGAAAACATTTGATATGTTTGGCTTACCCATCGTGGTTGCTTTCACGGCTCGCGCACCAATATCCGCGGTCGCGCGGTCCATGTGGCCGACTGCCAAAAACCGAACCCGCCCGTTAAACGCTGCAAATGATCACAAGGCGAACGCAATGCTCCGAGACCGTTATGGCAACCCTTTAACCACCGGCTCGAAAGCTGCACGCGACGCCTATGTCGATGCGGTCGACCGGTTCCTGTCGGCGGATGGGGGTGTCGAGCAGGCTTTTCGGAGCGCAATCGACGCCGACGAAAATTTCGCGCTGGCCCATATCGGTTTGGCGCGCATGTATCAGATGCAGGGTCACCGTGCACTGATCGCGGAACCGCTGGCGCAGGCGCGCGCGCAGGCCAAAAAGGTAACACCGCAAGAGACCGGTCAGATTGGCGTGCTTGGGTTGTTGCTGGACGGCAGGGTGCGCGAGTCCTACGACGCCATCCTTGCGCACCTGCGCGAATTTCCGCGTGACGCCATGGTCGCGCAAACCTGCATGGGCGTGTTTGGCCTGATCGGCTTTAGCGGCCAGCCCGGACGCGAGGCGTTGCAGTTGGCGTTCACGTCGACGCTCGCCCCGCATTACGGCGACGATTGGTGGTTTCTAAGCCAGCACGCCTTTGCCCAGCTTGAGGTCGGACAGGTCGGTCCAGCCGCAGTTGCGATCGAAAAGTCGCTGAAATCCCGTCCACGCAGCGCCCACAGCGCCCATGTGCGCGCGCATCTCTATTACGAAAACGGCGAAATGGACGCCGGCGCCACCTACCTGGAGCACTGGTGCAAAGACTATGACCCCGACGGATTGCTGCATTGCCATGTGTCATGGCACGTGGCGCTGTGGGCGTTGGCGCGCGGTGACGAGGCTACCATGTGGCGCGTGATCGACGCGGATATTTCAACCGACGGCACGCGGGGTCCGGCCATCAACGTGGTGACGGACGCAGCGGCGGTCTTGTACAGGGCGGAAATGGCGGGCGTTGCGGTGCCCAAATCGCGGTGGCGAGACGTCAGCGCCTACGCGGCGCGGCACTTTCCCAAACCGGGCTTGGCGTTTGTGGATGTGCACGCGGCGCTGGCGCACGCGCTGGCCGGCAACGCCGGGGCGCTCGACAAAATAATCAGCGACGCGAAAGGTCCCGCAGGCGATGTGGTGCGCGCCTGCGCTCAGGGTTTTTCGGCCATGGCTCGGGGCAACTGGGACGCGGCGATCAGGCATTTCACACCCGTGATGCGCGATCATGCCCGGCTCGGCGGCAGCAACGCCCAACGCGACCTGCTGGAATTCGCCTTTGCCTGCGCGCTGTTGCGGGCGGGCGACGCCGACAGCGCCCGTTTGTTTTTGTCCACACGCCGCCCCAACGTGACCGCGTCATCAGTGCTGCGGGGCCTGTGACAGGTTCAATCAGGCTGGCGCGTCCGAACAGGTAAATCACGGCAACGGGCGCGCGCTTTGACGACGACGTGCACCCGCTTGCGGCAGGACGAACGGGCATGCGCATTCGGCGAATGATCCTGTGAACCTGAGCGATCCGGGGGGGGAACGTTACCGGGGTCGACGATGCGGTCGCAATCGGCCCGCTTGGACTGGCCTTTGCAACCGCTTGGACAATTGATACTTAAACCGACTTATTTGATAACAGTAAAGTTGACGGCAGCGCCGGAACGGGGCTCTCGGCGGCCCTTACGGATTCTGTAACCGGCCTGATCGACGGCGTCGCGTCTGTATTTGGGGACGACGCTAACGTCGGGGCGTCGAAAGCACCGGAAAACGACGCGACCGGCGGACGGGTTGTAACAGGTGGAACTCCGGATCAGGAACCGGAGGATGATGACGAACGACCAAATGGTATTCCAAAAGATTGGATAAAAGAGCCGACAAAAAAGTCAGACGTTATATATTATGATCCGAATAAACCTGGTAATTCTGTCAGAGTAATGACGGGAAATCCGAACAGTCCTTATAAGCCAAGCCGAACTACCTATGTGAGATGGCAACGAAATGGGCAACTGTGAGATAAAAATGGTAACGTTCTTCAATGAAAATTCAATTCGAATGCGCGCTTTCAAATCAATGAGTTCAATTTTCTAATCGGTATATTCAAATGACCCCGCACACACGAAAAGCTGTGTTGGCGGAGAAGGAAGGAGTCGAACCCTCCAGAGGCGGGTTGACCGTCTCTTAACCGGTTTTGAAGACCGGCGGCGCCACCGGGCACCTCGCTTCTCCGTGGCGCGCTCAGGCGTCCGGCTTGTTCAGCGGACGGCCGCGTTTGCGCACATCACCGTGTCTCACGGTTCGCCCCGACCTGTCAAAACTTTCCAGAAGCGCCAGCGCGTATTTTCGCGTTGTGCCCAACAGATCGCGAAACGCGCCCACGGAAATTTCACCGTGTTCGGTCAGAAAATCTTCGAGGCAAACGTCGACGTCAGCATAGGCTTTGGCGCTGAAAGCCAGACCACCGTTCAGCCGCAGGACTTTGCCCTGACGCGCAAGTGCGTCAATCAGCCTGCGCGCAGCGGCATCGTCAGGATCAGGTTGGAGTGGTGCAAACGGAGACCGCTCCAGCATTGCCAGTAATGCGTCGCCCCGCGCCCCAAGCGCGCCTTTCAGCGCAGCATCGTGGCCGGGCAACGCCAACAAATTGCCGTCGCGTTGCAAACGACCCTCTGTGGTCAGCTGCGCCATGAGCGTGCGAAATACCGTCTTTTCGGCGCGCGGCGCCACGATTGCCTGCAACGCGTCGATACCCACCCCGGGCAGGGTAGGATCGTTTTGATGAAATCTGTGCAAAGTCGCCGTGCTGTCTGTTGCCAGCGTTTGCAGAGCGTGCATCGTTGTCACCCACGCGTCCGCAGAAACATCAATAGCGATCAGATTTTGGTCACCTTTGATCATTTTATCACATGCATCTGGCGACAGGTTCAGGCGAAAACCAAGGTCACCGGTGCGCAGCGCCACCGTGCCGCAAGCGTCGATCAATTGGCGTGCGGCATTTGAAAGATCGCCCGCCACTATGGATTTGAGCCAAATAAGGCGCGCACTGTCGCCGCGCGCACGTCGCGGCGCACAGGGGTCAAGCACCCGACCACCACCCAGCGTGTGTTCGCCCTGTTCGTCGCGCAGTACAAACAGATCGCCGGACATCGCGTGCACGGGTGCGCGCAGGTCCAGCTGCGCCAACCCCGAGTTTCCCGCAACCAGCGTGCGCGCGCCGCCCAAAATGGTCAGACGCGCCAGACGTTCAGCCGCGCCCACATGCAACCGCAACCGCTGACCGTTCTTCAGCGCCGCTGCACCGGTCGACTGGGAAATCACCGCGTCAAATCTTGTGGTGGCCCGGGCGATACTTGCGTCACAAAGAACATCGCCGCGATGAAAATCGGTGGTCGTGGCACCGGCGATATTGATCGCCAGACGGTCGCCGCTTTGACCGGTCGCGATGCTTTGCCCGTGTTTTTGTACACCGCGTACGCGGCAGGTACGCCCGCCGGGCACGCAGGCCAAATCGCGGTCCGTCGCCACCCTTCCTGCCAGCGCCGTACCCGTAACCACCACACCGCGCCCCTGCACCGAAAAAACCCGGTCGATCGGCATGCGAAACGGCCGGTCGCTGTGGCGGGGCGCTGCCAACGCCAGCGTTTTCGCAATCGCGGCCTTTAGCGTGTCAATTCCGTCGCCGGTCACATTGGATACCGGCACCACGGCCGCGCCGGCGTGACGCGTGCCCTCGGTCAGCAGGTCGATTTCGGCGGCCACCTCAGCCAGCCGGTCGGGCAGCACAGCATCGGTTTTTGTCACAACAAATATCGCGTGGCGCACCCCCAGCGCGCAGACAATGGTGAAGTGTTCTTCCGATTGCGGCATGACACCGTCGTCCGCCGCGATCACGAACAGCACCAGATCAATACCATGCGCACCCGCGACCATGTTGCGGATGAACCGCTCGTGCCCCGGAACGTCAATCACCGCCACGTCAGACCCGCCGGGCAACGTGAAATGCGCAAATCCCAGATCGATGGATATGCCGCGGGCTTTTTCCGCCGCCAGCCGGTCGGTGTCCTGCCCGCTGAGCGCCTTTACCAGCGCGGTTTTGCCGTGGTCTATGTGTCCGGCGGTGCCGATGACGCGTGTCACGTGCCAATATTCCCGTGATTGCCTTCTTTCAATTATGACATAAAGTATCTTTATTTACACAGGAATCGCTGACGTGCCTGCCACAGAAAATTCAACCCGCTTGCCTTCGGTCGATCTGTTGCTGCGCGACAAGGCTTTTTCGGGCCTCATGGCCGAATTTGGCCATATACAGGTGCGCGATGCCATTCGCGCGGTCCTCAGTGATTTGCGGGCGGCCAAAAAAACCGGGTCTGTACGCGGGATTGCAGATGCGGTTTCGCGCGCGCTGCACGGTCAGCACCGCGTTTCGTTACGGCCAGTTTTCAATCTTAGCGGCACTATTTTGCACACCAATCTGGGGCGCGCGCCTCTGCCGCAAACAGCGATCGACGCCATGATCGATGCTGCGGGCGCGGTCAATCTGGAATATGATCTGATAAGTGGTGACAGAGGTCAGCGCGACAGCCATGTGGAGGCCTGGCTCGTTAAACTGACCGGTGCCCAGGCGGCAATCGCCGTGAACAACAATGCTGCCGCCGTTATGCTGTGCCTGAATACGCTGGCACAGGGCCAAGAGGTCGTGACGTCGCGCGGCGAACTGATCGAAATTGGCGGCGCTTTTCGCATGCCCGATATCATTGAAAGTGCGGGGTGCGACTTGCGCGAAGTCGGGACCACCAACCGCACGCATATCGGTGACTACGAAAAAGCTGTTTCAGCTGCCACCGCCGCCATTTTACGTGTCCACACCAGCAACTACAAAGTCGAAGGGTTCTCTTTCTCGGTTCCCGAGGCCGAATTGGCTGAACTGGCGCGCAAATCGGACATTCCCTTTGTCGTCGATCTCGGCAGTGGGTCGCTGGTTGATCTGGCGACGTTCGGGTTGCCCGCCGAATCCACGGTGCGCCTGGCGCTGCAAAACGGTGCCGATCTGGTGACATTTTCCGGTGACAAACTGTTGGGCGGGCCACAAGCCGGGATCATCGCCGGTCGCGCCGATCTGATTGCGAAAATCGCCGAAAACCCCATGAAACGGGCCATGCGGCTTGACAAGATCACCATCGCGGCGCTGGCGGCGGTTCTGCGGCTTTACGGAAATCCATCAGTTCTGGCAGACCATCTGCCGACGCTCCGATTGCTAAGCCGGAAAGCGGATGACATTTCGGCCCAGGCCGCGCGATTACGTCCGTCGGTCGCCAAAGCGTTGGACGGTATAGCGACTGTCGAAGTGCAGCCGTGCCGTTCACAGATCGGCAGCGGAGCCATGCCGGTGGACCTGCTGGACAGCGCTGCGCTTGTGTTGACTCCGCGTGGTACGCGCGATCAGGACCTGCGCGATCTGGCGGCGGCGCTGCGCGCAACACCCCGCCCGGTCATAGGGCGCGTGCACAACGGTGCCGTTTATCTTGATCTGCGCGCGTTGGAAGACGAGCCGGAATTTCTGGTTCAGTTAAAGAGTGTTGCGGATTTAGCCGCGAAACCTGACCAATAAGGGATGGCGGAATAACCCAAATCGGTGTAAAATGACGTCATCGCACATAAATTGGGAGGAACCTCTATGAAGGACGAAGCCCCTGTTGATGCGGAACTGCTGCGCGAAGCGGTCAAAGATAAATACCGCGAAGTCGCGACAACACCGCATGCAACTTTTCATTTTCACACCGGACGACCGCTTGCCAAACGACTGGGGTATGACGACGATGTGGTCGGCGCGCTACCTGACGTCGCGGTCGAGTCGTTTGCAGGTGTAGGCAACCCGTTTTCTCTGCGCGACCTTAAACCGGGCGAGCGGGTGATTGACATCGGTTCGGGTGGCGGATTTGACTGCTTTGTCGCGCGCTCTCAGGTCGGCCCGGAAGGGCAGGTCGTGGGCATTGATATGACAAAAGAGATGCTGGACAAATCCAACGGCACCGCCAAATCTCTGGCGCTTGACAATGTCACGTTTCGCGAAGGCCTGATCGAGGATATGGACATCGAGGACGGCTGGGCGGACGCCGTGATCTCCAACGGCGTGATCAACCTTTGCTCTGACAAGCCCGCTGTGTTTGCCGAGATCATGCGCGTTCTGAAGCCCGATGGGCATGTGCAGTTCGCCGACATCGCCAACGGCAATCCGGTGCCACAATCGGCGAGGAACAACATCGATCTGTGGACCGCCTGAATCGCCGGAGGCCTGCCGTGCGCAGGATGGCAAGCGATGATGGAAGAAAGCGGCTTTGTTGACGTGAAGATCGGCCCGCCGGTCGATACGTTCGGGGGCGCAGGCGGCGAAGAAAACGCCCGCACCTTTGATGTCAGCGGGTATGCGTTTTTGGGGCGTAAACCCGGCAAACACAGCTGATAATCCGCGCAAAGATTTTGACGCCCGCGGTCGGACAGACCGGCGGGCGTCTTGCGTTGCGTGCTGTGCTGTACTGCCATGCGCACCCACGCTGGCCCGGCACCGGCCGCATGACCTGGCCAGTGATTTACCTCTCGTTATCTGGACGCCGATATCCAGTCGGGATATGTGCGCATTTTGCGTGAAATGATGGCGCTCGGGTTTTCCAACGCAAAAATCGGGTCCGCCGTACGGGCGGCGGCGCGCCAATGGAACGACCTTTTGACGGGGCTGGTCGAGCAGATCGAAAAAACCCACGGCCTGCCGCATCCGTTTGAAGCCATGGACGTCTCGGCCCTTGTCACCATGGCGTTTATCGGCGGGGAATCTCACATCCTGCTCGGCATCGAAGACAATGCCATCCCGGTTCGCCGTGCCTTGCGCCGTTTCGGTGCGCTTATTCGCCAGTTTGAGCAAACCCAGACCAAAGGAGATTGAGATGCGTGCACGTATTCCTGATCAGGAAGGAAGGGTCGATCGCGACGGGGTCGGCATCCATTATGAAGTTTACGGTAATGGCCCTGAGACGATATATTTCGTCCCGACATGGTCGATCGTGCATTCGCGCGTCTGGAAAGCGCAGATACCCTATTTCAGCGACCGGTTTCGTGTTGTCACACATGATCCGCGCGGCAACGGAAAATCAGACCGGCCCGAGCTGGCGTCAGAATACGATCTCGGCCATTCGGTCGGGGACGTGCTGGCGGTAATGGATCACGCCGGCGTTGGCCGGGCAACGCTGGTCGGGCTGTCCTATAGTGGGCTTGTAACCGCAACACTTGCGGCAAATCATGGCGACCGCGTTCGGGCGTTGATTTCCATCGCGGGCTATACGCCGATTTCGCCGGGCTATGCCCACAGGGACAAGAATTATGACGACGTCATCGAAAACCCGGTCGGCTGGGAAAAATACAGCAAACACCACTGGTTGACGGATTACGCAGATTTCTGCGCCTTTTTCATGTCGGAAATGTTCAGCGAACCCCATTCAACCAAACAGATCGAAGACACGGTTTCCTGGGCCGCCGAAGGCGACGGCGAGATGCCGGCAATGTCGATCGCCAACCGTTCGGGAGGGGAATATCTGGTTGACGACAGCATGTACGAACGGATTTCCTGCCCGGCCCTGTTCATCCACGGCACCAATGACCACATCGCGCCGATCGAAATGTCCAAACGCGCCGCAAAACTGTCAGGCGGAGAGCTGATGGTGCTGGAAGGCACAGGCCATTGCCCGCAAGCGCGCATTCCCGCGCGCGTCAACACCCTGATCCGCGATTTTCTGGCGCGCGAAATCGGAACCTTTGCCCCCAAACCACGGCGCAAATCCAATGGGGCGTTGCGTGTCCTTTACCTTTCCTCGCCAATCGGCCTTGGTCACGCGCGGCGCGATATTGCCATTACGCAGGAACTGCGAGCCCTGCACCCGAACCTGCAAATGGACTGGCTGGCGCAGGATCCGGTGACCTGCCTGCTGGCGTCGCATGGGGAAACGCTGCATCCGGGCAGCGAGAAACTGGCGAGCGAAACCGCCCATATCGAAAGCGAATCGGGAGAGCACGACCTGAACGCGTTTCAGGCCATAAGGCGGATGGACGAGATCCTGATCAAGAATTTCATGGTCTTTCAGGAAGCCGTGGAAACATGCAAATACGATCTGGTCATCGCCGACGAGGCCTGGGACATCGATCATTTCTGGCACGAACACCCTGACCTCAAACAAACCAAAATGGCATGGCTGACCGATCTTGTCGGCTGGGTGCCCATCCCCGAAAACGGCGATCACGAGGCTTTCCTGACTAGCGACTACAACGCCGAAATGATCGGCCATGTCGAGAACAGCCCCACCTTGCGCGATCGCGCCATTTTTGTCGGCAACCCGGACGACATCGTGCCGCTTGGGTTCGGGGCGGATTTGCCGCAGATGCGTGATTGGGTGCCCGATAATTTTGATTTTTCGGGCTACATTCTGGGACGGCATCCAAACCTGTTTGGCGAACGCGAACAGTTGCGCGGGGAACCGGGCTATCGGTCAGGCGAAAAGGTCTGCATTGTCACTGTCGGAGGCTCGGGCGTGGGGGCAACCCTGATCCAGCGGATCCTCAGGGCCTATCCGATGGCCAAGGCCATGGCGCCCTACGGCCCGCTGTTCGCCTGGCTGGGCCTGATCGCCGTATCGGGGGCCGGGATGATGCTGGTCGGAACCTGGATGCTGTCGCGCACCCTCACCCGTCCGATCCAGGCGCTCGACGACGCCGTGCAGCGTCTGGAGGCGGGCGAGCGCGCCGAGGTGGCGATCCGCTCAGACGACGAGCTGGGCCGGCTGGCGCGCAGCTTCAATCACATGGTGGGCGCGATCCGGGATCGCGAGGCGCAGCTGAGCCATCTGGCGCTGCACGACCACGAGACGGGCCTGAGGAACCGCCTGGCGCTCGAGCGCGCCCTGGCGACGCCGGCCCAGGGCTGCGTCGTCGTGCTTCAGATC
>CAZPQL010000013.1:0-48567 GCA_964588725.1 uncultured Rhodobacterales bacterium
CTCCCAGAACGCGCCACCCATGGTGTAAATACCCGCCGCCGCCATATTGACCGACCAAAACCCGCCGTGGGCCGCGTAATTTGGCGTGCCAAACGCCTGCGCCCACCAGCTGGTCAGCGATTGCGACTGGTCGCGCCCGGTAAAAAATGCCAGTTTTTCAGGGGTATTTTCGCGGATCGGCGCCAACCAGCCAGCCGCGATGTCAAAGGCCTCGTCCCAGGTGATTTCCTCGAATTCGCCCGACCCGCGTTCGCCGACGCGCTTCATCGGGGCATTCAGGCGTGCGGGCGAATAGTGCTGCATGATCCCCGCAGAGCCTTTGGCGCACAACACGCCTTTGTTCACGGGATGGTCGCGATTGCCTTCGATGTACTTGACTTTGCCGTTTTTCAAATGAACGTTGATGCCGCAGCGGCAGGCGCACATGTAACAGGTGGTTTTACGGATTTCGTCAGAGACTTCGGTCGAAGTATCCAACTTTGGTTGGTTTGACGGCGGCATTCCTGACGTTCCCCTGGATCGGTATCTGGATAGCGCCACCGATATATTAGATTATTTGAATGTATCTAAATGCCTATATCTTGGGCTGTCCAGTCGCACAGAGTCATTGATCGCCAATTTGCGTCCACATGTCGCTCTCGTCACGGGCTGTTCGCGCTACTTCTGCGGCAAATGCCCGCAATTTGTACTTCAATATATCCTAATGTTTGTATTTGTCGGCTTCTTTCGTTAACGTGCGCGGGCCTGAACACCAAAACCTAACGGGGAATTAACCATGAAGAAATTCACAGCATTTGGCGCAGCAGTATTGCTTGGCGCATCTTTCGCTACATCCGCATTCGCGCTTGAGCCAACCGAATACCTGCGCAAAGGCGATCAGGTTATCGTCGTGTTTGAAAACGAAGGTAAACTTTATTGCCGTCGCACTGCTGACAACTTTGAACTGTGCCACGGAATGGAAGTTAATGCCGACGGAAGCTACAAAGGCAAAAACATGAAGCACCCTGACATGCCCGGCTTTATGACTTTTGACGGCACCGTGGTCTTCAGCGACACCGGTCTCAACATTCAGGGCTGCGTGCTTGGCGGGATCTGCGACGCCGAGGAATGGACACTGAAATAGTCCCGGACCCAGTTTAATTGATAAAACCCGGCGGTCAGGTTTTCATGCCAGCGCCGGGTTTTTTTCGCGCAGCGACAATTGCAGCCAGCGCGACCGATGCCAGTCTTGCCTCTGCCGGGTCCGCCCTGCTGGTAAGCAAAAGCGGCACCTTCGCCCCCAGAACGATCCCCGCCGCACATCCCCCCGCCAGATATACCAGCGATTTGAAAATTGCATTGCCCACAACGATATCGGGTACGATGATCGCGTCCGCACGACCAGCGACGGGATCACCAGACAGCCCCTTGTTCTGAACCGCCTGCGCCGAAAGAACAAGATCGAGCGCCAGCGGGCCGGAAAATTCGGCGTTGTCAATATTGGCGCTTGCCCAGGTCGCCAATGCGTGTGCTTCCCCGGACGAGGGCACCGAGGGATTCACGCTTTCAGTTGCAGATAAAAAGGCGATTTTGGGTGTTGGATTGCCCAGAATATGCAGCAGGTTCACTGCTGTGCGCGTCATGTCCCTGCGTAAATTCACATCGGGTGCCACGTTGACCGCAACGTCGCTTAACAAAAGCGCGTCGCCACCCTTGGGTGGCGAAATATAAGAAAAATGCATCAGACGCCGGTCAGTGCGCAGTCCGCCATCGCGCGCCAGCACGGCCCTCAGAAAAGCATCGGTATGCACCTGACCTTTCATCAGAACGTCGGCCTGACCATCGGCGCAAAGTTTGACAGCCGCCTGCGCGGCGCTTGCCTCGTCTTTGGCATCCATGATCTGAATACCGGTCAAATCCCAGTTTATACGGGTGGCCTGGGTGTGAATATCCTGCGTGGCTCCCACCAGAATCGGCGTCATCACGCCCGCAGCACAGGCCTGTTGCGCGGCCTCCATAGGCAGCGCCGCACCGGCGCCTGCAACGGCGACTTTTGGGCACTTCAGCGCCTGCGCCGCCATGAGCAAGCCCGCCGGGCAAACGGGGTTTTCGGTGCTTAGAAAAGCCGAGCCAACCGTCGTCATGCCAAACCTTTCGGAACTGAGTATCGCGAATTGTCCCGCATCAATGAATCATCCGAAAGTTCTAGACCGATTTTTGCGCGCGCATGTCATTGCGATCGATCCCGGCGACCGAGACGGGTGTTTTCATGGCGTCGCGGCGAAACGGTTCGCCCAACTCCTGATTAAGCATAACTTCGATAAATGTGGTCACGCCGTCATCCATCTGTGCTTTGACCGCCGTGTTCAACGCATCGGTCAGCCCTTCCATGGTTGTGGCGACCACGCCGGTCACGCCGCAGGCCTGCGCAATACCGGCATAAGACACGTTATAATCCAGCTCGGTGCCGACGAAATTATCGTCGTACCACAGCGTCGTGTTGCGTTTTTCCGCGCCCCATTGGTAGTTGCGAAAAATGATCATGGTAATTGCGGGCCAGTCATCGCGCCCGCAGGCCGTCATTTCATTCATTGAAATGCCAAAGGCACCGTCACCGGCAAAACCGACAACCGGCGTGTCGGGGCAACCGATTTTCGCGCCCAGAATGGCCGGAAAGCTGTAGCCGCACGGACCAAACAGCCCCGGCGCCAGATATTTGCGCCCGGCTTCAAACGTCGGGTAGGCGTTGCCAATCGCACAGGCGTTGCCAATATCGGAACTGATAATCGCCTCTTTGGGCAGCGCCGCCTGAATCGCGCGCCATGCTTTGCGTGGCGACATATGTTCAGGCTTGTCGGCGCGCGCCCGCGCGTTCCATGTGGTGCCGTCGTCGTCGTCTTCGTGGTCCATCGACGTCAATGTTTGCGCCCAGGTGGATTTAGTGTTGGCGATGAGGGCCTTACGTTCGTCGCGGCCCGCGTCCCCCGCACTGTCTGCAAGCCGATCCAGAATTTGCGTTGCTACAGATTTGGCGTCACCCACAACGCCGACCGCGACGGGTTTGGTCAGACCGATACGGTCGGGGTTGATGTCCACCTGAATCACTTTGGCCGACGTGGGCCAGTAATCAATTCCGTAGCCCGGCAAGGTGGAGAACGGGTTCAGCCGCGTGCCGAGCGCCAACACCACATCGGCTTTGGAAATCAATTCCATCCCGGCTTTGGAGCCATTGTAACCCAAAGGCCCGGCAAACAGCGGATGCGAACCGGGGAAGGCATCATTGTGCTGATACCCACAGCACACCGGCGCATCCAGCCGCTCTGCCAGCGCCTGAGAGGCGGCAATAGCGCCACCGATGACCACGCCGGCACCGTTGAGGATAACAGGAAATTTTGCACCCGAAAGCAGCGCCGCGGCCGCCGCGATGGCGTCCTTGCCGCCTGACGGACGCTCGAACTCGACAATCGCGGGCAATTCAATGTCGATGACCTGCGTCCAGAAATCTCGCGGGACGTTGATCTGCGCGGGTGCAGACAGGCGTTTGGCCTGCACGATGACGCGGTTCAAAACTTCTGCCATGCGGGATGGGTCGCGCACCTCTTCCTGATAGGCCACACAATCGGCGAACATGTTCATTTGCGGAACTTCCTGAAAACCACCCTGACCCATGGTTTTGTTGGCCCCCTGCGGTGTCACCAGCAACATCGGCGTATGGTTCCAATAGGCGGTTTTGATCGGGGTGACAAAGTTTGCGATGCCGGGACCGTTCTGGGCGATGGCCATGCTCATCTTACCGGACGCGCGCGCAAATCCGTCAGCCATCATGCCGCCGGAATATTCGTGTGCGCAGTCCCAGAACGTAATGCCCGCCTTGGGGAAATAATCCGAAATCGGCATGAACGCCGAACCGATTATGCCAAAGGCGTTGTCGATGCCGTGCATTTGCAGGACCTTCACAAAGGCTTCTTCTGTGGTCATTTTCATGGAGTTGGTCCCTTTCGTAAGGCGGATTGCTGTCAGTGATTTTGCGGTGTTATGCGGAGTCTGTCGAGCGCGAGATAGGGCCAGAAACAGTGGACGGTATATCCAGTCATGACAAGGCCTGGGCGATCAACTGCACACCTTTTGAAATTTTGTCGTCCGCGATCGACGAATACGCCAGACGGTAATAGTGGCGCGGCGTTTCTTCGCCGTCAAAAAAGGGTGCGCCGGGTTCCAGCAGGACACCGTTTTTGCGCAGCTCATGTGCGACTACGGCCATATCGACGTAATCACGCGCTTTCATCCAGAAACTGGAGCCACCAAAGCTGGCGCTGCCCGCGATGTCCAGCCCGCAGTGACGCAACGCCGCGTCCATGGTGTTACGGCGTTTCTGGAACGCGCGGCGCATTTGTCCAATCATGGCGTCATAATGTCCGCGCGCCAGAAAATAGGCGGTCGTGCGCTGGATATGTCCCGGAGGATGGCGCAGCGTGGTACTGCGCAAGGCACGGGCCTGCCGGATAAACGGTTCGGAGCCCACAAGATACCCAAGTCGCAGACCCGGGAATATCGACTTGGAAAAGCTGCCCACATATATGACGCGCCCGTCGCAATCCAGCGATTTCAGGGCGGGCGACGGTGGGGTCAGAAAGCTCATCTCAAATTCATAGTCGTCTTCGACGATTAGAAAATCCTGGTCCTGCGCCAGTTTCAGCATCCGTCGACGGCGTTCCATGGGCATGGTCGCGGTCGTCGGGCATTGATGACTTGGCGTGATGAAAACAACGTCGGCGCCGGTCGGAATGCTATCGGGCGGCAACCCGCCCGCGTCTACCGATGTTGCCGTGATTCCGCACCGGCTGTGTTGTAATATATCGCGCAGACCGGGGTATCCCGGATTTTCCATCACCGCGTGGCTGTCTTCATCCAACAATATCTGCGCCGCCATCCACAACGCGTTTTGCGCGCCCAGTGTGATCAGAATCTGTTCAGGCCGCGCCAGAATTCCACGGCGTGGCAAAGTGTGGCGAACGATAAAGTTGATCAGTTCGGGGTCGTCGGCTTCGGCGTAATCGACGGTCAGTGCATCAAAATTACGCTTGCCCAGGGCCTGCAGGGCGCACAACCGCCAATTTGATTGGTTGAACAATTCCGGATCGGCCTGTCCGTAGATAAACGGGAACGGATACTGCCGCCAATCGGGATGTTTATCAACAAGCCGCGCGCCGCTAAACCGGTTTTTGACCGCCAGCGACCAGTCCACGTTGTCGGAACCCTGGGTTTGCCCGCTGTGTAGATCCGGCGACACCGGCGCGGTATCGGAGACGAAATAGCCTGATTTGCTGGCGGAGCGCAGGTAGTCATCGGCAACCAGCTCGTTATAGGCCAAAGTGACAGTGATACGTGATATTCCCAGATGCGCCGCAAGTTTGCGCGATGAGGGCAGCTTATCGCCAGGTAAAAACCGCCCCGACAGGATCGCAGTGGCCACGATCTGTTGGATCTGGCTTTGTAAAGTGCCCTGAAATTGCGGGTCGAGAAAAAAGATGTCTTCAACAAGGGGCATTGGCAGGTCCTGACTGGACCTAAATTACATATGAACTGGCCTTAGGTACAGTCGGCATTTTCCCTACAGGCGCAGGAAATTCGATTTAGTACCCTCGTGGTAAAAAAATGGTACAAATTTTGGTCGCGCGGCGTCTTTGAGGTTGGCCTCGATTTCGGCCAGCACCACCTCGGTAACAAAAGGAAGATCGAAACCGCGCACGTCGCGCAGCGGGATCCATTGCAAATGACTGAGTTCACTGTCGGCGGCGGAAAAATCGTCGGGATCGCCAGCGATGTACTGCGCGTCCACCAAAAAAAACCGCGCATCAAAGCGGCGGGGTCGCATGGGAGGTGTGATGGCACGAAAAACGAAAGTCATGCCGCGCGCCGAGGGCGCAAGCCCGCTTGCAAAAAATCCCTGCCAATTCTCCGGCTGCTGAGCGGCGTTGTCGCGCGCGAAATCTGTGGGTTCACCCAGCATCAGGCCGGTTTCTTCCCACGTTTCGCGTATGCCCGCCAAAATCAATGCTTCGGCCAGCTTTGGATCCGAACGCGCGCGCAACCGCGCCATGCAGTCGTCCGCCATACCCTGCGCCAGCGCGACCCTGTGATCTGCGGGATCAAGCGCACCGCCGGGAAAAACGAACTTATTGGGCATGAACGCCGCCCCGCCGCCGCGCTGACCCATCAATACTTTGGGATCGCGCGCAAGGTCGCGCAATACTATCACCGTGGCGGCGTCTCTGATTTCTGATGTCGTCATTTTTGTCCGGGGCCCGATCACCTGTGTGTGCGAGTAAACATTTTTACGCCCCAAGGACAAGTCGGCGTCGGTTTGCACCGGCAGCCATCAGTTGTCGCTAAACCCGTACATGCGTTTGGCCCACTGCAGTGCAACAAACATGCCTTTGAAACGTGGTAGCAGAAAAAGCGCCAGCGCCACAAATAGCCCGCTGAGAACCAAAGCCGTAAGCAGTGGATTGGGATCGTATCGGGTGAATATATATATAATTAGCGGCGCCAGAATATGTCCGGCCACAAGAATGGTCATATAGGCGGGTCCGTCATCGGCACGGTGGTGAAAAAGTTCTTCGCCGCAGTGCGGGCAGGTTTGGTTGGTTCGCAAGTAGGATTGCATCATCGCGCCTGTACCGCAGTTCGGGCATTTCATTTTCCAGCCGCGCCAAAGCGCAGGTTTTACCAATCGTTCCATGGTGTCTTATCTATCGTTGTTCGTGGTTTCATGGATCAAATAGTGTCTGATCAGCGCATAATAAACCCGGCGCGTCGTCTTGCGTCGCGATGTCGCGAAAACGCAAGGAATTTTTTTTTCGACGGAACCCATGTATCGCGCCGTTTGAGTATATGAAGGCAGCACAGGCCGCCTTGTTATCAGTAAAGGAGTAAAAACATGAAAATAACGAAAACATTGGTCACAGGGCTCACGGCCGCTGCTTTGATCACCACGCTTGGTACTGCCACGGCATTTGCACGCGAGGGCCGCCACGGGCCGCCGCGCATTGTTTTTGCGGATGTGGACGCTAACGCCGACGGACAGATTACACCCGAGGAACTGGAAGCCCATCGCGCCAGCCGGTTTGAGGCGCAGGATGCCGACGGAAACGGCACATTGTCCAAAGAAGAAATCGTTGCCAGCGTGCTGGGCCATGCAGAAGAACGTATGCAAAAACGCACCGATCGTATGTTCGAGCGCAAGGACGCCAACGGTGATGGCCAACTCTCGATGGCAGAGCTCAGCGACGGTGACCGGGCAGACAAATTTTTTGAACGCGCTGATGCCGACGGCAACGGCAGCATTTCGCAAGAAGAACTGGGCGCGCTTGAGAAACACCGAAAGGGCGACCACAAAAGGCGTGCGCCGAGCGAATAAGGCGCAACATCGGCCCGGCGCATCTTGTTCCGGGCTGATTGCCTTGTCGCGATGCCCGATGTACGCCGTGTGCCATGACCCCACCAAAGGATCAGATTGATGTGTGCGAGGACGACGAACTGCTGGTGCTTTTCGCCAATGGCGACGCGCGGGTTGCTGCGGTGCTGATCGCGCGCCACACACCGCGCGTTCTGTCGCTGGCGCGGCACATGCTCAATGATCTGACCGAAGCCGAAGACGTCGCGCAAGAGACCATGTTGCGTTTGTGGCGCATTGCCGGGGACTGGCGGCGCGGCGAGGCCCGTGTGTCAACATGGCTTTATGGTGTGGCGCGCAACCTGTGTATCGACAGGTTGCGGCGGCGGCGCACTGTAGGGCTTGAAGGCATCGATGAGCCGGTGGACGACACACCGGATGTCACCACGACGATGCACAGCGCCGTCCGCGCGCAGGCGCTGCGCGACGCGTTGGCGAAATTGCCCGATCGCCAAAGAGAAGCCGTGGTTTTGCGCCACATAGAAGGCCTTGGAAATCCTGAAATCGCCGAAATTCTGCACACATCGACCGAAGCGGTCGAAAGCCTGACCGCACGCGGCAAGCGCGCGTTAAGCGCTATTCTGTTGGTAAAAAAAGACATGTTGGGACTGGTGTCATGACCGATCGCAAAGATGAAAACACACAAATTTCCACCCAATCGCTGGCGGAGTTGTTTCGTGTGGCGCACGACGACGTTGTGCCCGGCGCGCGGTTACTTGACGCGATTGCCGTCGATGCCGTGCGTGTGCAGGCCCAAGCTGTGGAACCCACGCAGCCCGTGGCGCCGCGCAGGGGGTGGGTGAATTTTTTGTCGGTATTTGGGGGCTGGCAGGGTGCCACGGGATTGGTTGCCTGCGGGGTATTTGGGCTTTTGGTTGGGTTGAGCGCGCCCGAAACGTTGAACACGTTGGTTGAAAACCTGCTGGCGCTTGATGGGCTGTCAAGTATCGACAGCACGGCATTCAGTCTGGATGAAATTCTGCTGGAGAGTTAAATGACACAGAATGATAAATTGCAGAAATCACCGCGCCAAAAACGCTGGCCGCGCATTGTGCTGGTTGTTTCTCTTGGGCTCAATCTTTTGGTTATCGGCGCGGGCGCGGGCGCGTTCTTTATGGCGCCCCGACCGGGCGGGCACATAGGCGCGCGTGATTTTGCGCCCTTGGGGCTGCGGTCTTATGTGCGGGCGCTGGACGACGAGAACCGCGAAACCCTGCGCGAGGATATAAAGGCCCGGCGCGGCGAAATTCAATTCGGGCGGCGGCTGATTCGGGGCCACCATAAAGCGCTGGCAACGGCGTTGCGGACCACGCCGTTTGACGTGGACGCGGTGCGCGCGGTGCTTGCCCAACAGCAGGCTGCCGTTGTCGGCAATATAGAGCTGGGTCAGGATTTGTTGATGAAGCGCATCACGGCAATGAGTCCGGCGGCACGCGCCGACTTCGCCGATAAACTGGAGCTCGAGCGCGACCAGCATAAAAAGCGCGATTCAGGCAGCTGAAGGGAACAGCGTCACCTGATTGCGTCCGTCGCTTTTGGAAATATACAACGCCTTGTCGGCCTCGTCGATCAACTGTGCGACATTGCAGTGCGCGCCGGTCCCCAAAGCGACGCCGATACTGACGGTGACGCGCAAGCCGTGGTCGCCGGATTGGTCAAAAGGCGTGTTTTCCACAATTTTGCGCAGGCGTTCACCGGCGATTCTGGCCTCGGCTTCGCTGGTGTCGGGCATGGCGATCAAAAATTCCTCACCACCCAGCCGCGACACAAGATCGATACCCCGCAGGTTTTCCTGAATGCGCGTGGAAAACTCGACCAAAACGCGGTCACCGGCGCAGTGTCCGCGCGTATCGTTCACGCGTTTGAAGTTGTCGATATCCAGCATCATCAAAACAAAAGGCTTGCCGGCAGTGGCGGCGCGGCGTGACATTTTTTCCAGATGTCCGGTGACGTAACGCCGGTTGAACAGTCCGGTCAGCGGGTCCTGCACAGCAAGACGCAGGGTCGCGTCGACCGAGCTGCGCAACCGGTCGGACATTTTCTTGCGCCGGATTTGGCTTTTGATTCGCAGCGCCAGTTCGTAGGGATTTACCGGATCAAAAATATAGTCCGATGCCCCCAGATCCAAGGCCTGCGCGGCCTTGTCATGGTGACCGTCCGGAAGAACCAGAATGACGGCACAGCGAAACGTGCCTTGCCGACCGGCCAGTTGCGACAGTAATCGCAAGCCATCGCCATAGGCAGCAAGCTGGCTGTGAATCACGAACACATCCGGTAAATCCTGTCCCCGCAGTGCGCGGGCTTCTGTGACGTCAAGAACACGGATGTCTTGATCGGGCAGATTTGCAGCAAGCGCCGCCGACCAGCCGCGCCCCGTGGCGGGCGAGTCGGGCACCAGCACCACACGACCACGCGTTTGGGGATCATCGGCGCCCTTTTTGGTGTCGCGCGTAGCAAGGCCAAGCGCGCAAGCGGTGTCTTCGCGCAGGCGCAACTCATCCAGCATGAACTTGCCGCGCAGCAGATTGCGCACACGGCAAAACAAAGCCAGATCGTCAAAAGGACGTATCAAAAAATCATCCGCGCCCCGGCGCAGCGCATCCAATCCGCCATGATCGCCGTCGCCCGCAATGACCATGATGACCGGCAAGTCGGCGGTCGCGAGGTCTGACTTCAGCGCTGTGCAAATGTCAAAACCATCGCGCCCGTGCATGGCTGCACTCAGCATGATAAGGTCCGGTCCGGCCGATTTTGCCATGGCAATGCCGTCGTCACCGCTATCGGCTTGAATCACATCGTAGTATGCCGCCGACAGTTTTGCCTTGAGTATCACTCTGTTGGTGGCAATATCGTCTATTACAAGAATACGCCCTGACATTTAACGACCGCTCCTGAGCCCCGGACATACAACCGGAATTTCCTGTCTTTTCAGACTACGGTGACAACTGTTAAGAAAACCTTTCCAAAATCCCCTTAATTTGAAAAACAAAGGTGATAAATCCTGGACGCGACCCGCGCAGAAATTATTGCAATACAAGTACTTGGGTGGCTGGCCAGCGAGCCGGAGCGCCTGAGCGGATTCGCCGAATCCACCGGCATTTCATTTGAAAACATTAGGATTTCGGCGCAGGAACCCGATTTTCTGGCCGCGGTGCTGGATTATCTGATGGCAGACGATACCCGCGTTATCGATTGTTTTTCCGCGCTCAACCTGCCGCCTGAAACCGCGCAGGAGGTGCGTCAAAATCTGCCCGGTGGGGCGTTGCCGAACTGGACCTGACATTCGGTTTTCTTATTGGTTCAAATATCCGATATCATAAATCGACCGATATTACGCCGCCCGCGCGGGCCGCGCGCGACTGGCACAAAATGACATTGGTTTCGCGCTGCGACTTGGAAAGTACGAAATCGCGGTGCTCGACCTGACCTGAAACCAACCCGCATTTACACACGCCGCACAGGCCGTCGTTGCATTTGATGTCGACGTGGACGCCCGCAGCAACGATCGCTTCGGCGGCGCTTTGGTCGGCGGCCACCGGCACAGAGGTTCCACTGCGCGCCAGTGTCACCGTGAACGCGTGGTTTTCGTATTCCGGCACCTCAGGGGTGGAAAAATATTCCACGTGGCGGTTGATCTCGGGAAATCCGGCCTGTTCGGCGGTGTCCAGCACCGCCTGCATATAGGCGTCGGGGCCGCAAACATAAACGTGGGCGTTTTTTTGATATTGCAGTATTGTGCCCAGATCCGCGCGCGTGCCCTGATCGGACATATGTGTGACAACGTTTTCGGCCCACGCCACGGATTTCAAGTCATCGATAAAAGGCGCGCGCCTGGCCTGAGAGCAGGACAGGTGCAGCGCAAAATCAGCCCCCAGTGCGTGCAGCCGGTGCGCCATGGCGATCATCGGCGTAACGCCGATACCGCCACCCATCAGGAATGTTTTTGCTGCGGACTCGACCAGTTCGAAATGGTTAAGTGGCTTGGAAATAAAAACCCTGCGCCCCTCCTCAAAAATCCGGTGCATCAGGCTGGAGCCGCCGCGCCCGTCGGGTTCGCGCAGCACCGCGATCTGATAGAGGTTGCGGTCTGCGGGATCACCCGACAGCGAATATTGGCGAAAGAATTCAGGTGCAACCACCACGTCGATATGGGCACCGGCCTGCACAGCAGGCATGGCGCTGCCGTCGGGCATGGCGAACTCGTACTTGATCACGTCATCGGTCATCGCCTCTACCTTGCTGACCACCACCTGCATCACCGGCGCCTCGTTCCTGTCGGCGGTATACCGGTGCTCGGTCGGCAGACCTGCGCGGCGTCGGGTGCGATGCTCACCTGCCGGGATCATGTCGTGGTAGGCCCGAATACCCGCCTCGCGGTCCATGTGTGATGGCCAGGCATGGGGCGGGGGGGCCAGATTGGCAGGGTATACCGCCAGAGTCTGGTCGGCGTATTTCAGGTCAAGATCTTTGGACAGACCGCGGTGGTTGGTCTGGTGTGGGCTGGGGTCATAAGGGCCTTCGTCGATCATTTCCAGATCCCACCACCATCGCTTGACCTCGTTCACGTCGCCGTTTCCCAGCATATCGTCAAGCTTGGCCAGCCCGCGCGCCGCGCGTGGAAACGTCATCGCCGCCCAGCGAAACGGCGCCTCGGCAAACAGGCCCTCAAGGTTCCACGGGCAGGTTTTCATACAGCGCCCACACATGGCCCCACCGGCGGTGGTCAGGCGGTAGCTGGTGCATTTCTGGCTGTCGGATTTCCAAATCTCATAACCGTTGAACATCAGTTTCGGACCTGCTGTGATCGCACCCGAAGGACATTCGCGCGCGCATTTGTTGCAGGTGTCGCAAAAGTTTTGCAGGCCAAAATCGATCGGCTTGTCAAAACTCAGCGGCATCGACGTGGTGATCACCCCCGATTTCAGCCGTGGTCCCAGATAGGGGTTCAGAATGACCTCACCAATGCGCGAGACTTCGCCCAGACCCGCCAACAGCAACAGCGGCGGTTGCAAGACCTCGTCGTCCATCACCGAATGCACCCGCGCGCTGTAACCAAGATTGCGGATTTGCTGGGCGATCACCCCCCCGAGCAATGAAAACCGCAAATACGCCCGCATGGATTGCGCACAGGCGATCCAGTCGTCCCCCGAAGCACCCTCCATGGTTTCGTGCCCCTGATCGATGATGATCGAAATCGCATTGTCGTGGTAGGGCGTGATTTTTTCACCGGCCGCATTGTGCGAATAATAGACCCAGTCGGGGCAGCGGCTGATCCCTACGGCGTCGCAGCCCAGAAAATAGCAGGTGGCTTTGATGTTATCGGCGTTGGTGTGCGCGTCTGCTGTGTCCGGGTGAATGTCGGGTGCCGGGTCGCCGTCCTGCAACAACGTCAACGCCCCAAGTGAGGGGCGAAACGCAAAGGCGGCGGCTGATTTACGCACGTAATTGCCGTTGCGCGCTGCGTCCTGCAGCTTTTTGCCCATATCGCCAAACAGCGCGCGCGCAAACATATTGGTGCGTTTGGGCACCCGCGCGACGTTTGCTTCGTCGATATATGTCGTGGGGTCGTCGGTGCGTTTGAGACGCTCAAACGGATGCGCACCGTCCTTATAGTCGCGCCGCGCGTAAGGATCGGCGTTGCGTTTGGATTTCGCCTGCGCACCGGCACCAAGCGTCCAGGCGACGTCATGTTTTTGCTTGTTGTGCAAGGGTTTGTCCGGTGCCATTTCCAATGTTGTCGTCACGACCGACAGCCCGAAACGCGCACCAGCAAACGGATTTGACACGTCGCCGTCGCCTACTGCCAGCCCAGCCGCTACAGCCAGCTGGACCAGATTGACGTCGCTCGCCGCCTCTGAATGCGCACGCGCGTCCCATCCAAGCAAGCGGATATAGTTCGCCAACGTGACCGCCGTCTCCGAGGCCCGCAAACAGGCGCGCTGGGCGTGGGCACCCCGGATCCAGCCGGTTCCGGCTTCATTGGTGCGAAAATCGCGTTGATACGCATAGAGAAACACGATCGCATGGGTGTGACCCGTACAGGAGGTTGGCGGGGCTTGCAGGCTTTCACGCAGTCCGGCCATGATCACATCGATCCCCGAGGCCAGCGTTTTGGTCTGTTTGGTTGCCAAGGTGCGGGCCAGCCGCGCCACATCGGGGTTTACGACACTTTGTTCCAAATGGGCGGAATTGGGTATTTCGCACATTCCGACCATATCGGCATCGCAATAATAGCCAAATGATTTCAGATGATTGGCGCGTTCCAGCGGTGCTGTTGGAATGGCCGCGCGCTGTTTTTTGATCAGACCGGTGCGGGTCGCATCCAGCATTGCCTGATATTCAGCCATGGCGTTGACGATGCTGGTTGGATCGCTGGTGCGAAACGATACCGGCGGGCGCGGCGCGATGCCGTTTGCCTCTGGTGCATTTTCGCGGCGCGCCAGTTTTTCCATTGGATAGGATCCAAGGTGCACGGGGCGGTTTTTATATGAAAATAGCTTACCCATATGGTGGCCTTACAATCCGGCTATTTCGCGAATCTCACCTTGCAGCAGACAGTCCACCAGCCCAACCAGCCGGTCGCGGTCATCGCGGGTCAGTTTGTCGTTAAACAGACGCGCATTGGAGCGCGCCGCTTCGGTGGCTGTGTCAAGCAATGCCACACCCGCTGCAGTGGCTGTTACCTCGGTCGTGCGTTTATCTGTGCGGCCGTTGATACGCCTGATCAGACGCTTGGATTCCAGCCGCTTAAGCGCCCGCGACGTCGCCGTGCGGTCGATGCCGATGAAACTGGCGATGTCCGACGGATTGACCAGCCGTTCCTGATGGACCGCCAAAAGCACGCACCACGTCACGCGGCTAAGGCCCAGCGGCGCCAAAAGCTTTTCGAACCGGCGTTCGTTAATCCGTGACAGCATGGTGATTTTGAAGCCGAGGCTTTCCAGCAGGTCATAGGGTTCGGTCACGGCAGACATAGTTGACATCGTCAACTTTATAATTGTCTTTGTCAATTAAAATTCCATCTTGCAACACATCAGACTAGCCTGCAGGGTCCGATCCGAAATATTGGGGTGGAAAAGTGACGCGAAACATAAAGGGTTTATTGTTTGACAAAGACGGCACACTATTTGATTTTCACACCACCTGGACGGCCTGGGCAGCGCAGTTCTTTCTTGATATTGCGTTTGGCGACGTAGCTCTGGCAAGCAAAATTGCGGCCCGGCTCGGCTATGATTTCAACGCCAGAACGTTCAGCAAAGACAGCGTGATCATTGCCGGCACGGCTGATGAGGTCACCGCCGCCCTGGTGGCCGCCACGCCCTGTTGGGACGCCAAAACCCTGCTGGCGCATGTTAACAAAGTCGCCGGCGAAGTGCCGCAATCCGAACCGGTTCCGCTTATTCCTTTGCTTACAGAATTTCGTGCGCAGGGCATGAAGCTTGGTGTGGCGACCAACGATGCCGAGGCCCCGGCGCGGGCGCATTTGGATGCCGCAAATATCACCCATCTGTTCGATTTCATCGCCGGTTATGACAGCGGTTTCGGCGGCAAACCCAATCCGGGTATGCAGCACGGGTTTTGTGCCGCGGTCGGGTTGAAACCGGAAGCGGTGGCGATGGTTGGAGATTCAGTGCACGATCTGATCTCGGGTCGGGCCGCAGGGATGACGACAATCGCGGTGCTGACGGGCATGGCAGACAAACAAGACCTCGCGCCATTTGCCGATACGGTTTTACGACACATCGGCGACATTCCGGCCTATCTTGATCAAGGAGGCTGATTTTCCAGTGTTGGACTATCGCTGATCAGCCGGTTAATCTTGCCAATGACCGTGGAGCTTAGAATGAGCAAAACAAGCAGGTTTTGGGATAAAATCGCCAAGGGGTACGCGAAGCAACCCATCAAAGACGAGGCTGCGTACCAAAAAAAGATTTCTATGACGCGCGATTATTTGGACCGCGAAACGCAAATTTTGGAAATCGGTTGTGGCACCGGCTCGACGGCGCTGACCCACGCACCCCATGTGGGGCACATCCACGCCATCGATGTATCAAAGGCAATGATTTCAATCGCGCGATCCAAGGCCGAGAACGGTAAAATCGATAACATTAGTTTTCAGGTGACCGCGATGGACGATTTCAACGCCCCAGAAAATTCCTACGACGTTGTCATGGCCATGAGCGTTTTGCACCTGCTTGATAATCGCGACACGGTCATTGCCCGCGTGCACAATATATTGCGCCCCGGAGGGGTTTTTGTTTCGTCAACACCGTGCCTGACGGGCTGGATGGTCATTTTCAAAATCCTTGGCCCCCTTGGGTATGTCCTTGGAGTGCTGCCAATGCTGCGGGTTTTTTCCGTGGGCCAACTCGAAACCAGCCTGACCCTTGCCGGTTTTGACATTGAACAAAAATGGCAACCGGGCAAAAACAAAGCGATATTTTTTGCGGCGAAAAAGCCGTCGTAGCACCATTGCGATAGCCACGCTGCGCAAACTAACCGCCCTGAAGAGACGGTCCCGACCCTTGTTTCCGACCCATCTTGTCGTTTTCGCGCCAGAGCCCGTCAGCAGTTTGGCATTGGCTGCAACAATCAACGGCGAACGGGCAAGGGAGAAGGCAGGTGACCAGACGGGCAAGAGGTGGCGGTCGCGCAGGCAATTCCCGGCGTAACGATCCCCGTGCAATTCAACAAATGCCATGGCGAATACCCGTCAATACCGACCGTCCGACCGAGCCGCTTGACAATGACGGCGTGCAAGCCATCCACGATGGTGCCATGCGCATCCTGGAAAATATCGGGATCGAATTTTTGCACCCCGATGCCGTGGCAATCCTTAAAAAGGCAGGGTGCACCGTTGACGATCGCAACGTGCGGATGGGGCGTGAATTTGTCATGGAAATGCTGGGACACGCACCGTCTCAGTTTGATATTACCCCGCGCAACGCTGCGCATAAAATCGCTGTGGGTGGCAAAAACATTATTTTTGCCAACGTGTCTTCGCCGCCCAATTACTGGGATCTTGAAACCGGCAAAATTGTCGGGACATTCGAGAAATTCAAGGATCTCGTAAAACTTACCCAGTATTTCAACTGCGTTCATGTGGCCGGTGGTTATCCGGTGGAACCGGTCGATATTCATGCGTCGGTGCGGCATCTGGATTGCGTGTCACAAAAGCTGATCCTCACCGACAAGGTGGTGCATGCCTATTCACTGGGGCGCGAGCGGGTCGAGGATGTGATGGAAATGGTGCGTATCGCCGGAGGCATGACGCGCGAAGAATTTGACTCCAAACCGCATATGTACACCAACATCAATTCGGTCAGCCCATTGAAGCACGATTTTCCGATGCTCGAGGGCGCGATGATCCACGCGCGGCGCAACCAGCCGGTTTTTGTGACTCCGTTCACGTTGGCGGGGGCCATGGCACCGGTAACGATGTCGGGTGCAGTGACGCTATCGATTGCCGAAGGGATGGCGGCGATAGCGCTGTTGCAATTCATAAATCCCGGCTGCCCGGTCAGCATCGGCACGTTCACATCGAACGTGGACATGAAATCCGGCGCACCCGCGTTCGGCACGCCCGAATACATGCGCGCCACGCAAATGACCGGACAAATGGCACGGTTTTACGGATTGCCCATGCGTGCAAGCGGCACCTGCACCGCGAACGTGCCCGACGGACAGGCGATGTGGGAGACGTGTAATTCGCTGTGGTCCGCTGTGCAGTCCGGCACGAATTTCGTCTATCATTCAGCCGGTTGGCTGGAAGGCGGGCTGATTGCGAGCCCCGAAAAATTCATCATGGACTGCGAAGTTTTGCAGATGATCCAACGCTATATGGAACCCGAGGTCGTCGCGACACGCCCCGAGGATATCGCCATTGCCGCGATCAAAGAAGTCGGGCCGGATGGGCATTTCTTTGGCATTGATCACACGCAAGAACGCTATGAGAATGCCTTTTACGCCCCGTTCGTCAGCGACTGGCGTAATCACGAGGCGTGGGAAATCGACGGCGGCACGTGGACCGCTGCGCGGGCACACGCGATTTACCGCGACATCATGGAGGAATTTGAACCGCCCGAAATGGACGACGCGCACCATGAAGAGCTGCTTGCTTTTGTGGCCAGGCGCAAACAGGAAGGCGGCGCACCAACAGATTTCTAACCGGGCTTTCTTTAGCGTGTGCCTATCCATGACCATTCGACCACTATTGAGAATCCAGCCCAACCGCCGTAACGTTCACGCATAAACCTGAGCTTATTGCCACCAAAGGAATTGCCATGAACGCGACTGACCCTCTCAGACTGCGCCTGACGCTGGCCATCGCCGGTGCATTGGGCGGCTGGTTTTTCTGGCTTTTGCTGGATTATCTCCCGGACGTGATCCCCAACCAGCGTACTTTGTTGCTGTTGTCGGCTCTCACCGGCGGGTTCTTTGTTACCATTCTGACAATTGGCGGGCAAATTTCGCTCCGGCGCACGGTCGCGGCGGCGACCGGTTTGTCGCTGGTCAGCGCCGGTCTGCTGTACTGGGGCAGCTTTCGCTTTGACGAGGCGGGGCAATACCTTGAAAGCGTCCATCCGTTTGCCGCCTATTTCCTGCTTTTCTGGCTGCCGCTGCCGTTTGTACTGGCACACGAGACCTCAGCCGGCGGCTGGCTTGATTACGATGCGCTGTTCGACCACGCATGGTCGATTTTTGTACGCGTGACCACCGGCTGGTCATTTGTCGGGCTGTTTTGGGCGGTGTTGTTTCTAAGCGATCAGTTATTGCAGCTGGTGGGATTTTCGTATCTGGGCGACGTGATAGAACATGCGTGGTTTTCAGCGACGCTGACCGGTCTGGTCTTTGGACTGGCGCAGGCGGTGTTGTACGAAATCGGCACCGTCGTATCGACGTTGCGCCGTCTGGCGCTGCAACTGTTTCGTCTGCTTTTGCCGCCCGTTGCCGCAGTGATGATCCTGTTTGTACTGCTTTTGCCGATTCAGGGTTTGGGCAAGGTGTTCGGGTCGTTTTCTGCCGCCTCGACGATGTTGATCATGGCGCTGGGGGCGGTCACGCTGATCGCGGCGGCGCTGGACGGCAACGACGACAGTGCGGCGCGCTCTAGAATCATGGTGGGCTCGGCAAAGGCTTTGGCACTGTTGCTGCCACTTGTCACCGGCATTGCGGTCTATGCTATCTGGTTGCGGGTGGCGCAATACGGCTGGACACCGACCCGGCTGGCAGGCAGCGCCGCGGCGTTGATTGTGCTGGCCTATGCCTTGCTTTATGCCCTGTCGGTCCTCAGCCGCGCCAATTGGAGGCAAAATATGCGGCGCGCCAATATTGCGCTGGCGCTGGGCACTATCGGTCTGTCGGTGATCTGGCTGACGCCGGTGCTGAACGTCGAGCGTATATCAGCCAATGATCAGGTGGCGCGGTTCAAGGACGGGACAACCAAAACAGCGGATTTGGATCTTTGGCGGTTGGGCATCGACTGGGGCCGTGCGGGTGCAGACGCTATGGCAGATATCCGGTCGCTTACGGGACGGAAAGACCAAAAGGAACTGGATGCGCTGATCGCACGTTTTGACAGCAGCACCGATCGCTGGGATTTCCGACAAAGCGGTCGCGAGGAGAACGACGCAAAATACAAAACCAGTCTGGTGCAATCGCTGACCATCGTACCCACCGGGGTAACCGCACCCGCAGCCATGCTGGATCTGATCATTGACTTCACCCCGGACTCATTACTCGAATCCTGTGAAAAACCCTTTGCAGACAATGTTCCCGGTTGCGTTCTGGTCCTGATGGACGACGATATCGGGTCGCAGGGGCCTACCGGCTATTTGATTTGGCGTGGTGGGACTGACCAGAGCGCCGATATTGCCGTGGTGGAGCCAGAACAGAATGATGATTATGTGGGTTTCCCGCAGCTGTTGGGTGGTGATCTGCGTCGGCAATCAGCCGCTGAAACCATCGCAAAAATCATGGACGGCGATTACGCCTTTACCCAGGTGCGCCAAAAAGCGTTGGAAATAAATGGGATTCAAATTTTACCAAACCGCTAAGATTTCGCCACATTGATTTCGGACTTTGTTAACTTCGCCAGCAGTAAATTTCCATCAGGAGTTTTCACTGCGAGGGGTCGCAAACATGCACGGTCTGATCAACAGGTCCATTCAGTGTTTCATACGGGATACATACGGGCACGACATGTGGGAAACCATAGGCCGTGACGTGGGTCTGGGTGCCGATGGGTTTGAGGCCATGCTCGATTATGACGACAGTCTGACCCACGCCGTCATCACCAGTGCTGGTGAACTGCTGAAATGCGAGAAAACCACCTTTCTCGAAGGCCTGGGCACTTATCTGGTGTCGCATCCCAGCTGCGAAGCGGTGCGGCGTTTGTTGCGCTTTGGCGGCAGGAATTTTATCGAGTTTCTGCTGTCTCTGGATGATCTTCACGACCGTGCCAAGCTGGCGTTGCCCGACCTTGACCTGCCGCGACTGGCGACCGTCGAACACGCCAGCGGATCGTTCAGCCTGTTTTACCGCTGGGACAAGCCGGGTTTTGCTTCGGTGGTGCTGGGTGTCGTTCGGGCGATGGCGGACGATTATGGCGCGCTTGTTCTGATCGAACTGGCCACAGGCGAAAAAGCCAGCGGCGACGAGGAAAGCCTGACCGTCGATCTGCTCGACGCCCGTTTCAGCGCCGGTCGAAAATTTGATCTGGCGGTACGACCGACATGGTAAAACACCGCAAACCCATGTCGCCGCGCGACAAACGCGCCCATGACCGCGGGCCGCTGCTTGGCAAACTGACGCTTGATCTGCTCATGCCCATGCATTTGTGGGTGGGGCCAACGGGGCATGTGTTGCGCGCCGGACCGACGCTGAAAAAACTTTGCCCGGATATGACGATACAGGGCCAGCGCATGACCGAGTTGCTGGAATTCAAACGACCCAGAAATATTCAGCACGTCCACGATCTTTATCACTGGAACGGACAGACGATTCAGGTGCAGTTCAGGCATACGCCGCGCAGTTCGCTGAAAGGTATCATTGTGAACATGCCGCGCAAACAGGGCGTACTGATCAATCTTTCGCTTGGGATTACGGTGGTCGACATGGTGCAGCGCCACGGATTGACCAGCCGCGATTTCGCCGCCACCGATCCAACCATTGAAATGTTGTATCTGGTCGAGGCCCAGTCATCGATTCTGGACGAATCCAAAAACCTGAATGCACGCCTGCAGGCCGCACGCGTCGCCGCTGAAGAACAGGCGTTCACCGACACATTGACCGGCCTGAAAAACCGGCGCGCGCTTGATCATGCCATGGGTCAGTTGATGCATGAAACGGTTGCGGAACCGTTTGGACTGATGCATCTGGACCTTGATTACTTCAAGGCCGTCAACGACACGCACGGACACGCGGCAGGCGATCATGTCCTGCAGGTCGCTGCGCGTATTTTTCTTGAAGAAACCCGTGGCGATGACATCGTTGCGCGCATCGGCGGCGATGAATTTGTGCTGTTGCTGAAAGATTGCAACGATCTGGATCGTCTCAATCAAGTGGCGTCGCGCATCATTGCGCGGCTTGAGGAACCAATCACCTTTGAGGGTGGTGACTGCCGCATCAGCGCCAGTATCGGCACGACGGCGTCAAGTTTATATGAACGCATATCGCCGGAACTTTTGGCACGCGACGCCGACGCCGCACTTTACACGTCAAAAAACAACGGTCGCTCACAACACACAGTATTCGTTCCGCGCGCCTGCTGATCAAAGCTGGTTCTGCTGTACGGTGTTGCGCACATCAATGACAATTCACCGGCATCAACCGTCGCGTAAACGCACAGAATTTGCCTAAGGCCAGTGCTGCTCTTGACAGCGTATAATTTGCCCACGCACTTTGTGAGACCGGCGCGAAATTCTCCTGTGCGCCCGTCAATAGCGGGCATCAAAACGTGTTCAGTTTAATGCGCAATCCGAAAAGTGGGCACCGGTTTTCGGAATAAATTGCGCGCAAGATCAAAAGGATAGAGCCGCTCCGCTGATTCAGATAAAAAGGACGCGGCTCTAGTGCCCCCATAACGGTCTGCTTGCCACACGATAAGGGAAGCAAGCGTCCATAAATCCGGAGGCTGCTTTGTCAAAGGGTAATCGCAAAGACCGGCGATCAGGATTATTAATCTTCCGTTCAATTCGTTTCAGTTGTCTGCTAGTTTAGGGAACACGACAAAAACGGGAATTGGCAGCCATGGCTGAGCTTACACATTTTGATCACGCCGGTTCCGCCCATATGGTTGATGTGTCAGACAAGGCTGTCACCGCGCGAATTGCGACAGCGCGGGGCCGGATCAAAATGCACGCAGACACGCTTGCGATGATTGCCAAAGGCAGCGCCAAGAAAGGCGATGTTCTGGGTGTCGCGCGGCTGGCAGGGATCATGGGGGCGAAAAAAACTCCGGATCTGATCCCACTGTGCCATCCCCTGCCGATCACAAAAGTGTCTGTGGAACTGGACGTCAACACACCCGAAAAATGTGTCGATATTACTGCGACGGTTAAAACCACCGGACAAACGGGGATCGAGATGGAGGCGCTGACAGCCGTCAATATCGCTGCCCTGACGGTTTACGATATGGTCAAGGCGGTAGACAAAAACATGACCATATCAGACATCCGCGTCATCCTGAAAGACGGTGGAAAATCCGGCCGTTATATTTATGAAGGCGCGTAACGCATGTCCGGCGCCTTAGCCCCAACGTTGCAGGCGTTGTACATCCACCGAACTTTGACTGACCCAGCTTGCGCCGGTGTCGTGATGCTCTTTCTTCCAAAACGGCGCGCCATGTTTCAGATGATCCATCAGAAATTCCGCTGCTTCGAACGCATTACTACGGTGGGCAGAACTGACCGCCACCATCATGATCTGTTCGCCGAGGTTCAGCACGCCATAACGGTGGATGATACATATCTCCTGGAGGGACCAGCGATTTCGCGCGTCCTGTTCCAGACCTGCCAGCGCCTGTTCGGACATACCCGGATAATGTTCCAGTTCAAGTGCTGTCAGCTTTCCGGTTTCATCCTGCCGCACAAGACCGGTAAATGTCACCAGCGCCCCGACGTTATCGCCGGTTTGTGACATCGCGTCGATTTCGTCCTGCAACTGGAAATCAGCCGTTTGCACCCGCACAGTCATTTTTCAGCTCCAAGTCGTGGGTCATAGGCGAAAATAAAGCACAAAGGCGCGCCTGTGCAAGCGGGAGGGCAAAACCGTTTGCGTTTTGATCCGGCGCGTCCCTCAGGACGGGTGTACCGGAAAATGCCCTGGCATATCGCAATCAGCGGGCGCGCAGGTCGCCGACCAGACCTACCACGGAACTGGCGTCGATTATGCCCTGCTTACCTGTCAAGCCGATCATCTAAACCCGCACGCGGGCAAAATAGCGGAAATCCGGGGATCATGCGTCTATTATATTGCATGATTGGTCCACGTGCTTATCCGCCGGTGTGGCTCATGTGGCGGGTCATCTGACCACCGATCTTGTTGCGGGAATAATCAAAATCGTGCCCTTTGGGCTTCAGTTTAATCGCGCCTTTAATGGCTTTGATCAATTGTGAGTTATCGTCAGGATTATTCCGCAGGACCGCACGCAGGTCGGCTTCCTGTTCCTGTCCAAGACATTGAAATAACTGTCCTGTGCAGGTCAGACGTACCCGATTGCAGCTTTCGCAGAAATTATGTGACAGGGGCGTGATGAATCCCAGCTTTTGTCCGCTTTCCTTGATTTGCATGTAGGTGGCCGGGCCACCGGTGGACATGACCAGCGGCTCCAGCGTGAAATTTTCGCGCAGGCGCGCACGCAAATCCGCAAGTGACCAGAACTGATCCAGCCGGTTTTCATCGCCCATTTCGCCCATGGGCATGACTTCGATAAAGGTCAGATCAATGCCTTTTTCGGCGCACCAGTTGACCATGTCTTCCAGCTCGTCATCGTTTTGGCCCTTGATCGCCACCATATTGATTTTGACGTGGATATTGTTTTTTAGCGCCGCGTCGATACCCACCATCACCTGTGGCAGACGGCCCCAGCGGGTGATTTCGGTAAACTTATCTTCTTTTAGAGTATCCAGTGAGATATTGACGCGCCGCACGCCCAGATCGGCCAACCCGGCAGCGTATTTCGACAATTGCGAGCCATTGGTCGTCAGCGTCAGTTCGTTAAGAGCGCCGCTTTTCAGGTGCCGCGACATGGCGCCAAAGAATGTCATGATACCGCGTCGGACCAAAGGCTCGCCCCCTGTGATCCGCAGTTTCGTGACGCCCTGTTCAATGAACGCCGAACACAGGCGATCCAGTTCCTCGAGCGACAAAAGCGAGGCTTTGGGCAAAAATGTCATGTTTTCGGACATACAGTACACGCAGCGAAAATCGCAGCGGTCGGTCACGGAGACCCGCAAATAGGAAATGCGCCGGCCAAAAGGGTCGATCAATGCAGGGGGCCGGGTATCTTGCATGGTTTGATCCGATTCTTACACAAAAGATGAACTTGAGGCCGGAAATTATTATGACAGTTGCCGGTAACCAGATCAACGGTTTGATTGGTATACGGTGCACACCAAGGTTGCTGCCAATTTTCGCCCCCAAAATACCATGCCCGCCCCTATCGGCATTGGGCGTTAAACCAAATTCACCCAACGCCCCCTGAAACCCACGATTTCAACGCGTCAAAACCAATTGCGTTTTACCTGACCCCGTCGGCGGTGCCTGAAATATCCGATCACCGATGAACCGGTGCGCGTTTCGCGTCAGCGCCGTGCCTCGGATGAAACGCAAAACGCGTTGGCTGAACAGCGAAGTTTGGGGTAAAACGCGACATGGTGGCAATCCGGTCGGCAACGGGGCTTTTCCCTTCGACATACATGTTCAAACCCGGCCCATAGGCAACCAGTTCGATCACCACAGTGTCGCCCTTGCCCTCATAGTAGGAGGTCGCGTTCCGGTCGTTGTTCATCACCTTGGCATCGTTCTCATCCACGTGGATGGCAAGGTGGTGCGTCACCCCTTCGGCCAGTGCTCCAACGGTCGACGCCAGTGTAAGGGCAAGTGCGAGTACCAGTTTTTTCGTCGTATTTCTCCTTCGTCGTTTGTTCTTGTTTTAGTAAATGGACCCTGCCAGCGGTCTAGTTCGCCGCGGGTATCGGCTTGAGCTTCAGTTCAGCATCGGAGGCACCGAGGAAGCCATATTTCTGGTAGATCGCCTGTGCTTCGGGTGACGCCAGGTAGGCGAGATAACGCATTGCGTTGTCGACGTTACGCCCGGTGCTCAGTGAACCAATCGCATAGCCAACATTTTGCTGCTGGTTGAGTGGGGCCGCGATTGCGACGCCTTCGACATTACGATCCGTTGCATTGGCGTGGACAACCTCGGTCGTCCAGACGATGCCGACATCTGCTTCGCCAGCTTCAATCCGAACCGGGGTTTCGCGGTGGTGACGGCTGGTGAACCATGTTTTGCCTTCGATCGCCCAGCAACTTTTGCATTCGGCATTGCCTGTGACCTGATCGTACAGGCCCAAATCCCGCAGCATCTGGCTGCCATAGAACTTGAAAATACCTTCGGTCAAAGGGTTCGGGTGGGATTGCACCAGATCATCACGGCCAAGATCCCCGGCACCCTTGATGCCCTTTGGATTGCCTTTGGCGACCATCAGTTCAAGCTTGTTATGCACATAGATCATGTAGTCGGACATGACCCCTTTGCCTTTCAGCTTTTTCAGATGGCCCAGATTGACCGAGGCAAAAATATCCGGGTTCATCGCCGTATCATGGCCATCAATCTGTCCCTGCTTCAGGATCTGACCTTTCAGAATCTGCCCGGGGGGGATCGTCTCGACATAGATGGTTTTGATGTCCGGGTTTCGTGATTGAAAATCGGTGATCAACTCTTCCATCACCATGAACTGATTGCCAGCAAGATACATGACCAATTCGGCAGTGTAACTGTCAGCGATATTGCCGTACGCGATGGAACCGCCGGTATTAAAGGTTCGGTAGTCTTGACTGTGGTCCGCGTCTTCGGCGGCAAATGCCGCTGTCGATGTGACGCAGACCGCGGCAAACGCAAGTCCCTTGATCCAAGAGTGTTTCATTGTGACCTCCCTGTTGGTCTGATTGCACGTGGCGTCTTGTCCGCCCTGGCGAAAGACCCAAGTCTTTCACTATCAAGCATCTCATCCACAGGGGGATGAGGTAACTCGGATAATCCAGCGTTTATTGACTGGATTCAACTAGGGAAAACCCTTGGTCAAAGCCAGACGCGTCGCCAGTTGAACAAGACGTGCCGTGGTTCCGGATTCGGTTTTCTGAAGCAGGTTCGCTCGGTGGAACTCCACCGTTTTGGGGCTGATGCCAAGCTCGTCGGCGATGGTTTTGGAAGCTTTCCCGGAGCAGATCAGTGACAGAACCTCGCGCTCACGTCGTGTCAGGCTCTCAAATTTCACCCGCGTTTCGGTCATCTCCAGGTTGTCGGCTGTATCAGCCCCGGACGACCCGGCTGTTGATTGCCTTGTGGATTTGCGAGATGTGAGCAGGAAGATCCAGGCAAATATGGCGGTCAGGAAAACACCCATGGCGAACGCCGCGAGCGTGACGTTACTTGGAACCCATGCTGGTTGAGTTGATATTGGCGACGTACGCGCCTGAAACGCAGTAACGAGTTGTTGAACGCTTTCGTAAGACAATGGAGCGGACCACAGGTCTTCCAGACCATATTGACCGGGAATGCTGGGTTGCTGCGTTCCCAGCAAGGCAAGTGTTACGTCCTCACGCAGTTTCTTGTCGATCCATGGCAGCGCAAGAAACGGCCATTCCGGATACAGGTGACCTGTTACAAGAAAAGGATATTCGGGCTGGGATTTGCTGTGTAGAATTTCAAAATCACCGATGCTGATCAGTCCCTCAGCGTCGAGACTCTCAAGCAGACCACTGCGCACCACGCCTGCGTCCACCTGCCCGGAGGCGACGGATGTTACAATCGAGTCTTGCGGAAAGCCCATGAAGCGGATCGTTTCCAGATCGGTGAACGGGTCCATATTCTGGCGTCTCAATTCATTCCACGCTATCTGGAAGCCTCCGAATGCATCAGGGCTGACCGCAGCAATCCGCTTGCCCTTGAGGTCTCCGAATGTGCGAATACCGGATGCCTTTCGAGTGAAAATCACAGTACCAAAGGTTAACACACCGGCGGGTTCTCCGGGAACGAAACGTTCGCGCGTGGCGAGCGCACTGAGGGGTTGATCGGCTGCCAGAACTACAAAATGGCCGGGGTTCGTAATCAGGAAATCGATTTGCTTGGATTTGACCTTTTCCATCGCCGAAACGAGTGTGATTGGAACAATTTTGAAACGCCAACCAGCGACGGAATCAGCGAGGTATTCCGCCAGGCTACTCCATTTGACTTGCGCGGCTTCAGCTCCCCGAAATGCCAGTACTCCTATGCGAGCAGTATTCTCGGAGCTTTGCGCCACGGTCGCCGCTGGCCAGAGCGAAAGGACAGCAAAGGTCAGAATTCCCCAAAAACCACTGCGCAATGGCAAGTTTCCCTCTACAGCCTGGCGCCGCCATTTCCGGTCGCCCATGGCACTGTTCACGAAACACGTTGCCCTTGTCAACAAGCCAGGGGACGGCATTGAGCCCAGATGATAGTTGTTTACGGAGCCCCAAAACAGCCCGCAAACAAATCAATTGGCGCACAATGACCAATTCGATAAAAAATTGCATGCTGCACGATCCATGAACGACCGCTCCAGCGCGCGGCAGTGCAGCATTCGTAATCGGCGCAGGAGGCCGCAATGGGCCGTTCACGTCGGTTTGAGTGACCGATCCGGTGTACTCGGTCAACCACATCGCATCTGCAGTAGACGACCGACTTCCGCCCTCCTTGCCATCCGTATGGAATGCGGGTGAACGACCGCCAATACGTCACCACTGAACTCCGTTTCGATGCTGGGGACGTTTGCCTGCCATCTGATTTGGCGAAGTTTCGCGCGGACCCGTTGCAACAAAATGAGTGATATCAGCAGCTTAAATCTGTGAATCAAAACACCCTTAGTCAACAGCTTTGGAGAATACCGGGTGCGAAAGAACCATTTCTGGCCTGAGTGCCGACCCGGCAGTCAACAGCCATGTCGCTACAACCTTTGAAAACAACAAGAAAATCCGGCGGCGGCCCAAGACCTGTTGGAGCGGGCGATGAGATTCGAACTCACGACATCTTCGTTGGCAACGAAGTGCTCTACCACTGAGCTACGCCCGCCTTTTTGAGGTAGGGCGATATATACGACCTGATTTTGGCGCTGCAAGGGGAAAATGCGGCTTGCGTCAAATCCCCGTCGCACCCGACCTGTATTGCCACAGAATCACGTTTTTGCATGTACGGGAATATACAAATCCAGAACTTTGTCAGATTCGCCCGACGGGTTTTTCGGTGAATACAGTTCAAAATCAGGTGTCAGCGCAAAATCATAGTCAGATTTCGGCAACCAGCTTCCCCAGATATACTTTAACGTTTCGGGCAGATAAGAAATGGCACCCCGATGACGAAAAACGGCGTACAAATGTTCGGGGAGCGTCCGCGCCGTCATCCCGTGAGGTACGTGCTCAAAATCCTGCACGGCAACCGCGCAGATATAACTGAAACCGACGTGGTTTTCCTGTTCTGAATATTCTTCGTAAATGCCGAACGCGTCCTCGCCGATCCGGTTGGAAATCTTAACGACATCCGGACGAAACGCCGACCACAGGGTTTCGATGTTCAGATCTTCTTCGTTGTATCTTTTGGCAACGCCGACCACACGGGTCGCTGGCCTCGCCACGATTTCCGGCTCCATATCAAGCCGGTTTTGCAGATGGTGCAGCATATGGGCGCTAAACTGATCTTTGTATAGCAGCCGCAAAGGATCGGCGTTGTCGCGATATTGCTCGGGGGTCATTTTGAAAAGTTGTTTGAATGAACGGGTAAAGGCGGCGTGCGATTCAAACTGGCAGTCCAGAGCAATGTCCAGAATTGAACGCGCGCCGCCCGCCAGCCGTTTTGCCGCGATGGTCAGCCTTCTGTTGCGAAGATACTCTTTGGGGGAGTCCCCGACCAGGGCGCGAAATATGCGACAAAAGTGATAGGTCGAATAATGCGACGCCTGAGCGATGTCGTGAACGTCGATCGGTTCGAACATGTTGCGTTCGATGTAGTCGATACTTTTGAAAACTCGGTCCACGTCATGTGACTCTACGCAGTGCAAATAAAGAACCGGATACTGCTAAAACCCTTGTCGCGCAACGGAACGATCTTTTGGTAATCGGGGTCGTTGACCAGCAAGTCCTGAATGGCTTCGGGACTGGGAAAAGAAAACACTCCGATCATGGCAGGTTTGTCGCCCGAATCCAAAACCGACTGGACCTTGTAGTTTGCGACCGGCACGCCCCCGTGTTTTGCCAGCAAATCATAGGATTGTGCGCCGTACTTTTGCAGATCTTCCGCGTTGTCCGGGTTTGGCGTGGCCTCGACCACCATGAATGTTGGATTGTCCATAAATCACCTCGGTTGATATTTTTTGGCGCCAGATTCTGGCGGTCGACACCGACAGAGTGTCGACTGAAGTGAACCTAAATGTTGAAGTCAGAGGCCGCTTTGCATTTCTTGCTATGTTTGGGAAATAATTTTGCTAAAAAAATGCGATTTCGGCCTGGTTATTTCCTGTCCGGCGGTGTCGACGGACACTGGCAAACGCACCGGCCCAAACGCCGAATTACGGCTCGAATTCCACCAACAGATCCTTGGCATCCACTTGATCACCGGCGTTGACCAAAACCGATTTGACGATACCGTCGCGGTCGCTGTTGATGCCGGTTTCCATCTTCATGGCCTCGATGGTCATTAGCTGATCACCGGCTTTGACGTCAGCTCCGGCTGACACGGTAACCAGTGCGATGGCACCGGGCATTGGCGCGCCAACCTGCGCTGGATTACCATCCTCGGCCTTGGGGCGCACCGTGCCGGAGGCTTTGACTTTGCGGTTGCGCACGCGGACGACGCGCGGCTGGCCATTAAGTTCAAAAAAGACTTTGACCTGACCGGCTTCATTGGTTTCGCCAAGCGCCTGCAGGCGGATTTCAAGCGTCTTACCGGGGTCGATTTCGGCGGAGATCTGGTCACCGGGGGTCATGCCGTAAAAGAATGTATTCGTGGGCAACGTGCGCACAGGCCCATAGGTGCGGTGGCGACCCATGTAATCCAGAAACACTTTGGGGTACATCAAATACCCGTTGAGATCTTCGTCGTCGACGGATTTGCCTTCAAGCTGCGCCTTCAGTTCGGCGCGCGTGGCCTCCAGATCGACGGGGTCCATAGCTGCGCCGGGGCGCGTGGTCAGGGGTTTCTCACCTTTCAGAACCTTGGCTTGAAACCCAGCCGGAAATCCCCCCGGCGGTTGGCCAAGATTGCCCCTCATCATGTCGATGACGCTGTCGGGGAATGCCACCTCGGTTTCCGGGTCTTCGACCTCGGCACGGCTTATGCCCTGGCTGACCATCATCAGCGCCATATCGCCCACGACCTTGGAGGACGGCGTCACTTTGACGATATCGCCGAACATGACGTTGACGTCTGCGTAGGTCTGCGCCACGTCGGCCCAGCGGTCTTCCAGACCCAGCGACCTTGCCTGCGCTTTGAGGTTGGTGAACTGCCCGCCCGGCATTTCGTGCAGATAAACCTCGGACGCCGGTGCATCCATACCGCTTTCAAAACCTGCGTATTGCGCGCGCACTCCGCCCCAGTAATCCGACAGTTCGCGCACCACCGAAATGTCGATGCCCGTGTCGCGCGGCGTGTGCGCCAACGCCTCGACAATTGAACCCATGCAGGGCTGCGAGGTGCCACCTGAAAACGCGTCCATGGCGACATCAACCGCATCTACACCGGCCTCGGCTGCCGCCAGAATTGTTGCGCCGGCAATGCCCGAAGTATCGTGGGTGTGAAAATGGATCGGCAGGCCGACCTCTTCCTTCAGGGCTTTGATCAACACGCTGGCCGCAGCGGGTTTCAGCAGCCCCGCCATGTCTTTCAGGCCCAGAATATGTGCCCCGGCGGCGCGCAGTTCCTGCCCCATCGCCACATAATATTTCAGATCGTATTTGGCGCGCTCCGGGTTCAGGATGTCACCGGTATAGCACAATGTACCTTCGCAGACCTTGTTGTTGTCCACCACAGCGTCCATGGCGACGCGCATGTTTTCCACCCAGTTCAGGCTGTCGAAGACCCGAAACACGTCGACCCCCGATTTCGCCGCCTGAGCCACAAATCCCGACACCACGTTGTCGGGATAGTTGGTGTATCCCACGCCGTTGCTGGCGCGCAAAAGCATCTGCGTCATCACGTTGGGCATACGCTGCCGCAGGTCGCGCAGGCGCTGCCACGGGCATTCCTGCAAGAACCGGTAAGCAACATCAAAGGTCGCGCCGCCCCAGCATTCCATCGAAAATAGCTGTGGCAGATTGTGCGCGTAGCTCGCCGCCACATTCAGCATGTCGATCGAGCGCATTCGCGTCGCCAAAAGCGACTGGTGACCGTCGCGCATAGTCGTGTCGGTGATCAGAAGTTGATTTTGCGCAGCCATCCAGTCTGCCACGGCCTGTGGGCCCCTTGTATCCAAAAGATTGCGCGTACCCTGCGGCAGTTCACTTGCCCGCAACGGGGGCGCATTGCAGGGCTTGGCTCCTGCCACCGGCGCGGCGCGGCCTTCGGTTTCGGGATGACCGTTGACGGTAATATCGGCGATATAGGTCAGGATTTTCGTGGCGCGGTCACGGCGTTTTTGAAACCGGAACAGATTGGGCGTACTGTCGATAAAGGTGGTGGTGTATTCATTGGACAGGAACGTCGGATGTTTCAGCAGGTTTTCTACGAACGCGATGTTGGTCGACACACCGCGAATACGAAATTCGCGCAAGGCACGATCCATGCGGGCAATCGCGGCTTCGGGTGTGGGGGCCCAGGCGGTGACTTTTTCCAGCAGGCTGTCATAAAATCGCGTGATCACCGCACCCGAATAGGCGGTGCCGCCGTCCAGCCGGATTCCCATGCCGGTCGCAGCGCGGTAAGCGGTTATACGCCCGTAATCGGGAATAAAATTGTTTTGCGGATCCTCGGTGGTGACGCGGCATTGCAACGCGTGGCCGCGCAATTCCACGTCGCCCTGTGACGCCACACCCGTCGCCTGAGCCAGCGACGCGCCTTCGGCGATCATGATCTGCGCGCGTACGATGTCGATGCCGGTGACTTCTTCCGTCACTGTGTGTTCAACCTGCACACGCGGATTGACCTCGATAAAAAAGAACTCCGACGTGTCCATGTCCATCAAGAATTCAACGGTTCCGGCGCATTCATACCCCACATGGGCACAAATTTTCTTGCCCAGCGCGCAAATCTCGGCCCGCTGCGCGCCGGTCAGGTAGGGGGCCGGTGCACGTTCGACGACCTTTTGATTGCGCCGCTGGACCGAACAATCGCGCTCCCACAGATGGTAGATGTCGCCATGACTATCGCCAAGGATTTGCACTTCGACGTGGCGCGCACGTTGCACCAGCCGCTCCAGATAGCCCTCGCCATTGCCAAAAGCGGCCTCGGCCTCGCGGCGTCCTTCGAGCACTTTTTCGACCAGTTCATCAGGTCCGAAAACCGGCCGCATCCCGCGCCCGCCACCGCCCCAACTGGCCTTGAGCATCATCGGGTAGCCCACCGAATCGGCCATGGCACGCACTTTGTCCATATCGTCGGGCAACACCTCGGTGGCCGGGACAACCGGCACACCGGCCGCCATCGCGACGCGGCGCGCGCTGGCCTTGTCGCCCAGCTGGCGCATGGTTTTGGCACGCGGTCCGATGAATTTTATCCCTTCGGCTTCGCAGGCGTCGACAAGTTCGGGGTTTTCCGACAACAAACCGTATCCCGGGTGAATGGCATCGGCCCCCGACATTTTGGCGACGCGGATGATGTCCTCGATACTCAGATAAGCCGCCACAGGGCCCATATTTTCGCCTATTTTATAGGCCTCGTCGGCTTTGAACCTGTGCAGGCCCAGTTTGTCTTCTTCCGCGTAGACTGCCACGGTTTTCTTGCCCATCTCGTTGGCGGCACGCATAATGCGAATGGCGATCTCGCCACGGTTGGCAATCAGGATTTTTTTGAATGCGGCCATGGGGTCCTCCTTGTTTGTGGCGTGACTCACGGCGCGAACCGGTGATGCTGTATACGAGCAAACCTGCGCCGCAGCGATGGGCTAATTCGGCGCATCAAGAGCAAAGAAATCCGGCCAATTGTACTAATTTCGCGACAAAGCGGCCCGTAAAGCCGCGCGGTCGTTCACCCCTCCGACACGGCGCACAGCGCGGTCGATCAATCGCGCCGCCACATAACCGCTGCGCGCGGGTAAATTGGCCGCGTAACCCGTGTCACGGCGAAAGCGTGCATCAAAATCGCTGGATCGCAGGAATTCGGCTGCCAACGCATCCGATATTTCGGCAACCGGCACCACCACAACATCACCGCCCCAAAACACTTCAGCCAAAGCCGCGGCACCGGCAATAGCCACAAAGTCAAATCCACCACTTCGCGCCAGATCCAATGCAAATTCACCGGGTCCCGGTTGGGTGATCCTGACATCCAGACCGCCCAGATGCCCGTCCGAGGTTTCGTTGTCGTGCCCGTCGCGTTCTTTGGTGGCAAGGCGGAAACCATCATAAACCGCGCGGCTGTCGGTGGGCTCGGAGCTGACCAGCAAAACGCTGAAATCATGCGCCCGTGCGGCTGGTGCCAGATTCAAAACCAGCACTGCCAGCACCACGATATATTTACGAAATTGCAACATCCCGTGGCCTTTCTAGCAGCAGATCGCATTCAGAACAATCACAGAACATGGCTTTTCTTTGCCCGTTACGCGGTTTAGGTTGCACCCCATGAGCAGTAGCAGTGAAAACGATGCTTTTGATGCGGGCGCGGCTGTAAGCATGTCGCAGCGCGCCGTTGCTGCGCGTCCTGCGCCCTATCTTGACGGCTTGAACCCCGCGCAACGCGAGGCGGTCGAGCAGCTGGACGGTCCTGTGTTGATGCTGGCGGGGGCGGGCACGGGCAAGACCAAAGCGCTGACCGCGCGGATTGCCCATCTTTTGTTCACCCGCAGCGCCCGGCCCCACGAAATTCTGGCTGTGACCTTCACCAACAAGGCGGCGCGCGAAATGAAAAACCGCGTTGGTGGACTGTTGGGAGAAATGGTCGAAGGTCTGCCGTGGCTGGGGACATTTCATTCGATAAGCGCCAAAATCCTGCGCCGCCACGCCGAACTGGTGGGGTTGAAAAGCAATTTCACCATTCTGGACACCGACGATCAGATCCGTCTGCTGAAACAGCTGATTCTGGCGCGCAACGTTGATGACAAACGATGGCCCGCGCGCCTGCTGGCGCATCTTATCGACGGCTGGAAAAACCGCGCGATTACGCCAGACAAAGTACCGGGGTCGGAAACCGCTGCGTTTGACCATCTGGGCAGCGAGATTTACGCCGAGTATCAGACGCGGTTGCGCACGCTGAATGCGGTCGATTTTGGCGATCTGTTGCTGCATGTGGTCACTATTTTTCAATCCCACGACGACGTGCTGGCGCAATACCAGCGCTGGTTCCGGTTTATTCTGGTGGACGAATATCAGGACACCAACGTCGCGCAATACCTGTGGCTGCGACTTCTGGCCCGTCATCAAAACATTTGCTGCGTGGGCGACGACGACCAGTCAATTTATGGCTGGCGCGGGGCCGAAGTCGGCAACATCCTGCGTTTCGAAAAAGATTTCCCCAGTGCGTTGACCGTGCGGTTGGAACAAAACTATCGCTCGACCCATCACATTCTTGGCGCGGCCTCGGCGGTCATCGACGGTAACGTTAACCGGCTTGGCAAAACTTTGTGGACCGACCGCAATGATGGCGACAAACTGCGCCTGATCGGTCACTGGGACGGCGAGGAAGAAGCCCGCTGGATCGGTGACGAGATCGAGGGGTTTCAGCACGGCACCCGTGGGCATGACCCCCGGTCATTGGATCAAATGGCCATCCTTGTGCGCGCCAGCCACCAGATGCGCGCGTTCGAGGATCGCTTTATGTCGATCGGCCTGCCGTACCGGGTCATTGGCGGGCCACGCTTTTATGAACGCCGCGAAATCCGCGACGCCATGGCCTATTTCCGCATCGTGATGTCACCCGACGACGATCTGGCGTTCGAGCGCATTGTCAATACTCCCAAACGCGGCATCGGTCCCAAAGCGTTGCAGAAAATTCAGCTTGCCGCGCGGACAATCGGCGGCTCGGTTCTGGATGGCGCGCGCCGTCTTGTGGCCGATCAGGCATTGGGTGGAAAAGCCGGGGTCGAACTGGCGCGGCTGGTGGAAAACATCCGTCGCTGGGACGCGCAGGCGCGCGACGGTTCGATCGGACATATGCAACTGGCCGAAGTGATCCTTGACGAAAGCGGGTATACCGACCACTGGCGCAACGACAAAACCCCCGAAGGCCCCGGGCGGCTGGAAAATCTCAAAGAATTGGTGAAGGCGCTGGAAGAATTCGAGAACCTGCAGGGTTTTCTGGAACACGTGTCGCTGGTCATGGACAACGATGCGGGCGACGTGGCTGAAAAAGTCTCGATCATGACATTGCACGCCGCCAAAGGGCTGGAATTTGAGTGCGTGTTTCTGCCGGGGTGGGAGGACGGGCTGTTTCCGTCGCAACGCACCATGGATGAAAGCGGCCTGAAAGGGGTCGAGGAAGAACGCCGTCTTGCCTATGTGGGCATCACCCGTGCCAAAAGTTTTTGCACCATTTCATTCGCTGCCAACCGGCGGGTTTTCGGCCAGTGGCAGTCGGCGCTACCCTCGCGGTTTGTAGATGAGCTGCCCGCCGACCATGTGGAGGTTCTGACGCCACCGGGGTTGTATGGTGGCGGGTTTGGTGCGGCGTCGCCGCCGGGGCTGGACGGTATTGTGCGTGGCTCGGAGTTGGGCGAACGCGCGGCGCGGGCCGATGTTTACAACTCACCCGGCTGGAAGCGCATGACGTCGCGCAGCCGCGATTCTGCACGCGATCAATCCCCTGCGCGCAATGTGATCATCGATCAGAACGCGGCGGCTCAGTTCACCGAAGGCGACCGGGTGTTCCACCAGAAATTCGGTTACGGTCTGATCACCGGTATCGAGGCCGACAAACTGTCAGTGGCGTTTGACAAGGCCGGCGACAAAAAAGTTGTCGCGGGCTACGTGACTGCGGCGGACGATATCCCGTTTTAAGTCAGTATTTTGCCTGACGTCGTACGATGACGTACAGACAAAAAACGGCAGCGCGAGGGAGGGCGCGCTGCCGTTTTTCGGTTGTGAGAACCCCAGGGAGGGAGGTTTTCTACACTCTTGGTATTCAAACTATTTCAGTGGTCCGTAAGCGGTTTCAAAAGAAACGCTGGTAATCGACGACCGCGACAGGCCCAGATCGTTCAGCTGGTGATTGTTGAGACGCAACAGGGCACTGCGTGTGCGGCGGTATTCACGGTAACGGATCACCGACTGCACGACAGCGTGAAAAGTCAAAGCAATTGACGCGCCAAAAGGTGTCTGCGCCGGTGTGTGGATAGAAATATGTGCCATTGGAGGTCTCGCGGAATGTGGTGATTGTCGTGTCGTCTTGGTGGGCATTAGTTAGGCGACGGCGCTGTTGACGACTACCGCAATAATCGGAATATCCGTTATGCGGCAAATGCATGGGCCTTGCTGCGAATGGTTTATTCAACCACCGCCGGGCAGGCCGCGCGGTCGGCAATGTCCGCAGACAGATTGGCCGCGTTGGGGCAAAACGCCTGCTGCCCCAGTACGCGAAAACTGCCAATGGCACTTTGACCCTCGGCCGACACCAGCCAGTCACCAAGCCGCTCTGCCAAGTTGAACCTGACGTGGGGATGGCGCGCCGGATCGACGGCGATATAGCCATAGGGGTTGAAAAGTGCCCGATCACCGGCAAAAAGCAGTTTCAGATTGCCCTTGTTGCCAAATGTGATCCAGGTGCCGCGATCAACCAAAACATAGGTGTCCAGTGACTGCGCCAGATTAAGCGTAGCCCCCATGCCCGACCCGGTTTCCAGATACCATTTACCGCCGGGCTGGATTCCAGCCGCCGCCCAGATTTCGCGTTCTTTCTTGTGGGTGCCGCTGTCGTCACCGCGCGAGGCAAATTTGCTGTGCGTGGCCGCTATGCGCGACAGCGCATCTACCGCATCCGCGCTGTCGGCGATGCCAGCAGCATCACCACTGGGTCCGACGATGACGAAATCATTGTACATGACGTCGAGCCGGTCCACACCGTAGCCCTGCGCCACAAAGTCGTCCTCGGACGGGCGGTGATGCACCAAAATGGCATCCGCGTCACCATTGCGTGCGATGCGCAGCGCCTGACCGGTCCCCACGGCAATCACGTGTACGACAATGCCGGTCCTGGCTGTGAATTGCGGCAATATGACGTCGAGCAGACCCGAGTTTTGAGTCGAAGTCGTCGATGCCAGCGTCAGAAAACGGTCTTGCGCGTTCGCTCCCTGCGCCAGCACGACCCACAGGGCAAGCGCAAGTATCCGCATTAAAGGCGGCCTTTCAGAAAGTCGGCCGCGGCACGGCTTTTGGGGGCGGCAAAAAAATCGCGTGCCTGCGCCTGTTCCACGAGCCGACCACCGGAAAAGAAAAGGATATCGTCGGCCAAGCGCTGCGCCTGTGCCAGATTATGGGTCGACATGATTATCTTGGTGCCAGATCCGGCAATCTGTCTGAGACGGTCCTCCAATGCAGCGGTGAATTCGGCGTCAAGACTCGCGGCGGGCTCATCCAGAAAAACCACTTCGGGTTCAGTCACCAGCGCGCGGGCCAGCGCAAGGCGCTGTTGCTCGCCGCCGGACAGGGTTGCAGCCGGGTTTTTGGCGACATTTGCCAGCGCTGCGTCGTGCAGCGCCCGTTTCAAAAGCGCCGATTTACGTTCCGCCGAATAATCGCGCGCCGCCAGCGGCAGGGCGATATTTCCCGCCACCGAACGGCGGAACACCGGCGGATTCTGAAAAACGAAACCCCGGTTGCGTCGTGATTGCGCCGCCGGTTTTCCGTTCCAGAGCACGGTGCCGCGGTCGGGCGGTATCAGCCCGTGCGCCAAAGACAGGAACAGGCTTTTTCCGGCCCCATTCGGGCCCAACAGCACGGTGATGCCACGGCTGTTCAATTCCAGATCGACCGGTCCCAAAATAGTATGGCCGGCAGCGCGCGTCTCAACGGCGTCAAATTTCAGGGCAGGCGGCATCAGCGGGAAATCTCGTATCTCCGGCCAAAGCGTGCGATGCCGTGAATGGCGGCGTTCACCGCCACCGCGATCAACAGCAGGATCACTCCCAGCGACAGCGCCAACTCCAAATTTCCCTTTGACGTTTCCAATGCGATCGTTGTCGTCATCACCCGCGTCAGCCCGTTGATGTTACCGCCCACGATGATCACGGCACCGACCTCGGCCAACGCGCGGCCAAAACCTGCCAGCACCGCCGTCACCACCCCAAAGCGTGCATCCCAGATCAATGTGCGTAGCGTCAGCCATTTACCCGCATCGATCGACGCCAGTAAGACCCTGTATTCGCGAAACATCGGTAAAACCGCCGTGCGGGTCAGCGCCAGAATGATCGGGGTTATCAATATCGTCTGGGCGATAATCATGGCACTTGGGGTAAACAGGATCCCCAAAGACCCCAGTGGCCCTGCGCGCGACAACAGCAGATAAACCATCAACCCGACGACGACAGGCGGCAGCGCCATCAGCGTGGTGGCCAAGACAACCAGCAGACCGCGACCCGGAAAAGACCAGATGGCCAGAGCCGCGCCCAGTGGTATCCCGATGATCGCGCCCAACGCCGTTGCCGTGAGCGAGACATATAATGAGCGCCCGACAATTTCGACCAGCGCGCTATCAAACGCGAACATCATCGACAGCGCCTGCGACAGTGTATCCACGGTTTCTCCTGTGGCATAATTGCCTGCGGACTTGTTCTTATCCGCAATTTGCACGATGTACTGTGCAACGCCAGTTTAGGCAATCTGATAAAGGATCAAAATCGTGAGCGTGACGCGCGAAACTGTTCTTGAAGCGCTGAAGGAAATTCAGCTCCCCGAAGGGGGTGATCTGTCCTCCAGCGACATGATCAAGGCCCTGACCGTAAATAGCGGATCAGTGAGTTTTATTCTTGAAGTAGCAGGTGATAAAGGGGCCGCCATGGCACCCGTGCGCGACCGGGCGCAGGCGGCAATCGAGTCCATCGACGGCGTGCAGAAAGTATCGGTTATCCTGACTGCACACAGCGACGCGGGGGAATCCGCGCCGCAGGATCCGCCGCCGAACTTGCAAATTGGCGCGCATCCCAAGCCGCAAAAAGGTCCAAAAGAAATTCCCGGCGTGAAACACGTGATTTCGATTGCGTCGGGCAAAGGCGGAGTCGGCAAATCCACTGTAGCCAGCAATCTGGCGGTGGCTTTGGCACGTCAGGGGCAGAGGGTAGGCTTGCTTGACGCCGATATCTACGGGCCGTCGCAACACCGGATGATGGGTCTGAACGAAAAACCGCAGTCACCCAATGGTAAAACGATCGTTCCCCTGGAGAACCACGGCGTGAAATTCATGTCGATGGGTCTGCTTTTGGAGGAAGACGAGGCCGTCGTCTGGCGCGGCCCGATGTTGGTCGGTACTTTGCAACAGCTGGTCGGCCAGACTGAATGGGGCGAACTGGACGTTCTTATTGTCGACTTGCCACCGGGCACAGGTGACGTGCAGCTGTCGATGTCGCAAAATACGGTGCAAACCGGTGCGATCGTTGTGTCGACACCACAGGACGTGGCGCTGCTTGATGCGCGCAAAGCTTTGAACATGTTCGGGAAAACCCGCACACCGGTGCTGGGGATGATCGAAAACATGTCCACGCATATCTGTTCCAACTGTGGGCACGAGGAACATGTTTTTGGCCACGGCGGCGCCCGCGAAGAGGCCGCAAAGCTGGACCTCACCTTTTTTGGGGAAATTCCGCTTGATATGAAAATCCGGCTGGCGTCAGACCAAGGCAGCCCTGTGGCACTGGGCAACGACGCGCTGGCTGATGCCTACGGTGATATTGCCGAGGCATTGATTGCTGACGTGTTGACTTAAGGACAGGATTAAGTAGCCCTGACCATAAATCCACTGTGTAAATAATCGGACTCACCCGACGCTGCCCGAAATTCGCCGCGACGCCTGTTACGCTCGGCGTGCACCCGTGATTCGAAGTTTTCGATTACGAAAATACCGTTCCCGCATGATGTTCGCTCTATGTTCCTTGCGCAGTCCGTTATAAGCAGAATTTCCATCGATTTTTTATGCGCAGACCTAAGCTACAAGATGTTGTGGCGCTATGAACATTTTCTACAAATAGAGCAATAACGACCTGAATTATATCCATTGTCGCGTGATGAGAAACAATGCCCAGCCGTCCAAAACCATATAATCCCATAAAAAACCCTTGTTTTCCATAAAATCCCATTGTATCCCTATCTGCACGATGAGGAACGGGACAGTAAGGGCGTCAAGACCCAAAAACCCAAGTCAGGTTTCATACAGGCACCCGCTACTCAACGTAAACAAGATCCGGCGCGTTCGCGAGCAGACACCCCCCCAGGTGGCGACAAAGCCGGACCGGTCCATAGACGGGACAAGAACGGCGGGTAGGGCAGTGGCAGCAGCTCTTCCGCCGTTCGCCGTTTAAGCGGCCAAAACCGGACAGACGAGGAGCGCCAAAAGTGGCACGCAGGTTCAGAGGCGAAAGCACCCACAAAGTGGATGCAAAGGGCAGGGTGTCGATCCCCGCCTCTTTTCGCCGTGTGCTGGAAGGCAGCGACCCCGACTGGACCGACGGGCTCAACCCCAATCTGGTTATCGTTTATGGCGGCAAGCAGCGTGATTTTCTGGAAGGCTATTCCATGGACGCCATGGAAGAGGTTGACGATAAAATAGCCGCTCTGCCGCGTGGCTCCACCAACCGTCGCAAACTGGAGCGGATGTTTTCGGGGCAAGCCGTGCCCATGCAGGTAGACGACACCGGGCGTCTGGTTCTGTCACCCAAGCTGCGCGACAAAGTCGGCATTACGACCGAAGCGTTTTTTATTGCCTCGGGCGACACGTTCCAAATTTGGAAACCCGAAACTTATGCCGTTCATCTGGTAGATTGGGACGACGATACACTTGACGGTGCCGATCCGCTCACATTGTTGGACAGCACCGGCTAAGGGGGAGGCCATGACGCAGATTTCCGGCCAGTTCCCTGAACATACTCCCGTTTTGCTCGCCCCCATTCTCAAGGCGATTTCACCCGTTAAAGGCGTTTGGCTGGACGGTACATTCGGGGGCGGGGGGTATACGCGTGCCTTGCTTGACGGTGGCGCAAAAATGGTGCTGGCCATAGACCGCGACCCCACGGTGTTTGAAACCGCCCGCGCCTGGGCCGGCGTTTATGGCGATCGTCTGCTGATGATTGCCGGTGAATTTGGACAGCTGGACCGATTGGCACAGGAAGCCCACGGAGTGCCGCTTGACGGGATCGTGCTCGATATTGGCGTATCCTCGATGCAGATTGATCAGGCAGAGCGTGGGTTTTCATTCGCCAAAGACGGGCCGCTGGATATGCGCATGAGCCGCACGGGCCAAAGCGCCGCCGATATTGTCAACACCGCTGACGAGTCCACCTTTGCAGACATTCTGTTTCAATACGGCGAAGAAAAAGCCTCGCGGCGCATTGCCCGCACCGTCGTTGCCGCCCGCAATGAGACGCGCATCACAACGACGGCTCAGCTCGCGGCGCTGATCGAAACCTGTTTTCCCGGTGCCAAACCCGGCCCGATCCACCCCGCCACGCGCAGTTTTCAGGCGCTGCGTATTGCGGTGAATGACGAACTGCGCCAGCTGGTCGACGGATTGTTCGCCGCCGAACGGGCACTGGCGCCAGGGGGGATTCTGGCGGTGGTCAGTTTTCATTCGCTGGAAGACCGCATCGTGAAGCGGTTTTTTCAGGCACATTCGGCGTCGGGTCCGCGCGGCAACCGTTTTGCACCGGAAATCACGGTCGCGCCGCCGCGATTTGAAAAACTGACCCGCAAAGCAATTACCGCCGATAGCGACGAACGACAGGCAAATCCCAGAGCGCGTTCGGCCAAACTGCGCATGGCGCGCAGGCTTGACGCACCTGCGGGAGCGGCGGACTTTTCCGGACTTGGGCTGCCCGCTCTGGCCATGCAGGGGACCGACTAATGCGCTCGGTGCTTTATACTCTGGAAGCGGTCGTCGTGATTGCGCTGGCCTATTGGGCCTACCGCGAAAATTACGCCACTCAGGAAGCTCTGCGCCGCGTGGACTCGCTGCAGGTTGAAATCGGCAGCACCCATGAAACGCTGAACGTGCTGCGTTCCGAATGGGCCTATCTGAACCGCCCGGACCGCCTGCGGGCTTTGGCCGATTTGAATTATGAGTCTCTGCAACTGATGCCACTGGCCGCGGATCACTTTGGTGACGTCAATCTTGTGGGCTATCCGCGTTTTGACCCTTCCGAAATACAAGGCCCTGTCGACGTGATGGGTCCGCCAATGGAGGCCAATCGATGATTCGCACGCCGCTACGCCCGCTGGCGCGCATTCTGTCGGCCCGCAACACGGGCGAAAACCCCGACGTCATCGAAGCCGAGAACCTGCGCAAACGCCACGAAAAAATGCGCGACGCCATGCGCCTGCGTGCCGAAAGCAGACTGATGGTTCTGGGGCTGGCGTTCACCGCTGCTTTTCTGGTGATTGGCGTGCGCATGGCGGGGCTGGCGTCGAATACGCCAACCGAACCGCGCGCCGTGCGAAACGTGACCCAGATTCTGACGCAGCGCGCAGATATTCTGGACCGCAACGGCGCGCTTTTGGCGACCAATCTGGTCACCAATTCGCTGTATGCCCAACCGCATTTGATGATTGATCCGGAATCCGCCGCGCGCGGGTTGGCCGACGTGTTTCCCGACATGAGCGCAGAAGTTCTGTTGAAGAATTTTACCGGCAACCGGAAATTTATCTGGTTGCGCCGCGTGCTTTCACCTGAACAACGTCAGGCGGTGCACGATATTGGTGAACCCGGCTTGCTGTTTGGCCCGCGGGAAATGCGGCTTTATCCCAACGGCCAGTTGGCTGCGCATATTCTGGGCGGCGCCGGATTTGGCCGCGAAGGCGTGCATTCAGCCGAAATCGTGGGGGTCGCCGGTGTCGAAAATACGTTTGACGCCTATCTGCGCGATCCCGCGAACAACGGTCGGCCGCTCAACCTGTCGATCGATCTGACCATTCAGGCGGCGTCGCGGCGTGTTTTACGTGGTGGAATGCGGCTGTTGAACGCCAAGGGAGCAGCTTCGGTTTTGATGGACGTGCAAACGGGTGAAGTCATCGCGATGGTGTCGCTGCCCGATTTTGACCCCAACAGCCGCCCAGTGCCCGATATCAAAAAAGACCCCACGGAATCGACGCTGTTCAACCGCGCGGCGCAGGGACTGTATGAACTGGGATCGACGTTCAAGATATTCACCGCCGCCATCGCGCTTGAAGATGGGTTGGCGGCACCCGACACTATGATCGACACCCGTGGGCCGTTGAAATGGGGCAAATTCAAAATTCGCGATTTTCACGACTACGGTGACAGGCTTAGCCTGACCGACGTCATCGTCAAAAGCTCCAACATCGGGGTGGCCAATCTGGCACGCGATATCGGTGCCGGACGACAACAGGCATTTCTGGACAGCATCGGCCTGTTTGAACCGGTGCCAATCGAAATCGCCGGTGTGGGCAGCGTGCGACCGCTGTTGCCAAAGATCTGGTCCGAACTGTCGACGATGACCGTTGCGTACGGCCACGGAATAGCCGCAAGTCCGCTGCATCTGGCCGCTGCATACGCCAGTCTGTTGAACGGCGGCTTTAAGGTGACGCCGACGATTGTCAAACAACAGGGGCCGGTTGCGCCGCGAACGCGGGTGGTGTCGGGGCAAACATCGGCGACCTTGCGCGCGATGTTGCGTCAGGTGGTGACACGCGGCACCGCTTCAATGGGCGACGTGCCCGGGTATCGCGTTGGCGGCAAAACCGGCACCGCCGACAAACCCGACCCCAATGGCGGCTACGCCAAAGACCGCGTGATCGCGACTTTTGCGTCGGTTTTTCCCGCCGACAAGCCGCGGTACGTTCTTGTTGTCACTCTGGACGAACCGGTGGAAACTTCGGGCCCTGCGCCGCGGCGAACGGCCGGTTGGACGGCGGTGCCGGTGGCAGCAGAAATGATCCGCCGTGTCGCGCCTTTGTTGGGCTTGCGTCCGGAGATTGAAGACGACGGTGCAATCAACTACACCCTGTCCAGCAATTGACGACACAGGCGGTCCGTGCATGAGCGCGCAAAATTTCCCCACCAAAACCCTGCGTGAACTGGGATTGACCTCTGCGCGTGATGCGAAAATCACCGGTCTGTCGGTCGACAGCCATGCGGTCAAACCGGGGCATTTGTTTGCCGCCCTGCCGGGCACCAATGTTCACGGCGCGCGATTCGCGGCAGACGCGCTGGAATCGGGGGCCGTGGCCGTGCTCACCGACAAAGCCGGTGCCGGTTTGATCAAAAATGCCGATGCGGCTGTGGTGGTCTCTGATGACCCGCGCCACGATCTGGCGCTGGTTGCGTCCCGATGGTTTGGCGCGCAACCCAAGACCATGGTGGCGGTGACCGGCACCAACGGCAAAACTTCGGTCGCCAGTTTCACCCGCCAGATATGGGAGGCGCTGGCGCTGCGCGCCGTCAATTTCGGCACAACCGGCGTCGAAGGTGCGGTCACCGCGCCGCTGCACCACACGACGCCCGAACCCGTGGCCCTGCATCGCCTGTTGCGCGCGTTGTCAGATCAGGATGTCACCCACGCCGCCATGGAGGCCTCGTCGCACGGGCTGGCGCAACGGCGTTTGGACGGCGTGCACCTGTGCGCCGCCGCCTTTACAAATTTCACACAGGACCATCTGGATTACCACGAAGATTTCGCCGCGTATTTTGACGCCAAGGCCTTGCTGTTCAGCCGTATTCTGCCACCGGGCGGTCATGCGGTCGTCAATCTGGACGACACGAAATCGGCTGACATCCTGAAAATATGCCAAGCGCGGGGTCATGAAATCACGACTTTCGGCAACTCGCAGCATGCCGAATTGCGTTTGACCGCACAGCGCTATCATAGCACGGGGCAGGAAATCCGTGTCGCGCACGGGGCTAAGGCGCACGTATTTGATCTGCAATTGATTGGCGGATTTCAGGCAAGCAACGTGCTGGCGGCGGCGGCGCTTGTCATGGCTTGCGGTGCCGGTCCCGAGGATGTTTTCAAGGTACTCACGCAGCTAAAAACCGTGCGCGGGCGAATGGAACTGGCGGCAACGCGCAAGTCCGGCGCGGCGGTGTATGTCGATTACGCCCATACGCCCGACGCGCTGCGGGTGGCGCTGTCAGCGCTGCGCCCGCATGTGATGGGAAGGCTGGTGGTGGTGTTTGGTGCAGGTGGTGACCGCGATAAAGGCAAACGATCCCTGATGGGGCAAGCGGCAGCGCAGGGCGCCGATGTGGTTTTTGTCACCGATGACAACCCGCGTTCCGAGGATCCGGCGGCGATCAGGGCTGCGATCATGGTGACCTGTCCAGACGCCACCGAAGTTGACGACCGCGCTGTTGCGATATTGCGCGGTGTGGACGCGCTGCAGGCAGGTGACACACTGCTGATTGCCGGAAAAGGCCACGAAACCACCCAGACTATTGGCGACAGCGTGCTTGATTTCAACGACGTCGAACACGCAAGTATTGCGGTGGCGACGCTTGACGGACAGGGCGCATGAGCGCGCCCTTGTGGACTTCAGCGGAGGCCGCGCGGGCCACCGCAGGTGTGACAGACACAGCGTGGGAAGCGCAAGGCGTATCCATCGATACGCGCACCATTGCCGCGGGTGATCTGTTTGTCGCACTGACGGATCAGCGCGACGGCCATGACTTCGTAGCCGAGGCTCTGAGCAAAGGCGCGGCGGCGGCCATGGTTACGCACCGCCCCGCAGCTGTGGAGGCGACCGCACCGCTATTGATCGTAGACAATGTGCTCACGGCGCTTGAGGGGCTGGCAAAAGCTGCGCGCACGCGAACCCGCGCGCAGATCGTCGCTGTGACCGGATCGGTGGGAAAAACGTCGACAAAGGACATGTTGCATCACGTTCTCACAGCTCAGGGCACCGTGCACGCGGCGGTCAAAAGCCTGAACAACCATTGGGGTGTGCCACTGACACTGGCGCGGATGCCCGCCGCAACAGATTTTGCGATCATCGAAATCGGTATGAACCACAGTGGAGAAATCACGCCGCTCAGCCGTCTTGCCCGCCCTGACGTGGCGATTGTCACGACAGTAGCGGCGGCGCATATGGCTGCATTTGAGTCTATCAAAGACGTGGCCCGCGCCAAGGCGGAAATATTTGCCGGCATGACGGCGGGCAGCGGTACGGCGATTCTGAACGCCGACGATGAAACGCACAGTCTGCTGCGGCTTGCCGCAATCGAGGGGGGCCTTGAAGTAATCACTTTCGGCGCGCGTACCGGTGCCGATTGGCACCTGTCGGGCGGCACATCGCACACGCACTATCAGACCGTCGCATACGACCGTTGTGGCGACACGTCACTGTTCAAACTGGCGGCTCAGGGCCGCCATTTTGCGCTGAATGCGCTGGCGGTGCTGACGGCAGTCGTTGCGGTCGGCGGCGATCATGCTCTGGCGGCATTGCGGCTGGCGGACTGGCAACCGCCCGACGGGCGCGGTGCACGGCTCTGGGTTTATCTCGATCCCGGCGAAACACGGCAAAAACTTCTGTTGATTGACGATGCCTATAACGCCAATCCCGCGTCGATGGGGGCGGCGCTTGACGCGCTCGCCGCCAGCACACCCACTGACGGTTTGGGGACGCGCTCGACCGGGCGGCGCATTGCGTTTTTAACCGATATGCTGGAACTGGGGCGCGACAGCGCCGCGCAACACCGGGCCATGGCCGCGCACGCGGGGATTGACGCCATTACCAAAGTCCATGCAGCGGGACCGATGATGCGCGCACTGTTTGATGCACTGCCTGCGGACAAACGCGGCGAATGGCGGGAAAACGCCGACGCGCTGGCGGACATTGCACATCATCTGGTGGATGCCGGCGACGTTGTTATGGTAAAAGGATCCAAAGGCTCGCGGGCATCTATCGTGGTTGACGCGATCAAAGAACTGGGGCAAGCGGGCCGCCCGGGCGGTAAGGAAAAAGTCTAGATGTTTTATTTGCTAAGCGAACTCGACGCGGGCTGGGACGCCTTCAACGTTTTTCGCTTTATCACGTCGCGTGCCGGCGGCGCGTTTTTCACGGCTCTGGTGTTTGGGTTTGTCTTTGGGCAGCCGCTGATAAATCTGCTGAAGCGCCGACAAGTCAACGGCCAGCCGATCCGCGAAGACGGACCTGAAAGCCACATTCTGGACAAGGCCGGCACGCCGACCATGGGCGGCGTACTGATCCTTGGGGCGCTGGTGGTGTCGACATTGCTGTGGGCACGGTGGGATGTGCCCTATGTCTGGTTGGTGCTTTTTGTCACCATGGGATTTGGCGCCATAGGCTTTATCGACGATTATGCCAAAGTGTCTGCCAATAATAACAAAGGCGTTTCGGGGCGAATTCGGTTTCTCATGGGGATGATCGTGGCGTTGATTGCAGGCTATTGGGCCGCCTATCTGCATCCTGCTGACCTGACCTATCAGCTGGCCGTTCCCGTATTCAAGAACGTGCTGATCAACATGGGGTTCATGTTTGTGCCCTTTGCGATGATCGTCATCGTCGGCTCGGCCAACGCGGTCAACCTGACGGATGGGCTGGACGGGCTGGCGATCATGCCGGTGATGATCGCGGCAGGGACGCTGGGCGTCATTTCCTATGCGGTGGGGCGCGTCGACTTTTCGCAGTACCTGGGCGTGCACTACGTCGCGGGCACTGGCGAAATTCTGGTGTTTGTCTCGGCGCTGATCGGCGGTGGTCTGGGATTTTTGTGGTATAACGCCCCGCCCGCTGCGGTGTTCATGGGCGATACCGGATCGTTGGCGCTGGGCGGCGCATTGGGGGCGATCGCGGTGGCCACCAAACACGAAATCGTTCTGGCCGTCGTTGGCGGGTTGTTTGTGGTCGAGGCACTGAGCGTGATTATTCAGGTGCTCTATTTCAAACGCACCGGCAAACGCGTGTTTCTGATGGCCCCGATTCACCATCACTATGAAAAAAAGGGCTGGGCCGAAAGCACCATCGTGATCCGGTTCTGGATCATTTCGCTGGTGCTGGCGCTGATCGGACTGGCGACGCTGAAATTGCGTTAGCGGGGCCTGCCCCGCATACGATGCGGGGTCTTTTGGCCGTAGGGCCCGGAGCCGTGGTTTGATACGATTTCGTGCCAGTACTTTTAATTGTTTTTGACTCTGCTAAGGTACCCTCAAATATTTTAGGGGAGGATTATGCAACAATTGTTTCTGGACTATTGGGGGGCGTTTGTTGGATTGGTCGCGGTGGTCGGAGTTTGGATCACCTGGCGGCAAACCCGCAAAAACAAAACCGACACAAGGAATGTGGCGAACTCTTCTGAGAACGTGACGCAAAAAGGCGGATCCGGTACAACTGTAAACGAAGCGCGCAATAGCAAAGATGTGGATCAGTCGGGCTGAATGATTGGTAAGAAAACAGACAATCAGGTAACTGGTTCCACCGGCGTTCAACAGGCTGGCGGGGATATTTCTGGCATATCGCCTGCTGCCCACGAACGCATACTGAACAAAGCGCTGGCCGATTTGCGGTCCGATCTGGAGGCGAAATTTTCAGCAGACAGGCGGGCGGATCAGGCGGTGCTCGAATTGATGCAAGCGAAGATT